>DATFTN010000030.1:0-23769 GCA_035261845.1 Myxococcales bacterium | reverse complement strand
GGCCATCGCCACCAGCGCCGACTGGGCGTCGCCCACCCCGGTGGGGATGGGGAGGTCGATCCAGGGGTTCGCCTCGTGGCGCCAGACGCCGGGCAGGATGCCCAGCACGATTCCCTCGCCGTTGCCCTCCCGGTATCCCTTCGCCGCCGCCGCCATGCACCCGCCCAGGCCGCCGCAGACCAAGTGCGCCCCGGCGCGGGCCAGCGCCACTCCCACGGCGTGCGCCTGCTCCTCGCCGACCGGGTCCTCCAGCCCGCCGCCGATCACCGCGACCACCAGCTTCTGCCGGATCGCCGAGAGCGGCGTCGGCCGCCCGCCCGCGAGCTTAGCCCGCGTCTCCTCGAAGGTGTCCTCCATCTCGCGGCGGAAGGCGACCGCGTCCAGCAGCAGGTCCTCGGCGAGCGGCTCGTCCGCCGACTGCACGCGCTTCTCCAGATCGCGGGCATGCGTGCCCAGCTCGGTGAACCCGTAGGTCCCAGCGCTGCCGGCCAGCTTGTGCAGCGCCCGTCGCAACGCGTCCCGCGCGCCCGCGGCGCCCGCCCGGGCCGAGGCCAGCGCCGCCTCGAGAGCGGCGAGCTTCTCGCCCGCCCCGGCGAGGTAGTGCTCGAGCAGCTCCCGGTCGATCGGTTCCTCGGCCGCCTGCGGCGCGCCCTGTTCTTCACGGGTCATGAGAGGTCCCCAGGCTACCCGGTGGCGGCCGGGAGCGTGAAGAAAAACGACGCGCCCTGACCGGGCTCGCTGTCCACCCAGATCTCGCCTCCGTGCGCCAGGACCAGCGCGCGGCAGATGGCCAGGCCCAGCCCGGTCCCTTCCTGCTCGCGCTTGGCGCGGTCGGACTGGGCGAACTTGGTGAACAGCTTGTCGCGGAAGTCGGCCGGGATGCCGGGGCCGCGGTCTCGCACGCCGAACACGACGCCGCCGCCCTGGCGGAGCGAGACGACCAGGTCCACCTCGCTCCCGCGGGGCGAGAACTTGAGCGCGTTGGAGAGCAGGTTGGTGAGCACCTGCACCACCCGATCCCAGTCGGCGCGGACCCGCGGAAGTCCGGGGTCGAGCCGCGACCGCACCGCCACGCCCACCTTCTGCGCGAACCCGTCGATCCCCGTCACGGCCTCGGCGCACAGCGGCGCGATCTCGTGCTCTTGCAGGTCCAGCTGAAGCCGCCCCGCCTCGATCTTGCTGACGTCGAGGATGTCGTTCACCAGCCGGACCAGGCGGTCCGCGTTGCGCTTCGAGACCTGCACCAGCTCGGCGGTCTCCTCGTCCAGGCCCGCGTTGCCGTCGAGCAGGAGCGCCATCGACGCCTTGATGCTGGTGAGCGGGGTACGCAGCTCGTGAGAGACGGTGGAGATGAACTCGGTCTTCATCCGGTCCACCTCGCGGTCGCGGGTCACGTCGTCGAACACGCCCATCCACCCGATCGGCTCGCCGGTGGTCCCGGCCACGTCCGCCGAGTACGCCCGCAGGACGCGCGGCTTCGGCTCGCCCGGCAGCTGCACCTCCAGCTCGCGGTCCTCGCCGCGCAGCCTTTGCTGGCCCAGCACCGGCTTCACCGACGCCTCCACCGCAGCCACCGGCCAGCCGGTCAGCTCGTGATCGTCGAGGCCGAAGAGCCGCCGGAAGGCGGAGTTGACGAAGGCGACCCGGGAGTGCCGGTCGACCAGCAGGATGCCGCTGCGCGACGCCTGCACCAGGGCCTCGATCTGCCGGGTGGCAGCCTGGGATTTCTCGCTCTCCGCGCGCACGTCCTGGATCAGCTGGGCGCCGGCGATGGCGGTGGCGGCGTGGCGCGCCAGGATCCGCAGCGCTTCCAGCACCTCGTCCCGCAGCCGGTCGCGGCTCCACATCGCGACCACGCCCACCAGGCGACCCTCGTGGGTCAGGGGATACCCGGCGAAGGACTTGAGCCGCTCGATGCGAGCCCAGTCGGGATCGGCCAGCCCGGGCTCCTGGTCGAGCCGGTCGGAGGTGATCATGCCTCCCTGCGCGGCCACCCGGCCGACGGAGAAGTCACCGATCGGCACCCGCCGCAGGACACGGTCGAGCGGCCCCAGCCCGCCGTGCTCGACCAGGTGCAGGCAGCTCTTGCGGTTGTGGCAGCGGTCGGCCAGCTCGCAGGTGTTGCAGCTGTCGCCGGGTCCCACCAGCCACACCCGCGCCGCCGCGGCGCCCAGGCTGCGGGTGAGCGCGTCGGTCACCGCGGCGAGGATGCGTTCCCGTTGGAACGCGCTGGAGACGTTCTCCACCACCCGCAGCGCGCCGCGCAGGGCCCGCACGGTGGCCTCCAGGCGCTCGCGCTCCTCCTCCAGCTCCTCCAGGGTGCGCGCGGGCCCGGCGGCCTTTGCTCGGGAGCCCGGCAGCGGGATGGGGCGGGTCACGCTCACCGAGCCAGGATGCTGTTCACTTCGCCGAGCAGCTCGGCGGGTTCGAAGGGCTTGGTCAGGTAGCGGCTGGCACCCAGGCGCAGACCTTCCTCGATCTCGTCCTTCTGCGCCTTGGCGGTGAGGAACACGAAGGGGACGTCCGCGCTGCGGCGGCGCACCTCCGCGAGCGTCTCCACCCCGCTCATCTCGGGCATCATCCGGTCGCAGAGGATCAGGTCGAACGCGGCGCCCGAGTCGAGGTGGGCGAGCGCCGCGCGCCCGGAATCCGCCACCGTGACCTCGTGCTTGCCCCTCTTGAGGGCGAGGCGGGCGACGAACCGGATGTCCGGATCGTCGTCGACCACCAGGATGCGCGCCATCGTTCCCCCGTTTCTTTCAGGCCGCGAGCAGCTCGAGCAGCGCCTTCTGCTTGAGCGGCTTGGTCAAGTACCCGTCGGCGCCGCTGCGCTTCGCCAGCCCGCGCAGGGCTTCGTCGTCGGCGGCGGTGATCACGTAGAGCTTCGACGCGCAGTTGCGGACGTCGGCGGAGAAGCGGCGGAGCAGCTCGATTCCGTCCATCCCCGGCATGAAGATGTCGATCAGGACCAGATCGTAGGAGCCGCCCGGCGGCAGCACCTCCCGGAAGGAGGAGGGATCCTGGATCGCGTCCACCACCGCGCCCGCGCCAGCCAGCACGGCGCGGCAGTACTCGAGCACGTCGCGGTCGTCGTCGACCACCAGGACGTGGGGCGGGCGCGCGGCCTTGCCGGGTTGCGGCGGCGTGAACGGCGCCGGCACCGCGATGGGGCCCCGCTCCGACTCCGGCCCGCGCTCGGAGAGGCCGACCAGCGCGAGCAGCTCCGCCTTGCGGATCGGCTTGGTGAGCCAGCCGTCGGCGCCGACCTGCTGGGCGCGCTTGACGTTCTCCGGGTCGTTGGCGGCGGTAATGATGCAGATGCGCAGGTCCTCGCCGTACCGCCGCCGGAGCAGCTGGCAGAGCTCCAGCCCGTCCACGCCAGGCATCAAGAGATCCAGCAGCACCAGGTCGTAGCCGTCGCCGGGCGGAGTGCGGAGCACCTTGGTGGGATCGGAGATGCAGGTGACCGAGCAACCCGCCGCTTCCAGCGCCTTGCGCGTCACCTTCAGCACGTCGGTGTCGTCGTCGACCAAGAGGACGCGCCGCCGGACCTTGGAGGAGGCGGCGTCGCCTGCGTCGAGCAGCGGCCGCAGGTCGCGGTTCAGCCGGTGGAAGTCGAGCGGCCGGCGGAGCACGGCGTCGGCGCCCTCGACGTCGCCGGCTTCGGCGAGCGCCACGATGCGCGCCTTGGGCAGGCGCCGGCGGAGCTGCGCGCAGCCGTGCGTGCCCGCGGCGTCGGCGATCACCAGGTCCGGCGCCATCGCGGCCAGCGTGTCGAGGCCGGCGCGGGGGCTGAGCGAGCTCGAGGCCACTCCCTCGCTGGACAGGAAATAGCGCAGCAGCGCCTGCTCGACCGGGTGTTGATTGAGCAGCACGACATTGCTGACCCGCGCCATGGCAGACCTCCCAAGGGAGGTATCGGCGCTCGCGGCGGCCGCTTGAGGGGCGCGGCGCCGCGGCCAAGGTGGGGGCAGGTGGTCGCGTCAGGGTGGAGCGGCCACCTGCTCCGCGAAGGCCGCGCTGCGAGGCGTGCGGCCGAGGTGGTGCAGGAGGAACGCGGCCATCGGCCGGGCGGCCTGGACGCACGCGTCCTCGAAAGCGCGCGGATCGGCCGGGCGGCCGCTGCCGTCCGCCGACAGGGGCGCATCGGCCGCCGACAATCCTGCGCGCTGCAGCTGGGCGAGCGCGGCGCGCGCTCCGGAGGTGAGGAGCAGCGCACCGGGGTGCGCACACCGGCCGCAAGCGAGCCCGCCCGCGCCGGCGTCGAAGGCCGCCTTCCCCCACGGCACTTCCCCGCCGCAGCGGGCGCAAGCGGAGAGCTCCGGCGAGAGCCCCGCCGCGGCCAGGGCGCGCAGCTCCAGCGCACGCAACCGGGCGCTGGTGGCCGGTCCGGTGGCCAGCCGGTGGAGGAATTCGGCGACCAGCGCGAACAGCTCGTCGGCGGGCTCCGCGGGGCGCGACAGCTCGTGCGCCAGCTCGGCGGCGTACCCCGCGTGGGCGATCCGGTGCAGGTCCTCGCGCACGCCGGCGTACGCTTCGGCCACCGCCGCCTCGCGCAACATCCACAGCTCCTGGCCGCTGCGCTCCGCCAGCAAGACTTCGACCAGTTGGAACGGCTCGAGCGCGCCCCCGAACCGGCGCCGGCTGGACCGCGCGCCCCGGGCGAAGGCCGACACCCTGCCCCGCCCGCGGACCAAGAGGTGCACGATGACGTCGCTCTCGCCGTAGGCGACCGTGCGCAGCACGATCGCCGCCAGCCGCTGGGCGCGCGTATCCACGGCCGCAGTGTAGCCGCACTACCCCGTCAGGGGTTCAGCTCGCGGAGGAGGCGCTGGCACTCCTTCGCCACGTTCGATTCGCGCTCGTCCTTCGTGCCCGCGCAGCGCTGGAATGCGAGCCGGGCCTCGGCGGCCCGCGTCTGGCGGGCCAGGATCTTCCCGGATTGGAGGTGCGCGTCGGCCGTCTCCGGGCACGCCTCCGCGTACTTGCCGAACGCGTCCCCCGCCGCCTGCAGCTCGCCGCGCTCGGCGTGGATGGTGCCCAGCTGGCGCCAGCCGAGGCAATACTTGGGCGCGAGCGCCAGGGCGGCCTCGATGCGGC
Organism: Myxococcales bacterium; assembly: GCA_035261845.1. Lineage (GTDB taxonomy): Bacteria > Myxococcota > Myxococcia > Myxococcales > 40CM-4-68-19 > VBKO01. Next base: position 18,669 of record DATFTN010000030.1, on the reverse strand, counting down.
GCATCCCCTTCTGCGGCTGGCCCGCCTTGTAGAGGGCCCAGCCCAGGTTGGTCTCCCCGATCACCCGGTCGCGGTAGAGCGGATTCGCCAGCGCCTGCTCGAACTGCGGGATGGCCTCGGCGAATCGCCCCCGCGAGACGTAGAACGAGCCCAGGTTGTTGCGCGCCTCGGAGAAGTCCTTGTCCAGCGCGATGGCCTTCTTGAAGTGCTCCTCCGCGTCCTGCGGGAGGGCAAGGGAGTAGGCGTAGAGCAGGCCCAGCGCGTTGTGCGCCTGGGGAAGGTCGCCGTCCTCCTTCTCCGCCTCCAGATACTCTCTCAAGGCGCCCTGGACGTCGCCGCTCTGCAGCATGTTGGTGCCGAGGTCGTAGTGGATCTCGGCGCTCCGGCGGCGCTGCTCGCCGCTCACTCCGCTGCAAGCCAGCGGGCCCGTGGCGAGGAGCAGCAGCGCGAAGGCGGCGAAGAGCCGCGCCACCGCCGAGAGCGCGTCGGCCGCCTTGGGACGGTCGGGAGGCCGCTCGATCTCCTTGGGCTGCGGCGGCTGGAAGGCGCTCATCCGCCTCATCACCTCGTCCTTCTGCCGCACGTCGAGCCCCGCCCAGTTGCTCTCCAGGATGAACCCCATGCTCTCGGCGAAGTTGAGCGCCTCGTCGAGCGCCTGCTGCAGGTGCGACTGAGGCACCGCCGCGTCCGGGGCATAGACCACGTTCTCGCTCGACTCGGCGAAGGTGAGCGCGACCAGGACCTCGAAGGCGCGCCCTGCGCGCAGGGCGACGACGGCCGCCTGCGCCGCCTGCGCGGCGCGCCCGGGGATCTGCACCAACGGCTGGTTGGCGGACTCGTAGATCGTAATGATGTCCTCGCGCCGGGCCTGCACGTACGTCCGGTCGGGATCCTCCCGGAGCATCAGCGCGCCTGCACCGTGAACTCCTCGTTCACGTTGTCGGTCTCGGCCGCGGTCCGCTTGCACTCGAGCAGCGGGTTGTCGATCAGGATCTGCGCTCCCGACGACTCGCCTTCGCCGACGATGAACCGCACGAAGCTGCTCGCCGCGCCCGCCTTCTGGGCGCGCTTGGTGGCCGCGAAGAGGACCTTGTTCGCGCCCGGCAAGAGGAACTTGGTGATGTCCAGGACGATCTGCTCGTCTCCGCTGCGGACCTTCCGCACCCATTTGGAGTTGACGTAGACGTCGATGTCGTACTGGGCGGCGGCGCCGTCGTTCTGCTCGGTGACCAGGAAGTAGTGCTTGGCCAGACTGGTGGGCGCGAAGCTCGCCCCGGCCACCGGAATGCTCGGAAGCACCACGGCCGCCGACCCGGACCCGCCCGCGCTCTCCGCCTGGTACCCCGGGCAGTCCAGTTGGACGTTGCCCTTGTCGTCGATGCGCACCGCGCGGCACTTCTCGAAGCTCTGCCCGCGCACTCCGTCGATGTTCACCCCGTTCAGGAAGACGGACGCAGCGAGCAGAAGGGTCGGCGTCATGCGGGGAGCGTCGCTGCAAACGCCGGTGGGGTCAAGATTCTCCGGTAATTCCGCCGTGTGCGTGGGGGTAGGACAAGCGCGCGGACGCGTTGTGCGCGTGGATGGATTCGAAGCTCTCGGCCTCGACCTCCCAGCGGGGGAAGTTCCGGTCCCGTCGCAGGCGCGTGCCCACCTCGCGGACCAGGTCCTCCACGAACCGCGGCCTCTGGTAGGCGCGCTCGGTGACCCACTTCTCGTCCGGGCGCTTGAGGACCGCATAGAGATCGCACGAGGCGCACTCCTCGACCAGCGCGATGAGGTCCTCCAGCCAGAAGAAGCGCGCGAACCAGACCTTCACCCGGACGATGCTGCGCTGGTTGTGCGCTCCGCGGCGGCTGATCGCCTTGCTGCATGGGCAGAGGCTGGTCACCGGCACCTCGACCGCTACCCACAGCTCGTCGGCGCTCGCGGTCACGCTGGCGCCGTAGGTGCACGAGTAGTCGACCAGGCCTTTCGCGCCGCTGACCGGGGCGGTCTTCTCGATGAAGTAGGGAAAGCGCACGGTCACGTGGGCCGCGCTGGCGTCGTGGTCTCGGCGCAGCTCGGCGCAGAGAGCGCGGAAGCGGCGGATGTCGATCTCGCGGCGGTGGCGGTTGAGCAGCTCGACGAACCGGCTCATGTGCGCTCCGCGCCGCCGGTGCGGGAGCGACACGCTCATGTCGATTTCCGCCACCGTGTGCTGCTGCCCGTTCGCCCGATCCAGCACGCAGATCGGATACCTCAGTCCCTTCACCCCCGCCCTCTCCAGGTCCAGCTTCCTCCCATCCTCCTCGCTATGAACATCCCTCAACTCCCGTTGGAGAGCCGAACCGGCCCTGCGAACGACTACGACCGTTTCACGCGGAGGAGGGGAGGAGAGGGAGAGCGCGGAGGAGCTTGCGGTTTTCAAACGAAAGGAACCTCTGCGATCTCCCTTTCCTCCGCGCCCTCTGCGTGAAATGTTCTTGGTCATTACAGATCCAGTTCGCCGCGGAGGAGGATGGTGGCGGGGCCGGTGATCCAGGCGCGCAGATCGGATGGGGAAGATTCGGGGCGGAGCTCGATTTCGATGCGGCCGGGGCGGCCCAGCTCGTCGCCCTGGGTGAAGAGGAGCTTGCGCGGCACCTGGGCACGGGCGAGCTGCTGCAGGAGAAGCGCGAGGTGGCCCGAGGCGCTGCCGGTCACCGGATCTTCGACCACCCCGTAGTCGGCAAAGACGGCGCGCAGCGCCGCGTCCACTCCAGGCTTCGGGGAGCGGACGAACGGGACGAATCCGACCACGCCCAGTCGCCGGGCCAGGCCTGGTAGAGCGCCGGGGTCGCCGCGCACCCCGGCCAGCGCCTCCCGATCGCGCAGGCACAGGTAGAGGTTCCCCTCCTCGGAGAGCGCGCGGTGCGGCGGAAGCTCCGGATCGAGCATCTCCGGGACGAGGTTCAAGGCGGCGAGCAGAGCGCCGTCGACCGTCTGCCGCGCGAACTGCGCGGGCGGCGTCTCGAAGACGGCGCGGAGCTTGCCGTCCTGACGGGACAGCTCCGCGCGGAGCAGGCCGGCCTTGCAGGTGAACGACACCCGCGCCGTGCCGTGCGCCGGCAGCCGGAGGCGCTGCGCCTCCAGGACGAGGACGTGCAGCGCGGCGAGCGTCGCGTGGCCGCAGAAGCGCACCTCGGTGAAAGGGGTGAACCAACGCAGGTGGAACGCGGCCTGGGGCTCGCGGGCGGGCAGCGGGAAGGCGGTCTCCGCGTGCCCCAGCTCCTCGGCGATGCGCTGCAACTCAGCCGCCTGGAGGTCCCGGGCGTCCAGAACCACGGCCGCGGAGTTACCGGCCAGAGGGCGGTCGGAGAATGCGTCCACCACGTAGCAGGGCCGCTTCACCGGCGCTCCCGATCAGACACCGCGCGCCTCGGCGCCCCAGATCAGCTTGTGCAGCTGCAGCTGCAGGCGCGCGGGCCGCCCGCTCTGCAGCAGCCAGCGGGCTAGGTCCTTCGGCGCGACCTGCTCGAAGCTCGGTGAGAACAGCACCGGGACGCGACCCCACAGGCCGAGCCGGTCGATCACGCCCACTGCCCAGCGGAAGTCCGCCTCGTCGCAGACCACCACCTTCAGCTCGTCGCCGGGACCCAGCCGCTCGAGCTCCCGGAAATCGGTGTGCGGCTCGCCCGAGCCGGGCGTCTTGAGATCGACGATCTTCTTCACGCCAGGAGGGATGCGGTCGAGCGGCCTCTGCCCGTGCGTTTCCAGCGAGACCTCGTAGCCCCGTTCGAGCAGCTCCTGGGCCAGCTCGGGCAGCTCCTTCTGCAGCGAAGGCTCGCCCCCGGTGAGGCAGACGAACCTTGCGGAGTGTCCGGCGACCCGCTCCAGGATCTCGCCCCGGGTCATCTCGGTGCCGCCGTGGAAGGCGTAGGCGGTGTCGCAGTACTGGCACCGGAGATCGCAGCCGGTGAACCGGACGAACACGCAGGGCTTTCCCGCGTGCGTCGACTCCCCCTGGATGCTCTGGAAAATCTCGGTGACCCGCACGGCCGGTTGTCTACCCTCGTGATCCGATCGGTGCAACGCGCTCTAGCCTGCCGTGACCGGCTGGTCGGGCCAGGGGGAGCCGAGCCAGGAAGTGCGGAGCCGGATTTGCTGGTCGGTGGCTCGGGGATCGGGGGTCAGGACCACGGTGTCGCGGGGGGCGGCTGCCAGCTGAACGGGGACATCGACGAGCTCGTCCATGCGGAAGAGCCCCAGCCGCACCTGCTGTCCCGGAGGCGCGCGCCCAAGGCGCTGTTTCAAGTCGGTGCGGAAGCCGTCCAGCGCCACGATCTCGTCCCCGGCGGCCAGGCCGGCATGCTGCGCCGGAGAACCTTCCAGGACCGACTGCACTTCGAGCACCCCGCCCCGCTCCTTCACCTGGGCCCCGAGCCAGGAGCGCGGAGCGCCGTTCTGCGGGGCCTCCTTGCCGGCCTCGGCGCCGCCCTTGTCGTCCGGCCCGGTCGCCGGCCGGACCACCGCCCGGAGACCCACGCCCGACATCGCGCCGTCCAGATCCAGCTCCTCCGCGCTGCGCAGCGCGCGGTCGAACCAACCCTCGAGGCCGGGGACCAGCTCCAGCGCTGCCTTTTCCACCCCGTCCTCGGGCAGACCCGGCGGCCGCCCGTGGCGCTCGAAGAGGAGCCGCAACAGGTCGTCGAGGGATCGCTTGCCGCCGCTGCGCCGCCGCAGCTCGAGATCGAGCAGGAAGCCGACCACGCTGCCTTTCAGGTAGTACGAGACGGTGGTGTTCGGGGTGCTCTCGTCGGGCCGGTAGTGCTTGATCCAGGAGTCGTAGGACGCCTGCGAAAGCGGCGTCCGCAACCTGCCCGGAGTGCGCTGCAGGGTGGTCAGGCGCTCGCCCCAGATTTCCAGGAACCGCTGCGGCGTGATCAGCCCCGCCCGGCGCAGCGCGAGGACCTCGTACGTGCTGGTCAGCCCTTCCATCGCCCACAGGAGCCGCGTGTAGTTCTCGCGGGTCCAGTCGTATGGCGTGAACGCCGCCGGGCGCACGCGCTTGACGTTCCAGAGATGGAAGTACTCGTGCGCCACCAGCAGCAGGAAATCCTCGTAAGCGGTCTTCTGCACGAACGCGAAGCGCGGAACGAGCAGCGCGGCAGAACGCCGGTGCTCCAGACCCCCCCGGCCCTTGTCGTTGAGGTACAAGAGCAGGAGATAGCGGTCCTTGAAGGGGAGCTCCCCGAAGACCGCGGCGAGCGCCTCGCCGATCCTGGCCACGTCGGGGACTACCCGCCGTCCCTCGAAATCGCCCCGGCCCCACACCACCAGCTCGTGCGGGACGCCCTGCACGGTGAACGTGTGGGCCGAGTGCGAGGTGAGCGGACCCATCTCGAACGGGCTGTCCGCCAGCTCGTCGTAGTCTTCCGCATGCCAGGCCCCGTCGCGCTGAGGGAGGGCCACCCAGGTGCGCCACTCGGGCGGCGCCTCGGTCCGCACCGCGCACGGCTCGCCCTCGCGTCCGACGAAGAACGCGCACGCCGCCGCCGGATTGAGGAAGGCGTGGGTCGGATCGACGTGGTTGGTGCGCACGGTCAGCTCGAAGCATCCCAGCCGGTACTCGACCCGGACGCGCCGGGCCCCGGCCGTGGTGACGCGCCAGGTGTGCTTGTCCACCTTGGCCACCGGCAGCGCTCGCCCGTCCTGGTCCACGGCGTGCAGGCCGTCGACGTGGCGCTGGTGCTCCCGGACCAGATAGCTACCCGGCGTCCACACCGGCAGGCGCGCGTCCATCGACGCGGCGCCGCGGGTCTCCGCCTCCAAGGAGATCTCCGCGCGGCGCGCCTCCGGCTCCGCGATCCTCAGGACGTACGCAGTCGACATGCGCGCGGCAGTGTAGCCGATGAATGCCCGCCGCAGTGTCCGCAGGTGAGGCGCGCGGGCCGCGAGGCGGCGGCCGGCTCAGCGCTGGACGCGCGCCAGCAGCACCTCGGAATCGGGCGTGTCGGCATTCTCGCGCATCAGGCGGACGAATCGGGCGTACTCGCGTTTGATGCGCCGCGGGTACTCCTTGTAGACGTCCGGGATGTCCTTCACCCTGCCGCGGTACTGCTTGATGCGCTTGGGACCGGCGTTGTAGGCCATGAGCGCCTCGTCGCGGGTGCGGAAGCTGCGCTCGAGCCAGTGGAAGTAGCGGATGGCGAGACGCACGTCGACCACCGGATCGTCGGCGACGTCGAGGTCCTCTCCGCCCAGGTCGGGCTCGCGCGCGCTGATCCAGGCGAAGGTGCTGGGCTTGAGCTGGACGAGGCCGTACGCTCCGCGCTCGCTTGCCACCTTGAGGCGGAACCGGCTCTCCACGCTGACCAGGGCGAGGATGAAGAGCGGGTCGTATCCGGCACGCGCCGACTCGGCGAGGACCGCCTCGGCGAGCCTGACCCGGATGTCGGCCGGCAGCGCCGGCGCGACCCGCGTGAGCAGCCCCTCCAGCTGCGCCTGCGTCAGACTCGCGGGCTGATCCTTCAGCTTGCGGTCCGCGGTGAACAAGGGTCGGTCCAGGACCCACACGTCGGCCGCGGCGCCCGCGAGGACCAGGCCAAGGCAGACGAGCAGAATTGTCCGGACGCGCGGGCGGCCGATCATCCGTTCGGGTTCCCCCGACGGAACCGCAACGCCGAATCCTGAACGGCTGCGAGCAAGTTGCCCATGCTGCACCCCGCCTCGAGCCCGGGGCGGCGCGCCCCGAGCAACCGGGGAAGCTAGCGGCTGCCCGTGAAGGTGGACAAGGACCGCTGTGGGGCGGACAGCGCCGCTGTGCGACCGCTCAGTTGACAGGGGGCTGGGCCCCGTTGGGGCCCGATTCGGCCGCCTGCGAATCCTTCGACGCGGCCGCCGGCGTGCGAGCTAGCTCCTGCACCTTGCGGCCGAGCTTCTCCAACTCGGCGCCAAGCTCCGCGATCCGATCCCGCGTGTCGGACCTGGCGGTCGAGATCAGGACCTTCAGCTCGGCCTGGGCGCGGTCGCCGAGCGCCTCGAGCACCTTGCGGGCCTCCGCCTCGAACTCCTTCGCCTTGGCGGCCGCCTTCGCCTGTGCCGTGCCGAACGCTTGCTTCACCTGCTCCGACGTGAACATCGACGAACCTCCCGTGACGCGTTGCGTGACCCGCATATAACGCGATGCGGCGTCGTGTCAAGCATGCTCGCAAGAGTCGGGGGACACATGTACAGTCGAGGCATGGACGGCGCACCTACATCGTCACTGGCCGGCACCCAGACTGCGGCCGGCCAGCCGACTCCTGCATTACCGGCGGCTCCTGCATTGCCGGCGGCTCTTTCGGTGGTGCCGCCGCCCGAGCCGGTCGCGCCACTCCAGTCGCTCTCGGACTCGCGGTGGTTCATCAACCGGGAGCTGTCCTGGCTTGCCTTCAACGAGCGGGTCCTCGAGGAAGCCTGCGATCCAGCGGTGCCCGCCCTGGAACGGCTGAAGTTCCTCGCCATCACCAGCAGCAACCTCGACGAGTTCTTCATGATCCGGGTGGCGGGACTGAAGTCTCAGCTTTCCGGGCACGTGGAGGAGTCCGGGCCCGACGCGCTGTCCCCGGGGGAACAGCTGCAGGCGATCAGCGTCCGCGCCCACGAGATGGTGGCGCGCCAGTACCGGGCCCTGCTCGCGGACGTGCTGCCCAACCTGGAGCGCGCGGGCGTAAGGTTCTTGGGTCCACAGCAGCTCTCCGGCGGGGCCGAGTCGTTCGTCAACGATTACTTCTGGCGCGAGGTGTTCCCGGTCCTCACTCCCATCGCGCTCGATCCTGGCCACCCCTTCCCCCACTTGCGGAACAAGTCGCTGAACCTGGCCGTCCGCTTCGGTCCAGGCTCCCCCGGAGCGCGACTCCGCTACGGCGTGGTTCCAGTGCCCAGCGTGCTGCCGCGCCTGGTCGAGGTGCCCGACCACGGCCGCTGCTTCGCATTGCTAGAGGACGTCATCGCCCGGCACGTAGCGCAGCTCTTCCCGGGCATGCCAATCGACGGGTGCTGGCCCTTCCGCGTGACCCGCAACTGGGACCTCAGCATCGACGAGGAAGAGGCGGAGGACCTGCTCGTCACCATCGAGCGGGAGGTCCGCCGCCGCGACCGCGGCAGCGCGGTCCGCCTGGAAATCGCCGCCGGCGCCGAGCAGCAGATGGTCGACTACCTGGTGCGCGCGCTGAAAATCGGCGCGGGCGACGTGTATCGGCCGGAGGGGCCGCTGAACATCCCCGATCTGCTTCCGCTTCTCGGCCGGCTCGAGCAGAAGGAGCTGCACGACGAGCCGTTCACGCCGGTGGTGCCCCCGCAGCTGGGCGACGCGGAGCGCGACCTGTTCCGGCTCATCCGCGAGCGCGACGTCCTCCTGCACCACCCCTACGAGTCCTTCGATCCGGTGGTCGGCCTCATCGAAGCGGCAGCCGACGACCCCGCCGTCCTGGCCATCAAGATGACGCTGTACCGCACCGGGAAGGATTCACCCGTCGTGCGGGCGCTGCAGCGCGCGGCGGAGAACGGCAAGCAGGTCACCGCGCTGGTCGAGCTGAAGGCCCGCATGGACGAAGAGGCGAACATCCTTTGGGCGCGTGCGCTGGAGCAGGCCGGCGTGCACGTGGTCTACGGGCTGATCGGGTACAAGACGCATTCCAAGGTGGCCCTGGTGGTGCGGCGCGAGGCGGGCGGGCTGCGCCGGTACGTGCACCTGGGAACGGGCAACTACAACCCGGTGACCGCGCGCATCTACGAGGACCTGTCCATCTTCACCGCGCGCGAGGACTTCGGCGCCGACGCGACCTCGCTCTTCAACCTGCTCACCGGCTACTCCAAGCCCTCCACCTGGAAGAAGTTCCGGGTGGCGCCCCTGAACCTCAAGTCGGTGGTCCTGGAGCTGATCGAGCGCGAGGCGCAGATCGCCAAGGACACCGGCCGGGGCCGCATCGTCGCCAAGATGAATTCCCTCCAGGAGCCCGAGGTGCTGAAGGCGCTGTACCGGGCGTCGCAGGCGGGCGTGCAGATCGACCTGATGGTGCGGGGGATCTGCGTCCTGCGCCCGGGGATCCCGGGCGTGTCCGAGCGGATCAAGGTGATCAGCGTCGTCGACCGGTTCCTCGAGCACTCCCGCATCTGGTTCTTCGAGGCGGGGGGCAAGCGCGAGGTCTACCTCTCCAGCGCCGACTGGATGCAGCGCAACTTCATGCGGCGGGTGGAGATCGCGTTCCCGGTGGAGGACGCGAGCGTGAAGGAGCGGATCGTCGACGAAGTGCTCGGCACCTCCCTGGGAGACAACGTCAAGGCCCGCGTCCTGCGCGCCGACGGGCAGTACGAGCGGGTCCAGCCCGGCACCCACGGCACCTCGGTCACGCCGCTGCGCAGCCAGGAGCGGTTCATGGCCCTGGCGCGAAAGGCGGCGGCTCCGGAAGCCCAGGCGGCGGTGGCGTCGCACGAGGTGTTCCCCTCCACGCAGCGCCGCCGCGAGCCCCGGCGCAAGAAGCGGATGGGATGACCCTCGCGGCGCTCTCGCTCCTGTGGTCCGTGGCCGCGCCGCTCCAGGCACCCTGGCGCGAGGTTGCGCCGGGAGTCACGACCGCCACCGCGGCCGACCTGGGGGGCGACGCGAACTGGGCGGCCAAGGTGCTGCTCGTCGACCCGCAAAAAGCGCATTTCGCCGTGCGCTTCGACGCGCAGAAGCCCACTTTGGCGGACTGGCGGCAGCGCTACCCGGCCGCCATCGCGATCGCCAACGGCTCGTTCTATTCGGCGGACGGAGGGGAAGTCCGGCCCACTTGCGAGATCGTGCAGGAAGGCCGGCGGGTGAAAGGCGCCGGCTGCCTGCGCCAGGACGCGCTGTGGTTCGGCGCTCAGAAGCGCGAGGGCAAGCCGCTCGCCCAGAGCACGCCCGCGGAAGCATCGCGCGCGCCCCGTTTCTTCGCCCCGCCCGACTTCCACGCCGAGCAGTGGAGCGAAGCGCTGAAGAGCTTCCCCGCGCTGGTGCGCGGCGGCGCGCCGGTGTGCGCCGGACCTCATTACTGCGCGGAGTCCAGCCGCACGGCCGCGATCGGACAGCTCCGCGACGGGCGTATCCTCTTCTTCGCCTCGCAGTGGCCCGCGATCCGGCGCGACGTCGCCCGCTGGCTGGCGGAGGCGCTCGCCGCGGCCGACGCCGTCAACCTCGACGGGGGGCCCGAGGCGATGTTGTCCCTGCGCGCCGAACCGCTCGAGGACGTGATCGGCACGTACGGCCGTGGCCTTCCCCTGGTCCTGCTGGTCCTACCTCCTTGACCGATGTGTGAGCGCATCGCACCAAGGCAGGTCCCTTTCGATGCGATGTTGCAAAAGTGGCGCAAATTCGATACTTGAAGCGCGCACCTGGCTGCCCGACGGGCGGGCGTCCGGGGACTGCTTGCCCCATGATTAAATTTGTACGTTCGCCGGCAGCGCCCCGCGCCGGGGATTCGTCCGGAGGCTGACGCTGGTCCTCTATTTCGCCGCCTGCGCCGCCGTACTGCTCGCCGCATATGGCGTCCGTGTGGCCGTGGTGGGTCGTTTCGAGCACGAGCGGGCCCGGAAAGAGCCTGGCAGCTTCTTCCTGGGCCGGTTCCTGATCGAGTTCGGGTACTGGTGCTTCGCGCCGCTCGAACGCGGCGCGCTGGCGCTGGGAGTGACCCCGAACCAGCTGACCGCGGCCTCGCTGGGCTGCAGCGTCGCCGGAGCGGCCGCGTTCGCGGTAGGGCGGCCGGCGGTGGGCGGCGGATTGGTGATCCTCTGCGCCATCCTCGACGCGCTGGATGGAATGGTGGCGCGCACCCGGGGGACGGCGTCCGACGCGGGCGAGCTGATCGACGCCGCCGTGGATCGGTACGCGGAGATCGCCACCTTCGCGGGCATCGCCGCGTACTACAGGAACTATCCGCCGGGCTTCTGGCTGGCCATCGCGTCCATGGGCGGCGCGTTGCTCGTCTCGTACGCGCGGGCCAAGGGCGAGATCAGCGGCATCGACGCGCGCATGGGGGCGATGAACCGCGGCGAGCGCGCGATGTACATCGGGATCGCCGGCATGCTCGCGCCGGTCCTCTCCCGGGTGCTGGAACAGGGCGCCGTCCATCCGGTCTACCACTTGCTGCTCGCCACGCTGGTCCTGGTGGCGGTGACCGCCAACGTCACCGCGCTGCGGCGCTTCGCCTACGTCCACCGGGAGCTGCGCAAGCGCGAGGCCCCGAAACCCATGCCTGTGCCCGGCGCCGATCCGCTCAATGGCTGGATGGGGCGCGCCTGGGTGGCCTCGGTGATCGCGACCCTGGTCGATTACGGCACATTCACCGTGCTGGTCGAATTGGCCGGTGTGTATACGGGCAGCTCCCGGGCCCTGGGCGCGCTGCTCGGCGCGATCACGAACTTCACGGTGAACAAACTGTGGACGTTCCGCACCCAGGGCGAGTCGGTGTGGCACGAGATGCCCCGCTACGCCGCGATCTCGCTCACTTCGCTGCTGCTCAACACGCTGGGCGTGGTGCTCCTGACCGACGGCTTGCATTGGAACCCGCTGGTCGCTGCCGCGCTGGTCGGCATCCTGGTGGGCGTGGGGTGGAACCTGCCGCTCCACCGCCACTTCGTCTTCCGGCACGGGGCGCACCGCTCGCGGCCGGGCTGGGCGCTGATGGGCGCGCTCGCCTCGGCCACTGCCGCGGTGGCGGTGCTCTTCGTCGCCTACGGGATGCCGTTCGCCGAGGAGGGCGTGCACGGCTTCTCCACCCACGCCGACGACGGCGCCAAGGTCACCCAGTCCAGCTTCCTGCCCAAGCTGCTGCCGGAGGCGTTCTATTCGGAGAGCTACTCGTTCCTCTTCCAGGTCGAGGACGGCTCATTCGCGCGGGTGCAGTTCCTGATCAGCAACGCGGGCCTGGAGGGGCACGGCGGGGCGGCGGCCCGGGCCGTGCTGGTGGCACCGGACGGCAAGACCTTCGAGGACGCGGAGGCGTTCGAGTCGGGCCAGTGGCGCGTGCTCCCCGAGGGCGCCATCGAGATGGGCGGGCACAGCCTCACCATGGGGCCCGATGCCAGCCACCACGTGCACTTCGCGGGAAGGAAGCTGGTCATCGACGCGACCGTGCAGCCCCAGACGCAGGCGGTGCGACCGGGAGGCGGTCGGGTCACTTTCGACGCGGGCGGGCGGGCGGTGTTCGACCAGACGATCTTCGCGCTGCGCAGCACGTTCGACGGAACGGTCTGGAGCTCGGACCGGGGCGGCCGGCGCGTGCGCGGCTTCTGCTACGCGGACACCTCTTACAGCACCGTGCCGGCGTACAAGTCGGCCTCGCTCTGGTACCGGATGGAGGCGTTTGACGCGGGCGCTGCCATGGCGCTCGCGGTGCTGATCCCGCCCGAAGGGTCGCGGGTCGCGCCGCAGGGCTGGCTCTACACCAGCCGGGACGGCCAGACAGAGGTGCGCTCCAGCGAGGTGAAGCTGTCCTTCCAGCGGCCCCGCCGCGAGACGGGCGGTCGGTTCGAGTACGACGTCCCCCAGCGGGTGGTCGCTTCGGCCAAGGGCGCGTTGGGCGAGAAGGTGACGGTGACCATCGACGCCAAGCGACTCCTCTACAAGGAGGACGTGCTGGGCGAGATGAGCCCGCTCTCGCGGTTCCTGGTCAGCATCATGGCCGCCCCGATGACGTACACGTACGAGAACCGCTACGACCTGCGCATCGATCGGCCCGGCTCCCCATCCGATCACCGCAGCGGCACCGCGCTCTCCGAATTCGCCTACGCCAATCCGCCATCGCAGCTCGCGCAGTTCTAGCAACTCTGTCCTTGGTGATGACCGGCCGCGAGGCTGACCGGCCCGTCCCGGGGGTGCGTCCGCAGTAGAGATCGCACCGGAGCTGGCAATTCGGGGGGTCGTGGCACGTTGCTGACATGGATGAGGCAGTGTAGAGGTGCCCGCGCACTGCCGATGAGAGTCGGGAATCGAAGCCCATGGGGCTTCCTACAGGAGAGGTCGGCGTGAAGCTCACCGCGCCCCACATCGAAACTCCGGTCCCCGGCCCGAAGAGCCGGGAGATCGTGCGCAAGGAACAGCAGCATCTCGCGCCGGGGTTGCAGGGATTCGCGCTGATGAGCGGCATCGCCGTCGAGCGCGGGCAGGGGTCGGTGGTGGAGGACGTGGACGGCAACCGGTACGTCGACCTGATCGGCGGCATCGGCGTGAACGCGCTGGGACACGGTCACCCCGCCTACAAGGAAGCCCTGCACGCGCAGATCGAGAAGATCACCGTGGGCAGCTTCACCAGCGCCCCGCGAGCGGAGCTGATCGACGAGGTGGCGAAGCTCTTGCCTTCGGGCGTCGACCGCGTGCAGCTCTACTCCAGCGGCGCCGAAGCCGTGGAGAGCGCCTTCCGCCTGGCCAAGAACGCGACCGGCAAGCATGAGCTGGTCGGCTTCTGGGGCGGATTCCACGGGAAGACGATGGGCGCCCTGGCGGTGAACGGCTCCGGCAACCAGCGCACCTATGGACCGGTTCCTCCGGGGCACGTGCTGCCCTACGCGAACTGCTACCGCTGCCCCTTGAAGCTGACCTACCCGTCCTGCGGGGTCGCCTGCGCCGACCTGGCGCGCGAGCAGCTCCTCCACCAGAGCACCGGGCAGGTCGCCGCCCTCATCGTGGAGCCGATGCAGGGCACCGCGGGGAACGTGATTCCCCCACCCGAGTTCCTGCAGCGGGCGCAGGACATCGCCCGCGAGGCCGGCGCCGTGTTCATTGCCGACGAGATGATCACCGGGTTCGGCCGCACCGGCCGGTGGTTCGCTTGCGAGCGGAGCGGCGTCACCCCCGACGCGATCGCCCTGGGCAAGGGATTCGGGTCGGGGTTCCCGATCAGCGGCGTGGCGGCCAGGAACGAGCTGTCGCAGGCGAAGCCCTGGGCGAACCCGAGCGGCTCCTCCTCCAGCTACGGGGGCAACCCGCTGGCGGCCGCCGCCGCGCTCGCCTCGGTGCGGACGCTGCAACGGGAGAACGTGCTCGCGAACGTGCGGAGCGTGGGAGCCGCGATGCTCGCCGAGCTTCAGACCTGGCCCGACCACCTGCGCTGGGTGGGCGACGTGCGCGGCGAGGGCTTGTTCCTGGCCGTGGAGCTGGTGGCCGACCGTGGGACCAAAGAGCCATTGCCCCGCAAGCTTTGCGAGGAGATCTTCCAGGAAGGTCTGCGCCGCGGCCTGTTGGCCATGAGCTACACGCACGCGATCCGGCTGCAGCCCGCGCTGACGATCGAGAGGGACGTGGGTCTGGCTGGCCTCGCCCTGCTGCGCGAGGCGATCTCGATTGTGGCGGGCCGCCACGGGGCGGGATAACAGGGAACATCTTGGACCGCGTGCAGCCCATTCCATCCCGGCGGCGAGGGGACCGGCTGTGGGAGCGCTACGCCGCGCTCGCCCTGCTCCGCCCCTGGCTGATCATCGCCGCCGGAGCAGTGGTGTTCGCCGGCACCGTGCCCTTCGCGGTCCGCCTCTACGGCGACTTGCGCACCGACTTGCGCGAGCTGTTGCCCCACGGCGCGCCTTCCGCGGTGGCCCTCCAGGAGTTGGAGCGCCGGGTGGGCGGGCTCGCTTCCCTGGCGGTGGTGGTGCGCACCGGCGATCTCAGGTCGGGCGAGCGCTTCGTCGACGCGCTGGCCGCGCGCTTGTCGAAGCTCCCTCCCGACCTGGTGGCGCGGATCTTCTGGCGCATCGACGAGGAGAAGGAGTTCTTCGACGCTCACGGAGCGCTGTACGCCGACGTGAAGGACCTGGAAGACATCCACACCATGCTCCGCGAACGCATCGCCTCGGCGAAGCGGACGGCCAATCCGCTGGTGGTCGATCTCGGCGAGGACGAGCCGAAGCAGCCCGACCAAAGCCCCGCGCTGGAGGACGCCCTGATGCGCGTCCGGTCGGGCTTCGGCCGCCTCGACCACTTCATCGACGGGTACCTGGCCGGCGAAGGCGGGCAGACGCTGGTGCTGCAGGTCTACCCTCCCGGCGCGGCGATCAGCCTGGCGGACAATCAGCGCTTGTTCGCGGCCGTGAACGGCGCGGTGAAGGCCCTCAATCCGCGCAGCTTCCACCCCAGCATGCGGGTCGGCTACGGCGGCGAGGTCCGCATGCTGCTCGAGAACCAGGAGAACCTCGTCCGCGACCTGCTCGTCTCCGGCATCCTGGTCCTGACCGCGGTCTCGGCCGTGCTGGTGCTGTACTACCGGAGCTGGCGTTCCATCCCGCTCCTGGTGCTGCCGCTCTTCACCGGCGTGGCGGCTACCTTCGCGCTCTCCCGGTGGGTCATCCACTATCTGAACCCGAACACCGCCTTCCTGGGCAGCATCATCGTCGGCAACGGGATCAACGCCGGGATCATCCTGCTGGCGCGCTACTTCGAAGAGCGCCGCCGCGGCAGCGAAGTGGCGCAGGCGCTGCCCTGCGCCCTGAAGACGACCTGGGTGGCGACCTTCGCGGCGAGCGCGGCCGCGGCGGCTAGCTACGGATCGCTGGGAGCGGTGAGCTTTCGCGGGTTCAACCAGTTCGGCTTCATCGGCACGGCCGGGATGCTGCTGTGCTGGGTGACCACCTATCTCTTGATGCCGCCGCTCATCGTCCTCGCCGAGCGGGTGCGGCCGCTGCGCGAGAAGAAGAGCGTCACGGGGTGGGTGGCGGGCCCTTACGCGGCGGCGCTGACCCGGCACACCGGCCGGGTGACGATCGTTTCCGCCGCGATCGTGGCGGCGGCGGCCTGGGGCACCTGGCGGTTCGTGCAGCAGCCGATCCAGTACGACTTCCGCCAGCTCGGCAGCCGCAAGGGGCTGACCGACGGCGCGGCGTACTGGGACTCCCACGTGGACGCCGTGCTCCAGTCCTACCAGACGCCGACCGTGGTGCTGACCGATTCGCCCCAGAAGGCCCAGGCGGTCGCCGCCGCGATCGAGGAGGTGCGCGAAGGGCAGCCCGAGGGAACCATCGACTCCGTGGCGACGATGCAGGGGCTGGTGCCCGACGAGCAGCCGCGCAAGATCCAACTGTTGCGCGAGATCTTCCGCCTGGTGGCGCCGCCGCGGGGGACGGAGGGCCTGGTGGACGAGCGGATCGTCCGCGCCCTGCCGCAAGACCTGCGGTCGACGTTCCTCCGGCTTCGCGAGCGGACCCAGCTCAAGCCGATCACGCTGGCCGGCGTGCCGCACCGGCTGAAGCTGCCTTTCCAGGAGAAGGACGGGAGGGCGGGTCGCCTGGTGTTGGTCTATCCCACGCTGGCCACCGACGCGCGCCACGGCAAAGCGCAGATCGAGCACGCGAAGCTGGTGCGGCAGACCGCCGTGAAGGTCGATCCCAAGGCCCTCATCGCCGGCCAGATCGTGTTGACCAGCGACATCGTGGACTCGATCACCCGGGAGGGCGGATTCGCCGCGGGGCTCAGCTTCCTGGCGGTGGCGGCGCTGACCATCCTGGTGATGCGGTCGATCCGCGACTCCGCTTGGGTGGTGGCCTCGCTCTGCCTCGGCGTCTTGTGGATGTTCGGCGCGCTGGGCGCGCTGGGGCTCAGGCTCAACTTCGTCAACTTCGCGGTGCTGCCGATCACCTTCGGGATCGGCGTCGATTACGCCGTGAACTTCTACCAGCGCTACCGCCAGTCCTCGGGGGTCCTGGAATCGCTCACTGCGTCCGGCGGCGCGGTCACCCTCTGCTCGGCCACGACGATCATCGGCTACGCCGCCCTGGTCACCGCCGACAGCATGGCGATCCAGTCCTTCGGGCTGACGGCCGTGATCGGCGAGCTGACCTGCCTGTCGGCGGCCCTGTTCGCGCTGCCCGCGGTCCTCGCCTGGCGCGACCGGCGCCGCGCCGTGGCCGAGGCCTTGCTCCAGCAAGTCCCGGCCGGGGAGCCGCTGGTGCAGACCGACCTTCCCCGTCGCGAGGCGCAAGGGTGATCCGGTTCTTGCCGATGCGCGAGCGCATCGAGCAGCTGCGCCGCGCGCCCCGCTTCTTCTCGCTGGGAGTGCCCGCGCTCTGCGCGGTGTACCTGGCGCTGGTCACCGTGCTGGGCGGACCGGGACCGGAGCACTTCGTCGCGGTCGGGATCTTCCTTTGCCTCGCGCTGTGGAGCGACGGCTCGCGCCGCCTGGCCCGGGTGGGGATGCCGTTCTTGCTCTACGGGCTCGTCTACGACTCGATGCGCTGGTACGAGGACTACATCCGCTCGCCGGTGATCCACCTGCACGAGCCGTACAACTTCGATCTCAAGCTGTTCGGCATCCACACCGCGGCCGGGCTGCTCACGCCGAACGAGTGGTTCCAGCGCCACACCAGCCGGTTCCTCGATTTCGTTTGCGGGCTGTCCTACACGCCTTTCTTCTTCATCGGCGAATCGGTCGTGCTGTCTATCTATCTGCTCTTCCGCGGGCACGAGCGGCGCGCGGTGCGCTTCACCTGGGTGTTCTTCGTGTCCAACCTGGTCGGCTTCAGCCTCTACTACATCTACCCGGCCGCCCCGCCCTGGTACGTCGCCGCCCACGGCTTTACCGCGGACTTGAGCGTGCGCGCCTCGGCCGCCGGCGCGGCCCGCTTCGACCAGCTGGTGGGCTTGCCGGTCATGGCCAGCTTCTACGGAAAGAGCGCTGACGTGTTCGGCGCCATCCCCAGCCTGCACGTCGTCTACCCGATGCTGGCGCTGCTCTACGGCTGGCGGCTGCCGCGCTTCCGTATCGTGGCGGGCGTGTACCTCTTTCTCGTCTGCCTCAGCGCCGTCTACCTCGACCACCACTACATCCTGGACATCCTGGTCGGATTCGTGCTCGGCCTTTCGGTGATGGCTGCGTTCCGCCTCGCTGCCGGACCGCTCGAGCAACGCGCCCAGGATCTCGACGTGGAACCCGAGCGGGTCCCCGTCTAGGGCGCCTTCGGAAGCGTGAACGAGCCAGGCCGCCGAGGTCGGGCTGACGCGCTTTACTCCAAAGGAAGCCAGGTCTTGGAAGGCGCCCGTGCAGGCGGGCGGTCCTTCTCTACGTACTGCTTTGCATCGATCCCGACAGCCCGGCCGAGCGACAGCCCGTCGCGCTCCAGGAGCCGCCCCAGCCCCTCCAGGATTTCGCTAGCCGTGAAAGGCCCTTGGTAGATCAACGCCGTGTACAGTTGCAAAAGGCTCGCACCCGCCCGGATGCGCCGGTAGGCGTCGTCGGCGGTGGCGATGCCGCCTACCCCGACGATGGGGGCCCGGTCCCCCACCCGCAGGAAGAGGCGGGCGCAGGCGCGCTCGGCGGCCTCCCGCAATGGCTCGCCGGAGAGACCGCCCTCCTCGCCCGCCCTCGGGTGGCCGGCGACGCCCTCCCGGGAGAGGGTGGTGTTGGTGGCGATGAGCCCGTCCGCTCCCCCGGAGACGGCCGCGTCCGCCACCGCGTCGAGGCGGTCGGGCGGCTCGTCAGGCGACAACTTCACCAAGAGCGGCACGCGCCGCCCGCTCGCTCGGTGCAGCTCGTCTCGCGCCCGGGCCACCGCCTCGACCAGGGACCGCAGCTCACCCGCCGCCTGCAGCGCCCGGAGCCCGGGTGTGTTCGGGCTGGACACGTTGATCGCGGCGTAGTCGGCGTGCGGAGCCAGCGCGCGGAAAGCGGCTACGTAATCGTCGGCCGCGCGCTCGTTGGGGGTGTCCTTGTTCCGACCCAGGTTCAC
>DATFTN010000029.1:0-19498 GCA_035261845.1 Myxococcales bacterium | reverse complement strand
GTTCAAGATGCGCTGGTACTCGCGGGGCACGCCCGGCAGGAAGAAGAAGGTGCAGCGATCGATGCGCAGCGCGAAGGCGGGCGCGCTGCCATCCGGATTCCCCAGCATCTCCGCGCCCTCGGGCAGGAAGGCCTGGCGCTCGTTGTTCTTGGGCATCGGCTCGCGCCGGCGCGCGGCCCACCGCTCCCGCAGCCGCTGCAGCCATCCTTCGTCGAGCCGCAGCCCGACGCCGGCCGCCTGCGCGGCGCATTCCACGGTCAGGTCGTCGGAAGTGGGTCCCAGCCCGCCCGACACGATGCAGAAGTCCGCCCGGACGCTGGCCTCGAGGAGCGCGCGGCGGATGTCCTCGCCGCGATCTCCCACCACCACAGTGCGCCGGAGCGAAAGGCCCAGCGGGTACAGGCGCGCGGCCGTCCAGGCGGTGTTGGTGTCCGCGATCGTGCCGCGCATCACCTCGTCGCCCGTGACGACGAACTCCACGATCGGAGGAACGGTCATGTCCACCCCAGGCGCGAGGCCGCCAGCTGGACCAGCCAGGTCCCGGCCCAGGCCCACACGCCGGCCGCCAGGTCGTCCAGCACGACTCCGAAGCCGTTCTTCCAGCGCGGATCGCGGTCGAAGAAGCGGGCAGGAGGTGGCTTGACCACGTCGAAGAGGCGGAACAGCACGAAGCCGGCCAGCGCCGGGAGGATGCCGCGGGGGAGGAATGACATGGTCACCAGATAACCAGCCACTTCGTCGATGACGATGTGCCCGGAGTCCGCCACGCCGTAGTAACGCCCCGCCCGCTCCGCGGCGGCGATTCCAGTCAGCGCGACGGCAGCGGTGGCGAGCAGGTAGAAGGGCCACGAGAGGTGCGAGAGCAGCCACCAGAGCGGGACGGCGGCCGCGGTCCCGGCGGTGCCGGGAGCGAAAGGAGCATAGCCCGCCCCGAAGAACGTCGCCCAGGTCAGCGCGAGCAGCGGCGCCGGACCCCGGTCGCCGGGCAACCGGCGCGGCTTGCGGACGACCTGCGGAGCGGCGGGGTCGGTCGGCGCCGCACTCTCTGCCGCCGGCGGGGGCGGGGAGCTCAAGCGTCCTGCTCGTCGTCGCCGCCGGCCCCGGCGGCCGCCGGCGTGCCTTCCAGGCCGACGTCGTCTTCCTCGGCGGGCAGGAGGGGCTCCTCCGGATCCGATTCGGGGCCGACCGGCGCAATGGTCGGCCCGTGCGCCCGGGCGGCGGCGCGGCGGCGACGCCCGAACAGCAGCTCTTCCGCCAGCCCGAGGAGGATGTAGAAGGAGAAATAGACGAGCAGCACCAAGGACGGCCGGCCCCGGTACGACACCACCACGCCCACCGCGATCACCAGCAGGAAGACGAGGAAGGTGCGCGGATTGAGGCCCGCATCCTTGAACGTGCGGTACCGGATGGTCGACACCATCAAGAAGGCGAGGACCAGCACCACCCCCGCGATGGGCCAGGCGGCCAGGCTGTCCGCGGAACGCTGGTTCTGCAGCGCGATGACCAGCGACACCAGGGTGCCGGCCGCGAGCGGGATCGGCAGCCCGACGAAGAACCGCTGCACCCCGGCTTCGGAGCGGGCCAGGACGTTGAAGCGCGCCAGGCGGATGGCGCCGCTGGCGGCGTAGATTCCCGCGATGGCGATGCCGAAAAGGCCCAGCTCGTACAGCGACCATTTGTAGACCAGGATGGCCGGCGCCACGCCGAACGTGATCACGTCCGCCAGGCTGTCCAGCTCGACCCCGAATTCGCTCTGTGTCTTGGTCAGCCGCGCGACGCGCCCGTCGAACGCGTCGAAGAAATTGCCGAAGAAGATGGCGATCGCCGCCCGGTAGAAGTTGTCGCCGGTGGCCTCTCCCGCCGACAGCATGATCGAGTAGACCCCGCAGAAGATGCTGCTCACCGTGAACAGGTTGGGCAGCACGAACATCAGCTTGCGCAGGTCGGGGCGCCGGCGGTGGCGCCGCTCGCGTGCTGGCTCGGGCATCGACCCGCGAACGCTAGCACTTAGTCGCAGCTACGGCGAGGTTCGGCGGGGCCCAGGAAGGCGTTGCCGGCTCCCACGTCGACGCTTCCGCCGCCCCCGCAGACCGGATCCACGTCGTACGCGAGGTTGCCGCTGAACCGGTTCCACAGGAGCGTCGCCGCCGATCGCTCCGCCACCCGCACGCCCGGACCGCGGTTCCCTTCGAAGCGGTTGTGGTTGGCGCTCGCCGACGAGCTGTCGAGGAGCACCAGCCCCGCCCGCCCGTTCGAGGTGAAGCGGTTGCGCAAGAGGCGCACCCGGGAGCGCGCGGCGGTCACGCCGCTGCCCGCGTTCCCGCGCACGTCGTTGCGCTCCAGCGAAAGGTCGGCGTCGAGCGCGTAGATTCCGTCCCCCAGGTCGCCCTCGCGGTCGAGGAACGCACCGGCGATGCTGTTGTCGGCGGCGACCACGGTCGCGTGGGTGACGTGCACCCCCAGGGGACCCGGCTGGACGATGCGATTCGACACCAGCCGGACGGTTCCCGACGCCTCGGTGATGGACACCGCGGCGTCGGTCCCGCTCCGCGCCAGCACGCAATGGTCCAAGAGCCCGCGGGAGCGGACGAACGCCACCCCGGCGATGCGCGTGTCGTTGAGCTCGCTGTCGCGCAGCTCGATCTCCGCGCCGCGGAAGCCGACCGCGCCGTACTCCGCGTGCGAGACGGACGCGCGCCTCACCGAGAGCTTCGCTCCACCCGCGTAGAGCGCGGAGCCGCCGATCCGCGCGAACCGCCCTCCTTCGATGGTCACCTCCGCGCCGTCCAGCGCCTGAACCGCCGCCAGGGGGACGTCGCTCACCTCCACCCCATCGAGCAAGCCACGCGCGCGGCGGATCACGATGGCCCGCCGGCCGGCGCGGCGCAGGACGGAGCGGCGCATCTCCAGCGAGCCGCCTTCGATCCGCACCGCCACGCTGCGGATGCCGGTCCCGACGGCGACGATCTCGCCGCCCACGAATGCGACCTCGGCATCGTGCGCGACCAGCGCCGACTCGGCGAGGTCCCGGAGGGCGACCGCCTCCAGCCGGACCCCGCCCCCGTCGGCGGCCACGCCGACCGCGGCGTGCTCGATCGCCAGGTCACGGAGCTCGACCCGCGCGCTGTCCTGCACCCGGACCACCGCGATCTTCTGCCCGGGCGGCGAGACCAGGCGCGTCTTCTCCGCCCCGACGCCGGCAAGCACCACTGGACGGCTGAGCACCAGCGCTTCCGGGTATGTGCCCTCGGCGATCCGGATGAGCGCTCCGGCCGGCGCGATCCTCAGCGCCTCGCCGACGGTGGAAAACGGCCTCTCCGCCGATCCGTCCGCAAGGGCGGCGGGCGTCCGCTCCGGACGGGGTGGAGCGACGTAAAGCACGGCGGGCGCGATCCGCGGCGGCTTGGCACCGTGCGCCCACCACGGCGGCGCGGCCTCGCACGCGGCCAGCAGCGGCAGGACCAAGGACCAAAGCCTCACCGGCGCAGTATGGTGCCTGCCCTTCGGGCGCACCAGCGAACGCCCGCCTGCCGCTCCCTCGAACCCGAGCTCGACGTGTGTCCGCCGGGGCCGGTATCCGACATGGCCGCGAGCGGAGAGTCAGACCTCGTCGCGGCCGGGCCCGAGCGCGAGCGGAGGACCGCTGACCGCGGTGCGCGACTCGCCGGTCCCGTGGCGCCGGAACAGCTCGTCGACGGAAGTGCCGCTCAGCTCGGCGATGCGCTCGATCATCTCGCCGGCGCGAAGGAAATGCAGCTGGTCGCCCACGAACGCGGCCACGACGATGCCCTTGCAGAAAGGAGGGCGCGCCCCCACCGACTCGAGGTGGTAGACGAGCCGCGGCAGCGCCTCGCCCGCGAAGCGATCCCACTGCCCTTCCGGATCGATCACCAGCTCGTACGACCGAGCGAGCGGAAGGCCTCCGGCGCCGTCCCGGGGTGGCCGCGAGGCCGCGGCTCCGGACGCGGCGGCTTCCTCTCGCGCCTCGGAGATGGCCTGGTTGGCCTGGGCTGCCGGCACGGTCCGGTAAGCGAGGTCCAACAGGCGAGACAGCCGCGGGTCCACGTCCACAGCGTAACAGCCTCGGCCGGGAAGCGGTATCGTGCGGGGGCTCGGGGGGATATGGCCAAGCTGTGAGCGCGTGGCGCTGAGCGGGAGCGTGTGGATGAATCGCGTGCGCGATCTCCTCTTCCAGAAGCGCGCCGAGTTGCAAGACCGCTGGGACCGGCAACTGCGGGCAGCGAACGAAGCGGGGTTCCCCCTCGACTACGCCACCTCGCACCTGCTCCCCCAGCTGCTCGACGCGACCGCCGAAGCGCTGGAAAAGCGGTTCCGGTTGCCCGCCGCTGGAGCGCCCGCTCCCGTCGCCGGGGGGCGGCGCGCGGCGGTGCAGGGCAGCCTGCTGGCGGATTTCCTCTTCGAGGCCGTGCTGGAGCACGACCCTTCGCTCTCCGGCGAGGAGCAGCGGCGGCTCGCCGACTCGCTCGCGCACGCGGCCGTGGAAGTGCTGGTCCGGCACCAGCTCGAGGGAGAGCTCGACCGGCGCCGCCGCGACGGCGACCGGTTCACGCGCCTGGGGCATCAGCTGCGCAATTCGATGACCGCCGCCCAGCTCGCGCTGGGCCTCTTGCAGAAGCGCGGCGAGATGCACGACTCGCGGGCCGTGCGCCTGCTCGAGGACAGCCTGGCCCGGCTGCGCGCGGGGCTCGAGGACACCCTGCTCGACGAGCTGTTGACGCAAGGCGGGCTGCGCCTGTCGCGCATGAAGCTGGAGCGGGTGGCGGCGGAGGCGCGCAGCGACAGCGAGCCCGAGGCTCGCGAGCGCGGCGTGCAGCTGGTGCTCGACGACTCGTCGCGCGTCGAGTTCACCGGCGACACCCGGCTGGTGCGGCCCGCCGTGCGAACCTTGGTCCGCGTCGCCCTGGACTTGTCCCGGCGAGGAGCGACGGTGCGCGTCCAGTGCGCCAAGCGGCGGGAGGCAGCCCGGCTGGCGGTGCTGGTGGACAGGTGCAGGAAGCGGCCGGACGGACGCCTGGGGAGCGTCAGCGGGCTCGCTCTGGTGCGCCGAGCGGCCCGCGCCCACGGCGGCGAAGTGAAGGTGCGCGGGATCCCCGGCGACGGCTGCGCGCTCACCTTGGATCTGCCGCTCGCTCCCGAGTCGTAAGCGCGCGCCCCTTGCGCATGGGAGTGGGCCTGCGCAATGTCGAAAAGAGACTGGCCACGGAACGGAGGGTGAGGTGGCCGACCCCGCCGAAGGCAAAATCGTCGCAATCTTCAACACCAATCCCGAAGTGCTGGACCTCGTCCGCGAGGCGCTCCAGGACGCCGGCCATGCCACCGTCGTCGCGCACGTCGACGACTTGAAGCGGGGCCGCATCGACATGGTGGAGTTCGTCGAGCAGCACCACCCCGACGTGATCGTCTACGACGTGGCTCCGCCCTACGACACCAACTGGACCTTCCTGCGCGTGATGCGGAACTCGAAAGTGATGCAGGGCCGCGCGTTCGTGGTAACCACCACCAACAAGAAGGCCCTCGACGAGCTGATCGGCCCTTCCGACGTGGTCGAGCTGCTCTGTAAGCCCTACGACCTGGAGCAGATCGTCAAGTCGGTAAACCGGGCGTTGGCCACGCAGATCGCGCCTGCCAGGACCGCGTAGACGCCGGAGCTAGGTGCCCTTCTTCAGCTCGGTGAGGATGAGGCGGGCGATCGCCTTGAGCGTGTCGTAGACGCCGTCGCCCTTCGGGGCCACCGCCTCGAAGTCGGGCACGCCGCGCGGGTTCAAGAGCCCGCGCAGCTCGTCGAGCGGCGCCGCGTTGGGCAGATCGCGCTTGTTGTACTGGATGACGTAGGGGATCTTGTCCAGGTCGTATCCCTGCTCGGCCAGGTTGGTGCGCAGGTTCTCCACCGATTCGACGTTCGCCTCGGTGCGCTCCACCTGGCTGTCGGCGACGAAGACCACGCCGTCGACGCCTTTCAGGATCAGCTTGCGGGACGCGTCGTAGAAGACCTGCCCGGGAACCGTGTAGAGGTGGAAGCGCGTCTTGAACCCGCGGATCTCGCCCAGCGACAGGGGCAAGAAGTCGAAGAAGAGCGTGCGCTCCGTCTCGGTCGCCAGCGAGATCATCTTCCCCTTCGCGTTCTGGTTGGTGTTCGCGTAGATGTACTGGAGGTTGGTGGTCTTCCCGCACAGCCCGGGGCCGTAATAGACGATCTTGCAGTTGATCTCCCGCGAGCTGTAGTTGATGAAAGACATTCCGGCGGCGCCCCTTACTCGCTGAAGAGGTTGTCGATGTCGTCGTCGGTGATCTCGGCGAAGGGCGAGCCCGCGCCGGGCACCTGGACCTTCTTCATGAGCCCGTCGAAGATCTTGTTCAGCTCGTCGGACGCCTTCTTCACGCGCAGCCGCACCAGGCCCAGCGAGCTGCGCGTGTCGAAGATGACCACCAGGATGACTCTGCCGCCGATCACGGAAATGTGGAGGTTGTCGCGTTCTCCCTCGTGAAAGAGGATGGAGAATTCCTTCTCGCCGATCAGCTTGGCGAGCCCGCCGGTAGCGGCGATGTTCCCCGCGGTCAGCGAGGCGAGCGAGGTGGTGTCCAGGTCCTGCGTGGCCCCGACCGACGCGATCAGCTGGCCGTTCTTGTCGACGAGGAAGACGATCTTCGCGTTCGCTTCGCGCGCCAGCCGCTCGCAGACCGTGCTGATCTGCTGGAATTCTTCATCGTACATGACCATCTGCGGCTGCATTCGGGTCAGACCTCGCCGAGTTGGATCGGGTGGGTCGACGCTAACAGAGGGGCACACCCCGAGCAAGATTGCGCATTTCGGCGTTTTCAGGCGCTGTGGTGCGACCGCCGACTACACTTCGCGACGCCCGGCAAGCGCGCGAGCGAGCGTGACTTGATCGGCGTACTCGAGATCGCTGCCCATCGGCAGGCCCTGCGCGATCCGCGTGACGCGCACCCCCAACGGCTTGATGAGCCGCGTCAGGTACAGCGCGGTCGCCTCTCCTTCGACGGTGGGATCGGTCGCGACGATCACTTCCTGCACGTCGCCGTGCAGCCGCGAGATCAGCTCCTTCAGCTTCAGCTGATCGGGACCGATGCCGTCGAGCGGCGAGAGAGCTCCGTGCAGCACGTGGTAGCGGCCGCGGAACTCGCGTGTGCGCTCGACGGCGAGGAGATCGGGGACCGACTCGACCACGCAGATCGTCTTCGCGTCGCGCTGCGGGTCGGCGCAGATCGCGCACGGATCCTGCGCGGTCAGGTTGCAGCAGGCCGAGCACAGGCGGACCTCCCGCTCCAGGGAGGAGAGGGCCTGGGCGAGGTCGCGCGCGTACTCCGGCGGCGACTCGAGGATGTGGAAGGCGAGCCGCTGCGCGGTCTTTTCGCCGACCCCGGGAAGCCTGGCCAGCAGCACGGTGAGGCGGGCGATCGGGTCGGCGGGTTTCAGGGGACCATTCCGGGGAACATGTCCTTGAGATTCGCCAGCGGGCCGCCCTGCGCCTGCGCGAGCTGCTGCGCGGCCCGCAGCGCCGAGTTGACGGCGGCCTGCACCAGGTCCTCGAGCATCGCCACGTCCTTCGGATCGACGACCTTGGGATCGATCTGCACCTTGAGCAGCTCGCCCTTCCCGTTCGCGGTGACGATCACCATCCCGCCGCCGGCCGTGCCGGTGACTTCCTTGCGGGCCAGCTCCTCCTGCGCCCGCTTCAGTTGCTCCTGGATCTGCTGCGCCTGCTGGAAGAGCGCGTTCAAGTCGAAGCCGGCCATCGCCTACTCCTCGCCGAGGTCCCTGACATCTTCGATCTCGCCGCCCAGGACTTCCACTGCCGCGCGGACGGCGGGATGGTCCCGTCCCGACTGAAGGCGCTGGACCCTCCGCTCCTTGCGGGCGCGCTCCTTCTCGTCGTGCAGGCTGGCCTGGGGCGTCTCGGGCGCCTGCTCGATCCGCAGCGCGGCCTTGGTCCCGAGTGCGCGAGCGAAGACGGCTTCCACCGCCGCGCGGGTGTCCCGGTCCTCGAGCGCCAAGGCGTCGTTCGGGTTGCGGAAGCCCACCGCGACCGCGCCGCCGTCGATGCGCAGCGGGACCGCCCGCTCGAGCGCGGTGGCGGCGCTCATCTTGCGCGCCGCGCGCACCGAGTCGACCAGGGCGCGCCAGCGCTGATCGAGCGGCGCGGCCGGGTCTGAAGCGACCGGGTGCGGCCCGCTCACGGGAGGAACCGGGCTGGGCTCCGCGCTCGAACCGCCGAGCGCTGCCGGCGCGTCTTCCGCCGGTTCGCCGTCCGCGGGCGCGGAGGCGCGGAGCGCGGCGCCGTTCTCTGCCAGCGTGCGGGCCCCCGAGGCAGGAGGTCTGGTGGGAGCGGATGGCCTGGCGGGCGCCGTTCCGGCGAGGCGCGACGAGAGCTGCTCCACTTTCTGCACCAGCTCGGGGAGCGCGCCGGACGGCGACAGGTGCACCGCCCGGAGCAGCGCGACTTCCAGCGCATGCCGCGGGGTCGCCGCCTTGGCCACGTCGTCCTGGCCTTGCTGGAGCAATTCGAACACCCGCGCCAGCTGCGCCGGGTCGTGCTCGCGCGCCTCGGCGGCGAGCGCCCGCTGCTCATGGTCGGGCAGGTCCTGCGTCACGCCGGGCAGCGCGGCCAGCACCAGGTTGCGGGCGTGGGCCGCCAGCTCCTCGGCGAGCCGCTTGAAGTCGGCGCCCGACTCGTACGCGCGCACCACGCCTTGCAGCGCGGCCGCCGGATCGCGGCGCAGCACCGCGCGCACGGTCTCCGCCACCACGCCCTGGCCGAGCGCACCGAGCGTCTCCACCGCCTCCGCCTCGCCGATCTCCTCCGCCCCTGCGTGCGCGGCGAAGAGCTGGTCGAGCAGGCTGAGCGCGTCGCGCATCGATCCGGCCGCCTGGCGCGCCACCAGCGAAAGGGCCGCATCGGCGATCCGCACGCCCTCGGCCTGGGCGATCTGGCGCAGGCGCTCGACGATCTTCCCCAGCGGCACCAGCTGGAAGTTGTGCCGCTGGACGCGCGAGAGGATGGTCGCCGGCAGCTTCTGCGGGTCGGTGGTGGCCAGCAGGAACTTGATGTGCCCGGGCGGCTCCTCGAGCGTCTTGAGCAGCGCGTTGAAGGCGGCGCCGCTCAGCATGTGCACCTCGTCGACGATGTAGATCTTGTAGCGGTCGCGGGCGGGCAGGTACCTGGCCGCCTCGCGCAGCGCGCGCACGTCGTCGACGCCGTTGTTGGAGGCGGCGTCGATCTCCTGGACGTCGACGTCGGTGCCGGCGGCGATGTCGGTGCAGGGGCCGCAGACGCCGCACGGCTCCGCGGTGGGACCGTTCACGCAATTCAAGGCGCGGGCGAGGATGCGCGCGGTGGTGGTCTTGCCGCACCCGCGCGGGCCGGTGAAGAGGAAGGCGTGCGCCACCCGGCCCGTGCGCAAGGCATTGGACAGCGTGCGGACGACGTGCTCCTGCCCGGTGAGGTCGGCGAAGCGCTGCGGCCGGTACTTGCGCGCGAGGACGAGGTACGGAGTGGTCATCGGATTCGAATCCCGCGAGGCGCTGGACCGGAGACCGGGCACACGGTTGAAGCCGCTACCGTTGCTCCCTTCCGGGTCTGGCGGGTTCACGACCCGCCGTCGCCCGGTCCCCGGTCCAGCGCCCCGGAAGAATCGGGACGCAATACCACGAACGGGGGTCGGCGGGACGATTCGTTTCGTCCGCAACCTAACGGGGCGCCCGGGCTGGTGCAACCGGGCCCTTTCCTCTCGGGCATCCGCCTTGAAGCCGACAGACGCTCACCGGGCCCCTTGCGCAAAAGGCCGTCCGTACCTATGGCCACCCAGGATGGAAAAGCGAGCTTCCAAGACGGCTTACTTCCTCAACCGGACGATCGGCTACCTCGCGCTGATCGGCCGCAACGTCCGGCTGCCGGAAGGCGGCGGCGTCTGGGTCCTGGTCGCCGACGCGGTGCACTCACCGTGGGAAGTGGCCGATCTGCTCGCCGCCACGTATCCGGGCATCGAGGCCCAGGACCTCCCGTTCGCGGCGCTCTTGACGGACTTCGACGTGGAGGAATTCGAGCGCGAGACGCAGGTAGCGGAGCCGCAGCCGGCCGAGGAAGCTCCAGCTGCGATCGAGGAGGTAGCGGCCGCAGTCGCGGAGGTCGCGACCGCCGCGGTCAAGGAGGTAGCGGCCGCGGTCAGGGGCGAAGACGACGAGGGCGAGGCGAAGACAGACGAGCCTCCGCCCGTCCAGGAGCCGGCGACCTGACCGTCTCACCGCATCTTCGAACCGGCGGACCTATTTCTTCCACCCCAGCCAGGCCGGCAGCGGCGAGCGCAAGCCGGCCGGCTGACCGTCACGGAACTCGGCGACCTGCCGGAAGGGACTCGACAAGTCGCCGTTGTCGTACACGAAGACGTGCGGCAGCGAGTGGATGGCCCGGGTGAGATTCGCCTGCGTGCGCGGGAAGCGCGCCACGAGCTTGTCGTCCGGCACGTCGTGACCGCCTTGGAGCACGCGCATGGCGACGCGCTCCTGCGAGACCTCGGCGCTGTCGATACCGATGTAGCAGAGGACGACCGTGTAGCCCTTCTCCGCGGCTGCCTTGCGCAAGAACTCCACCTTGTCGCCCACCGGATCGGAGAGGACGGTCTCGAACACGAAGCTCTCGCGTTGGTCGACCAGGGTCCTGCGCAGCTCGTTCGCCAGGCGCACGGCTTCCTGGGCATCCACGGAGAGCTCGCGCCCCAGGTCGTCCGCATTCACGAAACGCAAGGCGGCCGGCGCGACGAACGCGGCATGGAAGGTCGACTTGCCCGCGCCGTTCGGGCCGGCGAGGGCGACGACGATCGGCCTCGCGTCGAAGGGCGAGGTCACTTCGGCTTGACGGGCTTGAATTTGCGGTTCAGGAAACGCCCCACGGAGCGGGTCCCGTCTTCGTCGACCTTGACGAGGAACCCGGGGCGGCCGGGAGCCGGCTCGAAATGCGGAAACGAGCGCGACGCCAGGTGCGCGGCCAGGCGCCGGCGGCCTTCGTCGGTGCCGACCGACTCCAGGCACTGCGAGAGCGGACGCTCCTCGCCGCGCTGCTTGAGCCGGAGGACCTCGTCCGTCCGGAGCGCGAGCTCGGTCGCGCGACCGATCCGGGCCCAGAACTCGATCTGGCCCGCGATCGAGCGTTCGGTGATCTCGCCTGCCAGGCGAGCGTCGAGGACTAGAGTTTCGGAGAGCTTGACGGGCTGACCCATGGCCGGAAGGTAGTATTTTGCTACCCACCGGGCAAATTCCCGGCATGATTGGCGGAGAGCGAGGGATTCGAACCCCCGATACCCTTGCGGGTACTCCTGATTTCGAATCAGACCGCACAGTTTTGGCCCACTGCGATAGGCAGTAATTCCAGCGACTTACGGCGCCGGATGTTGCCCGATGATGCCTGAATGCAATGGCGGCCTGAACGGCGGGCGGCGCGAACGGCACTGATTGCCGCCAGGACCGCGCTCTGGCGCAGTGGTTGACTGCCACGATGGCGACCCGACGGACACCAAAGGTCGAGCTGCCGTTGCCGCCTGCATCGCATCTGCGATACATTCAAGGACATGAAGACCTCCACCTTGCCACCTCTCCGCGTCGAGCCTCGACTCCGCAGCCAGGCCGAGCGGCTGCTGCGCACCGGCGAGACGCTCTCCTCTTTCATCGTCGACGCCGTCGAGGAACGGGTTCGGAATCGGGCGATGGAGGACGAGTTCGTCAGGCGAGGTCTGGCCTCCGGGGAGAGAGCACGTCGCTCTGGCAAGTACACGTCCGCTGACCTGGTTGTCGCAGGACTGCGGCGCCGACTCGACAACGCTCGCAAGGCTGGATCGGGCAGGCCCGCCAGAAAGGCGCGAAAGACGCGGTGAGCTACCGCGTCCGATTCACTGAGGAAGCAAGGAAGGACCTTGAACGCCTCTACAGCTTTCTGCTGGAGAAGGACCTCGAACTGGCAGCAGAGGCAGTGGACGCGATCGAGCAGGCACTGACCATGCTCAAGAAATTCCCCTTCTCCTGTCGGAAGGCCGCTGGTGGCAGGCCCGGCCCATTCCTTCGCGAACTGATCGTTCCTTTCGGAAGCGCTGGCTACGTCGTGCTGTTCGAGATCACCGGGCGAGGAATGGTCACGGTCCTCGCAGTCCGTCACCAGCGCGAAAGCGATTTCTACTGATTCAACCCCGCGCCGCGTTCGGACACGCTCGTCGAAGGTTTCTCGCTCCACGCCGGCGTCCATCTCCACGCCAACGACCGCGAAGGCCTCGAGAAGCTCTGCGGCTACGGCGCCAGGCCACCCTTTGCGCTCGAACGCCTCTCCGTGCTTCCCGACGGGCAAATCTGCTACCGCCTCAAGCGGCCGATCGCCGACGGGCGCACCGAGTTGCTCCTCGCACCGACCGAGTTCCTCCCCAAGCTCGCCTCGCTGATCCCTCCGCCCCGCCACCATCTGGTTCGTTTCCAGGGCGTGTTCGCGCCCAATGCAGCCTGGCGCAAGGAGGTCGTGCCGTCTCTCGAACAGGCCCGCACCGCAGGCCTCCAGCGCACCTACGGCGACTGCGCCCTCCCTCGCGGCGGCTTCCTCATTCGGGGATCGGCTTCGTCCGCCATCGACCGCGCAAGCGCCTCGTCTTACGGGGCAGCAGGGGCACAAGCGCCCGCCCGTTGGCTAAGCCTAACTGGTTGATTTCATTGGCGGAGAGCGAGGGATTCGAACCCCCGATACCCTTGCGGGTACTCCTGATTTCGAATCAGGTGCCTTCAGCCGCTCGGCCAGCTCTCCGTTTTCGTTCGCCGGCGGCCCGTAGAACCGCCGTGGTCACGCGCTCGTAGCCTCGTGCGCGTCCTCAGTCAAGCAAGTCTGGCGGAGAGGGTGGGATTCGAACCCACGATACGTTGCCGTATACACGCTTTCCAAGCGTGCGCCTTCGGCCGCTCGGCCACCTCTCCGATCACATCACTCACTTCCCGCGCCTGGAGCGGAAGAACGAGCTGAGCAGCTCCCCGCATTCCCCCGCCATCACTCCGGTGGTCACCTCGACGCGGTGGTTGAGGCGCGGGTCGCGCGGGACGTCGAACAGCGTGCCGGCGGCTCCCGCCTTCGGGTCGGGGACTGCGTAGACCAGCCGATCCACCCGGGCATTCACCAGCGCCCCCGCGCACATCGGGCACGGCTCCAAGGTCGAGTACACGGTCGCTCCGGTCAGCCTCCAGCGGCCGAGCGATCGCGCCGCTTCCTGCAGCGCGAGCACTTCGGCGTGCGCGGTCGGATCGCCTCGCGTCTCGCGAGCGTTCCGCCCCCGCCCGATCACCCGGCCCTGGTGCACCACCACGGCGCCGATCGGCACTTCGCCCTCGGCCGCGGCCGCGCGCGCCTCGGCCAGCGCCTCCGCCATCCAGGTCGCGTCCATCTTGGTTTCCAAAGAGCGGGCGGGCTGCTTAGCACGGCGAAGGGCCCGCGGCAACGCGGCCAGCCGCAGACTGATCTAGGGGCCGCACTCGGACGACAGAACGCAGCCCTCGTAGCAGACGTCGGTGTAGGAGATCACGTAAAGGCCCTCGCAGATCGGCTCGTGCACGGCGCATTTGATCGTGCCGCTGCAACGCGCCTTGCCCCCGTCGGCGCAGCGAGAGAAGAAGGTGCAGCAGCCGGCGGGCGCGCAGCCACAGGCGCCTCGGTCCTGAAACACCGAGTGGCAGTCGGTACGGGCGTCGCAGGCGTCGCGGGTCGTGAAGCTGCTGCAAACGCCTTGCCCGCAGCCGGCGGCCGCGAGAGCGATGATGACCATGAAGACCTGATTTCTGCTCGTCATAGGACGCGTCGCACGCGTAAGGCCGCGCTCCGTCGCAGCTCGACCGCCACACTAGCGTACTGGAACCGCACCGCACAGATCAGGGCAACCGGGGTCGCCTGAGTCTGGCGGGCCCTGCAGGATTCGAACCTGCGGCCTTCGGATTCGTAGTCCGACGCTCTATCCAACTGAGCTAAGGGCCCTCGAACTGGCTGGCGGAGAGGGAGGGATTCGAACCCTCGATACAGCTTTGGGCCGTATACTGGTTTAGCAAACCAGCGCCTTCAGCCTCTCGGCCACCTCTCCATCGTTCTTCGCGCACCCGATTTCTCCGGGGACGAGACGCCCCAGGGGAGCGCAGGCTCATAGATCAGCCCCCCGGGCCCGTCAAGGCAAACCACCCCCGCGGCCAGCCCATTTCCGCGGCTCGGGCACGGTAGAATGCGCCCGACGCGCCTGTAGCTCAGCTGGATAGAGCAGCGGCCTTCGAAGCCGCGGGCCGGGGGTTCGACTCCCTCCAGGCGCGCCAATCTTGAGGCGCGGAAGTAGGGCTCGTTTCGGCCGGTGTCGAGCTGCTCAGTCCGTCCGTTCCAATGAGCCTGGGCACGGAATGGGCATTGCTCTCGGTGGAAATCGGAGAAGAAGTACCGAGGCGCGTCGCCTCGCCTGCCGCTCAGATGCGGGCGACACTCTGCCGCGGGCTCACGATGGCTACCTCGGTGATCGTCCCATCGCCGTCGTGTGTGTAGCTCAACGACGCGCAGTCGAGCATGGGGCGCGCGCAGCTGGGCTCTCGCTTCGCGTCATCGCCGCCCCGAAAAACAGAGCATCAGTTCACACGGTCACGGAACAGGTCGTTGGCGGGGCAATCGGGTCCGCAGGCGTGGTCCCTTCCCGCCTCGAAATCAACACCGAGGATCCCCTGGAAATGGCAGCCAGGACAGCCGGTCCCTTCGCACCGCTCACAACCCACAATCTCCAATCCGTGCTGGTCCCGCAGGTGCATGATGAGCTTCGTCACTTTCCTGTCGGTGCGGCTGTTCAGCATGCCGCAGATCACCATCACGCCGGGCATGTTGCGGTTTGATGTCGGCTGCGGACGCCCGAACGTCCGTTGACACCGAGGGGTGCCCTGGAAACACGAGTACGGCCGTGTCTAGCCGCGAACCGCCCACTCCCGGCGACCCCCTGGGCAAGGCGAGAAAGGATCGCACGCTCGTCTTAAGATTCATGGGGCAGCTTTGGGCGTTGGACCGCTGGCTGCACTCGGCGTCGAAGCGCATGGAGACGACCTACGGCATGACGGCTCCTCAGCTGCTGGTGGTCGGCTTCGTCGGCCGATCACCCGGCATCTCGGCAGGGGCGCTCGCGAAGGCCCTCAATATCCATCCATCCACGCTGACGGGCATTCTTCGGCATCTCGAATTGCGAGGCGTCCTTCGGCGCCGCCGAGACCCGAAGGATGCGCGCCGAGCGCTTCTTGGCCTCACGCCCAACGGACGGCACGTGGACGCGCTGCGAAGCGGCACCGTCGAGGACGCCATCGGGCGCGTCCTGGAACGGATGCCCACGGACATCCCCGCTGCTGAGCGCATCCTGGCCGCCCTCACGTCCGAACTCGAGGTTGACCTGGGCAAGGGTAATGCCACGGACCCGGACGGCTGACTCCGGGATCCCGGCGGCGGGCTCACGCGTCCCCCGAACATGGCCGCGAAAGGGCGGTCCAGCGCGTCACTGACCGCTGCCGCTCAGCGCCGAATGTACGCGTCCAGGTCCGCGCTCGCGATGCGGAGCACGCTGCCCACGCGTGTTGCGGGGAGCTCGCCGAGGGCGACCAGGCGGTAGACCGTCTCGCGGCAGACGCCGAGCCGCTCGGCGACCTGGGCGGGCGTGAGCAGCGTCGTCAGCGGCGTGCTCTCGGGGACGAGGTGCAGACCCTTCTCCCCCTTTTCCCTTTTCGCCGTAAGGAGTCGGGTGCCGTGCCTGACGCCTGCGTGGCAGGGGACACCTTCGAAGCCGCGGGCCGGGGGTTCGACTCCCTCCGGGCGCGCCATCGCCCTGGCGCAAGCGAAAGGAGTACGAGGCGGGATAGCGTGCTTGCGGTCGCGATCGAACACCTGCCGTCCCGAAGAGCAAGACGGCAGGTGGCAAGCACGATCTGCTACTGGACCGCTTCCGGCGTGTCGCTTGCGGCGGAGACACGCGCGTTGAGAACGCCAGACTGGATTTGCGCCTCCTCGTCAGTGGTGGACGGTCCCAGGTTCGGGTCCGGGGCAGCCGCGAGCTGGGGGCTGTTCGCGACCGTGCCCGGGAGCTCCGCCTCCTCGCCGCTGGTGGACGGGGCGATGTTCGGATCCGGGCAGCCGCGAGCATGGGGCTGTTCGCGGTCGTGCCCGGGAGCTCCGCCTCCTCGCCGCTGGTAGACGGGGCGATGTTCGGATCCGGGGCCATCGCGCCCTGGGCGTGAGCTGCGACGGTCGACGCCAGCATTCCCGCCGAGAAGAGAATCATCAACTTGCTCTTGATCGTCATGTGCTCATCCTCCTGAAGCAACCGACTGGTTGCTGTTGCAACCCTTTTTTGCGGGTTGCTTCGTGCTGCAGGGTTGGACGGGCGGGAGCACCACGCGACGCGCCGGATCCGACCGGAGACCGTCCAGCGCCGACGAGCGCCGGGAACCGTGGCCCAGGCCCCGTCAGATGATGTCGCACGAAGCGACCTCCTCCACGGACCGGCGTACAATCCCGTCGTGGACCGTGCGTTCGAAAGGGCGGACCCGAGGCGGCGGCGCATTCTGGGCGTCCTGGTGATGGCCGGAATCGCATTGCTGCAGCTCGCCAGCGAATTCCTCGGCGCCCACGACGTCGTGCGGTTCCTCTCCAAATCAGTTGCTCTCCTCGTCGGCTTGCCCCTGCTGGTAGTCGGGGCGAACGGCGTCTTCCGCTGGGCGGCGCGGAACCGCTTCGGCCTGGTCGCTTCGCTCTCGGTTGCCGCGGTCGCGTCCGGGGCTTTCTTCGCCCTGCTGCTGCGGGCGACCCGCGCGGTCACCATGGCGATCGTGCCACTGCCGCCGAATTACGAGCCGTTCGGCGAAGGCGATGTCCTGCGGGTCGGCTTCACCATGGGGCTCACCTACTTCGCGCTCTGGGCGCTGGTGTTCGTCTTGCCCGTCGTGGTGGAGGACGCACGGGTTCGCGCGCTCGAGGCTGACAAGCTTCGCACCCAGGCCGAGCTCGCCCAGCTTCGCTCGCATCTCGAGCCTCATTTCCTCCTCAACACGCTCAACGCCATCGCAGGGCTGGTGACGGAGGATCCGCGCCAGGCGCGCCAGCTGCTGGGCCACCTCGGCGACTTGTTGCGCGATTCGGTGGCTTCCGGCGGAGAGATGCAGGCGCTCGACGAACAGATCGAGTGGCTGCGCCGCTATGCGCAGATCCTGGAGACGCGCCACGCCGGAAATCTCATGTTCCGTTGGGAGATCGGCGACGGCACGTCGCGCGCGCTCCTGCCGCGGCTCCTCCTGCAGCCGCTGGTCGAGAACGCGGTGAAGCACGGCGCGCTGATGCGCGCGGGCGGCGGACAGATCACCGTGCGCACGGAGCTGTCCGGTCCGAAGCTCGTCTGCACCATCGAGGACAACGGGCCCGGCGTCCCGAACAAAGCGACGCGGCCGGGAGCGTTCGGCCTGATGTCGGTGCGCCGCCGGCTGGCGCTGCGGTACTCGGACGCGGCCACGCTGCGGCTCGAGTCTTCTGCGGGCGGTACCCGCTCGGTCGTCGAGCTTCCGCTCGAGGAAGGGGGCGCGTCGTGAGCGAGGCGAATCTCCTCAAGGTGCTGGTGCTCGAGGACGAGTGGCCGACGCGGAACTACCTGGTCAAGCTGATCGAGGACACGCACCGCGCTGAAGTGGTCGGCGCGGTGGCCAGCCTCGAGGAAGCCCGCGGGGCGATGGCGGGCTCGCCCGTGGACGTCGTCTTCGTCGACGTCCAGCTCGCCGCCACGGGCGACTCGCGCACCGGCTTGGACCTGATCCGCTCGATGGCCGGCGAACCCTCGGCGCCGATGTTCGTGCTCGCCACTGCCTCGGCGGAACACGGCCTGGAAGCGTTCGACCTCGGCGTCGTCGACTACATCTTGAAACCGTTCACCGAAGAGCGCGTCGAGCAGTGCCTCAAGCGCCTTCTCGAGCGCCGCTCGCCGCGATCGCAGGGTCCGCGCCGCGTGGTGGCGCGGCGCAAGAAGAGCCTCGTCTTCCTCGACCCGGCGACCATCTGGGCCTTCGAAGCGGCGGATCGCCTCACCTTCGTCCACGCGCCCGAGGGCAAGTTCGACATCGATCTCTCGCTGGCGGCGATCGAGGCGTCGTTCGGCCGCGCGCTCTTCCGCGTGCACCGCAACTGGCTGGTCAACCTGGCCTACGTCAAGGAGCTGGAGCGCGACATCGGAGGGGCGACGGTCACGGTGGCCAGCGACCTGGCGCCGGAGGGGAGGAGCATTCACGTGCCGGTTTCGCAGGACCGCTCCAAGGCGCTGCGCGACGCGCTTCTGGAAAACGCCACCGGCCTGCGCCGCCCCTAGCCGGCAGCGCATGGGGTCATGGCCCTCCGGCGCCGGCGAGAGGAGGCGCCCCGACCACGGCCTCTGGGCCGGCATCGGTCTGCCCGACGGCGATCGGATCGGCCTCCGGACCGGTCCACGGCGAAATCGCGGGGCTCGCGTTCTCCATGGCACGGACCGCGCGACGGTCGAGCGCATGGTCGTGGGCACAGGCGGCGAGGCCGAAGAACAAGGCGGCTGAGACACGGATCATTGCAGCCCCCGGTCTACGACAGCCTGACGCTGCGTTCGAGCTCATGACGTCCCTCCTTGATGCCGTGCAGGTTAGGAGGCCGCCGAAGCCGTTGCGCCGGATTGCCGACGAGAGGCCGATCGCCGCCGACGGGCGCCACAGCTTTGGCGGAGAGCCGCGGCTACAGTGAAGACATGGTTCTCGAGGAGACCCGTCCATGACGCGCTTGCGCACGCTGGTGCTCGAAGACGAGTGGCCGGCTCGCAACTACCTGGTGCAGCTCATCGAGGCGACGCAGCTCGCCGAAGTGGTGGGCGCGGTGGCGAGCGTCGCCGATGCGCGCGAAGCGCTCGCGGTGCTCCCGGTGGACGTGGTCTTCGTGGACGTTCAGTTGGCCGGCGGGGAGACCGGGCTCGAGCTCGTACAGCACCTGCCGGGCGGGCCGGCGTTCGTGCTGGCGACGGCCTTCAGCCAACATGCGCTGAAGGCATGGGACCTGGGCGTGGCCGACTACCTGCTGAAACCGTTCAGCGAGGAGCGCGTCGAGCAGTGCCTGCGCCGGATCGCCGGCCGGCGGGAGACGCGGCGGTCCGGAGCGCTGCGCGTGGTGGCGAGGCGCAAGCGCAGCCTCGTCTTTCTCGACTCGGCGGACATCTTGGCCTTCGAGGCTTCCGAGCGGCTGAGCTACGTCCATTCGCTGCTGGGCAAATTCGACATCGACCTGTCGCTGGCCGCCATCGAGACGTCGTTCGGCCGGTCGCTGATGCGCGTGCACCGGAACTGGCTCGTCAACCTCGATTTCGTCAGAGAGCTCGAGCGCGGGGACGGCGAGTCGACGCTCTTCGTCGGGGCCTCGCTCGGCGACGAGAGCCAGGGCATCCGCGTCCC
>DATFTN010000028.1:0-17724 GCA_035261845.1 Myxococcales bacterium | reverse complement strand
CGACTCGAAGCGCGCGCTCTCCAAGCTGCAGATCTGCTTCAAGGCCAACCCGCGCGACCTGAACACGCTGCAGATGCTGGCCAAGGCGTTCCAGGACCTCGGCCAGACCTCGAAGACGGTCTCGGTGCTCAAGGAGCTGGCGCGGGTGCACGCCGACGCGGGGCGCGCCGACGAAGCGCACGGGGCGTACGCCCAGGCGGCCGAGCTGGCCCCCGACGACCCGGAAGTGAAGGCGGCGCTCCGATCGGGGCGCGGCGACTCGCCGCGCCCCGCGCCTGCGGCGCCGCCGCGCCCGGCGCCTGCTCCGCAGCCGCGAGCGTCCGCCATCGCGCCCCCGCCCGCGCCGGCTCGCCGCGGCGCCGCGCCGATCACCACTCCGCCTCCCCCGGCGGCCCGGCAGGCGGAGCCGTTGAACAGCGCGAGCATTCCCAAGCTGCTCAAGGAGACCGAGGTCTACGTCAAGTACGGTCTCCACGACAAAGCGTCCGAGCACCTGCGCAAGATCCTCGCGGCCGACCCGAACAACCTGGAAGCCCACCTGAAGGCCAAGGAGGTCGCGCTGGCGGCCGGCCGCACCGACGTCGCGGTCGCCGAGCTGGCCACGCTGGTGCGGCTGTACACCCAGCGCCGCGATCCGCGCGCGCAAGAGGCGCGGACCGAGCTGCGCAAGCTGGATCCGCGCAACGCGGCGCTCGCGGGGGGCCCGGCCCCGGCCCGCCAGGAGCTGGAGATCGAGCTGGAGCCGGCCGACGCGGAGATCGAGCTGGAGACCGCCGGGCCGGAGCAGGCGCTGGACGAGCCGCTGGCCCTTGCCGAGCTCGAGGCCGAGGAGCTGCCGGCGCCCGACGAAGACGAGCCGCTCGAGGCGGAGCCGATCGCCCCGCCGGCCCCCAGCGGCCGCGGCGACGCCTTCGCCTCCGACCTCGCGGAGGCCGACTTCTACATCGAGTCCGGTCTCGCCGACGAGGCGCGCGCCATCCTCGAGGCCGTCCTGATGGGCGAGCCGAAGCACGAAGGCGCGCGCGCCCGGCTGCGCCGCATCGGGGGCGCAGGACGCGGCTTCTCTCCCGCCCCCCGCGCGGCCCCGGAGCCCCAGGTCGCGGCCGCGCCCGAGCCAGACGATCTGGCCGCCGAGCTCGCGGCCGAGCTGGCCGCAGAGGTCAACGCCGCCCAGCTCATCGAGGACGCGCCGCTGGACGGCGACGTGCTGGACACCTTCCAGGTGCCCGCGCACGAGGTGCTGGGCGAGTTCCGCAACAAGGTGGCACAGACCGTGCGCCGCGAGGACGCGCAGACGCACTACGACCTGGGCATCGCCTACAAGGAGATGGGCCTGCTCGAGGAGGCCATCTCGGAGTTCGAGATCGTCCTCCACCACGGCGGCGGTGCCCGGCAGGCGGACTGCCTGACCATGCTCGGCACTTGCGAAACGGAGCGCGGCAATGCGGAGGTGGCGGTGAAGTACCTGCAGGACGGCCTGCAGCTGGACGAGCTGAACGCCGAGGCGCGCCGCGCGCTCGCGTTCGAGCTGGGCACCGTCCTGGAAACGCTGGGGAGGAAGGAGGAGGCGCTGGAGCAGTACCAGGCGGTGGCGGCGGAGGAGCGCGGCTTCCGCGACGTCGCCGCCCGCATCCAGCGGCTGGGCAAGCTCAGCGCCCGGCCCCGCGCGCTGGTCAAGCCGGCGGCAAGCCCCTCCGCGCGGCCGGCGCCCGCTTCGGCGGCGGCGGAGAAGAAGCCGCCCGAGTCGGCTCGCAACCGGAAGATCGGGTTCGTCTAGGGTGAGGCAGCCCAAGTGAACTACCTCGACTATTACGAGCTGGCGCAGGAGCCGTTCTCCAACGCGCCGGTGTCCCGCTTCTACTTCAACTCGCCCCAGCACGCGCAGGCCCTGGTTCGGCTCACGCACGTCTGCTCGCAGATGAAGGGCCTGGCCATCCTGGTGGGCGACGTCGGCGCGGGCAAGACGACCCTGGCGCGCCGGCTGCTCGACTCGCTCCCGGAGAACGAGTACGAGGCCGCGCTCCTGGTGATCATCCACAGCGGGGTGACCGCCTCCTGGCTGCTCAAGCGCATCGCGCTGCAGCTCGGGGTGGACGCCCCCAGCGAGGACAAGCTGACCCTGCTCGGCCAGCTCTACCAGCGGCTGGTGCGCATCTACGAGCAGGGCAAGCGGGCGGTGGTGCTGATCGACGAGGCGCAGATGCTCGCCACTCGCGAGCTGATGGAGGAGTTCCGCGGCCTGTTGAACCTCGAGGTGCCGGAGCGGAAGCTGCTTTCGCTGATCTTCTTCGGGCTGCCGGAGATCGAGGAGAACCTGCGCCTGGATGCGCCGCTCGCCCAGCGGGTGGCGATCAAGTTCCGCCTCGCCCACCTGACGCCCGAGAGCACCGAGGCCTACCTCAAGCACCGCCTGCGGCTGGCCGGGGCGTCGCGGATGCCCTTCACCCCCGAGGCGGTGAACGCCGTCCACCACTTTTCCAACGGCACCCCTCGCGTAATCAACACCTTGTGCGACAATGCCTTGTTCGAAGGTTACGTGGCGCGGGTGCCGATGATCGACGAGGCGATGATCGGAAGGGTGGCCGGCGAGCTCGGCCTCGGCGGCGCCGCGGCCGTGAACGACGACCGGACTCCTCTTCGGGCCCCGACCCCCGCGCCCAAGGAGCACAAACCGCTCGACCTGGGGGAGATCGATCGCTACCTGGCCGGACTCGCCAAGCCCTCGTGACCGCGGCCTTTCCCTGGCCGTCGGGAGTTGAAGAGACAAGCATGCGGCGCGCGCGGACAGCTCCGGGCATTGGACCCTCGAGCGAGGCGGAGGAGCGCCCATGCTGAGGCGGGTCCTGGTCGCCGGCGCGCTCGCGGCGGCGGTGGTGGCGGGAGGCGCGATCGCCTTCCTCCGCACCGACTTCGTCGCCAACAACCTCTGCGCCTACGCCGTCGCCACCATCGAGGAGGCCACCGCCGCGCAGGTGCGGGTGGCCCGCTGCTCCGTCGACCCCGCCCGCGGGCAGCTGACCATCGACGGGCTGCAGGTGGGCGATCCGGGCGGGCGCATCGATCTGAAGGTCGCGCGGGTCTTCGTCCACGTCCTGATCCGGCCGGTGCTGCAGCGCGTCCGGCTGGAGCGCCTGGAAATCGACCACCCCGAGCTGCATCTGTCGCTCGATCAGCAATCCGCGCCCACCGCGCGCGCCCGCCGGCAGGAGTGCCTGCCCGACCTGCTCGATCGATTCGAGCTGGGGCGGGTGGAGATCCGCAGGGCGTCCGTCGACGTGCGCGGCGGAGGGGTGAGCGTGGCGCTGCCGCGCGCCAGCGCAAGGATCCACGGGAAAGGCGACGCCTTCCAGGTCACCGTGGCGACGCGGGGCGGCGCGGTCGAGCTGCCCGGGCGCCGGGTCGGACTGGTCTCGGTGCGCGCCGCGGCCAAGGTCGACTTGCGGGGGACCGGCCAGCTCGACCTGACTCGCGCCGATCTGATCGGTACGGAGGCCTCCGCGTTCCTCTCCGGGCGGATCTCCGACCTGTGCGATCCCCACATCGACGCCAGCGCGAACGTGCGCGCGGACGACCTGGCGGCGGCGCTCGCGGCCTACATGCCGGGCGTCTTGCACGGCGTTCACGGGTCGCTCTCCGCCGATGCCGCGGTCACCTATGCCCGCGACGATCCCCATCTGAAGGGCGACCTGCGGCTCCGCGGGCTGCAGCTGGAAGGATTCGACCCGGGCGACCTGACCGCCCGATTCGACCTCAACCCCCACCGGATCAAGGTCGAGCACCTCGACGTCGCCGTCGGCCGCGGGCAGGTGGCCGGGACGCTGGAGGTGGGTTTCGGTTCCGGGATCCCCCTCTCGACGGACCTCGCGTTGCGCGACGTGGAGCTGGCCGAGGTGTTGCGCAAGCTGACGCTCCCCCACGCCTGGGTCGTCCTGCGCACCGCGGGCAAGGTGCAGATGAAGGGCACGCTGCTCCCGCTGGCGCTGAGCGGCGATGCCGCGCTCGACTTGTCGGACTTCGCCGTCCTCGACCGCGCCTACGACGCTCGCCGCAAGGAGGGGCCGCAGCGCATGCTCGAGATGCCCCGGGGCCGTTTGACCAGCGCGGTGGCGATCGACCCGCAGAAGGTGTCGATCCGGGGCGCCCGGATCGAGACGGGCTCCTCCCTGGTGAGCGTGGAAGGCGCCCTCTATACCGACTCCCGCAAGGGCCTGGATCTCTTCGCGCAGACGGACCAGCTGTCCCTGGACGACCTGCGCGGCCACCTCGCCCAGCTGCCCTGGCGCGGTCGCGCGGCGCTGGCGGCGCGCGTGCACGGGCCCTACTCCGACGTGCGGGTGGAATCGAGCGCCGCGATGCGCGGCTTCCACTTCATCGACCTCTCGCTGGGCGACCTGTCCACGCAGGTCGACTTCACCGGCATGGTGCTCTCGCTCGACCAGCTGCGGGGTCGCAAGGACCGCTCCACCTACGCCGGGCACGTGAAGCTCGACTTCCGCCGCGAGGCGGCGATCGAAGCGCACCTCGACCTGCCCGACGCGTACGTGCACGACCTGGTCGATCTCGCCGCCGGCCTGGTGCCGGCCCTGACGCCCGTGAACGGTCCTGAGCTGGACGGCCGGCTGTCCGGCGCGATCGACGTCAAGGGCCCGGTGGTGGGCCCAGACGGGGAGGCGCGCCTGTCCTTCTCCTCGGCCTCGCTCTGGGGGCAGGGCTTCGACGGGGGCGAGGCGCGGCTCACCCTGCACGGAAAGGAGCCGCGGCTGCAGGTCGAGCGGCTCGTCCTCCGCCACGGCGCCGGCGAGGTGGAGGTGGCGGGAAGACTCGGCCCGGCCTGGCAGCTGGAGATGGACGCCGCGGCCCGCGACCTGACGCTGGGCGATCTCGACTTCGTCCGCGGCGCCCGGCTCGACGGACCCCTCCAGCTCGAGGCGCGCCTGCGAGGCGTGGCGCAGCACCCGAAGCTGGAGGTGCGATCCAGCTTCATCGGGGGACGGGCCGGCAGCGCCGAGCTGGGAGACGGCAAGCTCACGCTCCGCCTGGACGGGACGGAGCTGCGCTGGCAGGCCGACGTGGGCACCCAACGCCTGGAAGGCCGCGCGGTCCTGGAAGGGGACCTGCCGTACTCGACTTCGCTGGCGGTGCGGTTTCCGGACCTGTCCGGCTACTTCCAGAGCTTCATCCCCGAGGCGGAAGTGCAGGGCGGATCGCTCTCCGCCGACCTCTCCTTGTCGGGATCGCTCTTGCGTTGGCGCGATTCGCAGGGCCGGGGAGAGCTGACCGAGCTGAAGCTCTTGCGCAATGGAATGACGTTCGAGAACGACGGCCCGGGGCAGCTCGTGTTCGGGCCGGCCGGCGTCGAAGTGCGCAAGCTGGCCCTGCGCGCTCCCTACACCACGGTGGCGGTGACCGGCAGCCGCTTGCGGGACGGAAAGCTCGACCTGCGCCTGGCCGCGTCCGTCGACGGCCGCATCCTGCAGAACCTGTTCGCCGACCTCGAGCACGCCGCGGGCACCTACCTGGTCCAGGCCACCGTCGGAGGCACGCTGCAGAGCCCCACGGTGCTGGGCAACTTCCGCATCGAAGGCGGCGAGGCGCGCCTGCGCGGTCTGCCGATCGCCGCGCGCGAGCTCAACGGCAGCGTCTCCTTCAGCCAGGACGCGCTGGTCATCGACGACCTGCGGGGCAAGCTCAACAACGGCGAGGCGAAGCTCTCCGGCGGGATGGAGATGAAAGCGCTGCACCCGCAGAAGATCGACATCGCTGCCCACTTGAGCGACGTCAACGTCCGGTTCCAGGAAAACCTCCCCGCGACGCTCGACGGGGACGTGACCCTCTACGGTCCACCGCTGGAGCCGGTGCTGGGCGGGTCGTTGACCGTCAGCCGCCTCCGCTACACCGAGGACCTGGACCTGGAGCGGAGCCTGCTCGACTTCAGCCGG
The DNA here is from genome assembly GCA_035261845.1 of Myxococcales bacterium. Classification (GTDB taxonomy): domain Bacteria; phylum Myxococcota; class Myxococcia; order Myxococcales; family 40CM-4-68-19; genus VBKO01. The sequence continues at coordinate 11,785 of DATFTN010000028.1, read as the reverse complement.
CGCCCGCCCACGCCCCGCGTGCTTGGGAAGAGCGCCTTGGTGGTGCACTTCGACCTCGACGTCCACCTCGCTCGCGGAGTGCGGATCGAGAACAACCTGGCCCGCGCGGACCTCAAGGGAGACCTGAAGGTCACCGGGACCTCGCGCAGCGTGGGCCTGTTGGGCTCGGTGAACACCGTGCACGGGACCGCCCAGTTCCGTGGCAACGAGTTCCAGATCGAGCAAGGGGTCCTGACCTTCACCGACCGCACCCGCGTGCGCCCTTCCTTCGACTTCCAGGCATTGGCGAAGGTGGAATACAAGGTGGAATACAAGGTGCACCTGCACGCTTTCGGCACGCCAGCGGAGCCGCACGTGACGCTCACCTCCGAGCCGGCGCTGACCGAGGCCGACCTGGGATTCCTGCTGACCTTCGGCTTCGTGTCCACGAACTTGCAGCAATCGAGCTTCGGCGCTACCGACTCGGGCTTGGCGATCGGCGTCGAAGCGCTCAACAAGGTGACCGGTTTCTCGGAGGAAGTGCGCCGGTTCATCCCCAAGAACAGCATCCTGCGCGATCCGACCATCGATTTCGCCTCGGACTTCTCGCTGGCCACCAACCGGCTGGAGCCGATGGCGCGCTTCCGCTCGCGCCTGCCCACCGACAAGCTCGACCTGCGCGTGCTGGAAGGCTTGTCGACCCGCCGCTACCGCGGGCTGATCTCGTACCAGCTCTCCGATGCGCTCTCCGGCCAGATCCAGCTCGACAACGAGCACGTCACCACCGGCACCGACTTCGGAGTCGACTTGAAGTTCAGATGGGAAGGCGATTGAGGCTCCTGCCGCTCCTGGTCGCCTTGGTGGCGGTGCCCGCGCAGGCCCGCATTGGCGACGAGCCCCTGCCGCCCTGGGCGCAGCCGCAAGCGGGGGAGCCGGTCCGCGTCGGACAGGTCGTCTTCGAAGGGACCGACGCCAAGGAGCTGCGGGCGCTGGTCCCGGTGGAGGACGGAGCGCCGCTCGACGCGCGGGCGGTGCGCGACGCGGTGCGGGCGCTCCACGCCAGCGGCCGCTTCGCGCGGGTGGCGGCGTACATCGAGCCCCTGCCTCGGGAGCTGTATCGGTCCGGCTGGACGCGGGCCGTGCGGCTGGTCTTCGCCGTCTCGCCGGTGCAGAAGCTCGTCTCGGTCACCTTCCGCGGGCAGAGGGCCCTGGCGGAGAGCCAGCTGCACCAGATCGCGAACCTTCAAGTCAACGCCGAGTTCATCGAAGAGCCGGTCGCGCGCGCGGCGGACGCGATCCTCGCCGCCTACAACCGCATCGGTTACCGCAGGGCCAGCATCACGCCGATCCGCACGGTGACGAAGGACGGGGTGGCCCTCGAGATGCGCATCGACGAAGGTCCGGCCACCCGCATCGCCGAGGTGCGGTTCGACGGCGACGTGGCGCTGCGCCGCGACGAGCTGCTGGCGGCGTTCAAGCTGCGGCCCGGCGACGTGCTCAACCTTTCCGCGCTGGATGACGGCGTGCGCGGCGTGCGGGAGCGCTACCGCCGCGCCGGCCGCCTGCGCGCGGTGGTGGAGTCCCCGATCCTGGAGGACGTACCGCCCGCCGGAGCGCGGGTGATCGTGCCGGTGCAGGCCGGGCCGGTGGTGAAGTTCCACATGCGGGGGAACGCTGCCTTCCCCGACTCGCTCTTGATCGCGCAGCTGGGGCTCTCGGCACCCACCGCGGGCGAGGACGAGCCCGTCGACGCGCAGATGGCGCAGGAGATGGCGGCGCGGTTGCGCCGGTTCTACGTCGGGCAGGGTTTCTTGCGCGCCCGGGTGGCCGAACGGGAGATTACCACCCGCGACGGCACGGTGGAGCTGGTGTTCAGCATCGACGAGGACCGGCCGGTGCGCGTCGAGCAGCTGGTCTTCACCGGCAACCAGCAGTTCACCAACCGGCAACTGGGCGAGCGGGTCCTCCAGCAACTCCGCGACGCGGTGGTGAGCGATCCGGCGGCCGGCGCCGACCCTTGGGCGGTGGACGCCACCCAGGTCGCCGGGCGGATCCCGGAGCCGCGCCGGCCGCGCACCCGAACCGAGCCCGAGACGGTCTTCGACCCGGTCCCGTACGCGCGGGCGCTCAAGCAGATCGAGGACCTCTACAAGAGCCAGGGCTACTTGTCGGTGCGGGCCGGACCGCCCCGGCCGGAAGCGATCAAGGGGGACCCGCACCGGCTGCGGGTCACCATTCCCATCGCGGAAGGCGAGCAGACCCGGGTGTCGCGCATCCTGATCGAGGGGGGAGGGGACGTGCCCGCCCGCGAGCTGGACGGCGCCATCGCGCTGCGCAAGGGGGAGCCGTTCAGCTACTTCCTCGCCGAAGAGGGGCGCGCGGCGCTCACCCAGATCTTCACCCGCCGCGGCCACCTCTACGCCCGCGTCGAGGACGAGGAGAGCTTCGACGAGAACGCCGAGCCCGGGCAGGAGTTCGCCCGGGTCGAGGTGCGTTACCGCATCCAGCCCGGTCCGGTGGTGCGCGTCGCTTTCGTCGAGGTGGTGGGGCAGCGCAAGACCCAGGAGTCCCTGGTCCTCGATCTGATCAACCTCAAGCAAGGCGACGTGCTCACCCCCGAGGTCCTCGATCGGGGCCAGCAGGCGCTGTTGCGCACCGGCATCTTCTTCAGCGCCACCTTGACCCCGCGCAACCCCGAGGTGGCCGAGTCGGAAAAGACCATCCAGGTGCAGCTGCGGGAACGGCCGACCAAGGACTTCCAGGCCACGATGGGGTTCTCCCTCGCGGACGGCCCGCGCGTGGGGGTCCAGTGGACCCAGGGCAACCTGCTCGGCCGGGGCCTCACCTTCAGCGCGGTGGCCAAGGCCGACTTCCCCTTCCTGCGCCCGCCGTACAGCACGACGACCTGCCCTGAAGTGCTCAGCCCCACCTCGCAATGCGTGACCCAGTTCCATGCGCCCGACGATCCGATCGAGCGGGTCGTCGACCTGGGCCTCTCCGCGCCGCGGCTGTGGCCCATCACCGACAAGCTGCGCGCCGGGCTCGACCTCATCCACGAGCGCGCGCTGCGGCCCAGCTACTCGCTGACCAAGTATTCCGCGCAGGCCTCCGTCGATCTGGCGAAGAACCGGCCGATCGCCGCCGGCCTGCAGTACGAAGTCGGCTACCAGAGCTTCGGCACTTTCCCCACCCCGGCTGACGCGCTCGCCGACGTCGACCCGCGCATCTTCCGGCTGCCGCCCGGCCAGATGATCTTCGGCTCGTTGCGGCCCTCGGTCGCGCTGGACCTGCGGGACGATCCGGCGCGTCCCCGCTCCGGGATCTTCATACAGGCGTCCGGGGACTACTTCCGCGCCTTCCAGGCCAGCGGGTTCGCGCCGCCGCGGCTGGTGAAGCTGCAAGCGATCGCGGCGGGCTACATCCCGCTGCCGTTCCTCTCCAGCCTGATGCTGTCGGCGCGCGGCGGGCGGATCTACCAGCTCGATTCCAACTCCCACACCCCGGGCGATCGCAGCTTCTACCTGGGCGGCGCGACCTCGCTCCGAGGGTTCCACGAGGACGCGGTGCAGCCGCAGGACGTGGTCGAGGAGCTCCACCGCGAGGTGCAGTTCTGCCAGGGCACGCTGACGGGGATCGCCTGCACGCCGCAGGCGCTGGCAGCGATCGCCGGCGGCTCCTCCAGCGGCGGCGACGAGTTCATCGCCTTCACCGCGGAGCTCCGCCTCTCCATGTCGCCCTCCTTGGAGCTCGCCCTGTTCTACGACGCCGGCAACCTGTGGGCGACGCCGACCTACCGGTTCTTCAAGACGCTGGTCCTGCGCGACGCGGTGGGCTTCGGGCTCCGTTGGCTGACCCCCATCGGGCGCGTCGCCATCGACCTGGGCATCAACCTTTCTCCGGATCCCCTCTTCAACGAGCCCCGCATCGGCCCGTACTTCGCGATCGATCCGTTGTAACCGAGGCGCGTTGGAGTCGACCGGCAACCCACGCCGTCGATTCGCGAACCCGCTTACGGGGAAAAGCGACCGTCGGTCACCACAGCTTTTCAGAGCGAGCTGGCGTAGAGCTAGTGGGAGGTAGCGCAAGTCCCCGGGCATCCTCGCGGCCTGGGGTGTCGGCTGGCCGAGCAGGTCCAATTGGCGCGTGGCCGCTCTTAACGCGCCGCGTCCCGGCCCAGAACAAGTCGAGGCACGTAATGATCGTGCCCGCATGAAGGCGCGCCCATACGTTTTCTCTGCCGCGCGCTGATTGTGGCTACGGCACAGCAGCCGGATGCGATCTTCATCGTGCAGATGCGTGAGCGCGAATCCGTCGACGTGTTCGAATTCCAGGTTGCCCGTCGCCGGGCACCTGAGTCCTCGCTCGTCTACAAACGTGCATCGCCCGCGGTCGCGCTCGTAGACCTTCCGCTTGATCGCGTCCGGGATATGGCGGGAGGACGCTTCCACCTTCACGGCTCCGGCGGACGGCTGCCGAGGTTTCCGACCGACCGCGAACCGCTCCTTCTTCACGTCCTCGATCAGCAGATCGAGCGCCCTGTCCACGATGCAGGCCAGGTCTCCATCCGGAACACGGTGCCGGAGCAGGTCCTGTGCCTGTCGGAGCTTGTCGTGAAGTTCCTGGTTCGCGGTGAACTCCACCCTGTACGTCTTCTCTGCAAGCGGCGCGATGGCGCGTCTCACTAGCTTGTCGGAGTTGGGGTTCGCTGTCGCCTCCGTCGACTCCCCACGGAAAGCAATCGAAATCCTCGTGGGGTGACACCTTCGGCAAAACGAGCGCCCCTGAGGCCGCTTCCCGAAGGGCTACCGCTTGGGGAGCGGGCCCCATGCAGGGTCGGAGGCGCCGCGGGGTTCGTTGGTCAGCTGCCGCGCGTTCGAGCCTTCGGGGAGGATGGTCCAGAGCTGCTTCTTGCCGCTGCGCGTGGAGCTGAAGACGATCAGGCGGCCGTTCGGCGCCCACGAGGGCTTCTCGTTGGTCCCCTCGTTCTGGGTGAGTCGCGTGATCTTTCCGGTCTGCACGTTGACGACGTAAAGGTCGAACACGCGGTGCTCGTCGCGCCCCGAGAAGGCGATCAGGTCCCCCTTCGGCGACCACGCCGGCTCCTGGTTGTAGTTCCCCTGGAAGGTGATGCGCCGCACGTCGCTGCCGTCCATGGCCATCGTGTAGATCTGCGGAGACCCGGCCCGGTCCGAGACGAAGGCGATGCGCCTGCCGTCCGGGCTCCAGGAGGCGGAGATGTCGATGCCGCGCGAGTCGGTGATCCGGCGCACGATGCCGCCCTCGATGGGCGAGAGCCAGATGTCGGTGTTCTCGTCCCGGCTGGCGGAGAAGGCGAACCGGATCCCGTCCGGGCTGAACACCGCGCCGGTGGCGAAGTCCCCCATCTTGACCAGCTGCTGCACCGCGTGTGTGCCGAGGTCGACCTGGAAGAGGTGCGCTCCCGCGCCGTCGCGGAAGCTGGTGAACGCCAGCGACCGCCCGTCCGGCGCCCACGCCGGCAGCAGGTTGATCGAGTTGGAGGTCACCTGCTGCGGCCCGTACCCGTCGGAGTCCGCGATCGTGATCTGCTTGCCGTTCTCCGTCTCGCGCACGTAGGCGATGCGGGTCTGGAACACGCCCGGCTCCTGGGTGAAGGAGCGGACCACGTCGTCGCCGAAGCGGTGCGCGATCTGCCGGAGGGCGGCCCGGGGCGCGCTGTAATTGCCGCGCAAGAGCTCGGAAGCGTGGGGAACGTCGAAGAGGCGGAACTCCACCTTCACCACGTCGCCGTCCACCTTGGCGGCGGCCTTGACCAGCGCCTGGGCCCCGATCGCGGTCCACTTGGAGAAGTCGATGGTGCTGGCCGAGCTTCCCTCCTTCGCCGGATCGGCGAGGAAGCTGCGCGGGTCGAGCAGCCGGAACAGGCCGCTGCGGTCGAAATCGGCGGCGAGCACGTCCATCACGTCGGCGCCTTCCGGCGCGCCGGAGGGAGGCGCGAGCGCGATCGGATATGCCTGCACGCGGGCGTTCGAGATGTCGATGGTGGGACGCTGCGCATGCGCGGCGGTGCCGGCGGCGAGCGCGAGAAGGAGCAGTCGCTTCATGGCTTGAAGTTGATCTCCAGCCCCTCGTTGCGGACGAGACCGGCCAGCTCGGGCGGGGGCGGCGGCAACCGCGTGCGCTGCAGGGTGAGCACCAGGGCCTGGTCGATGAAGGAGTTGCCGGAGGGCTTGGTCATCACGTGCTTCACGATGGTCCCGTCGCGGCCGATGTAGATCACCACGGTCGCGGAGAGGTAGAGCCGCTCGCGCTCGGAGATGACCGAGGGAACGACGTAGTTGGCGTGGATCCGATCCTCCACCTCGCCGAAGTACTTCTCGCCTTCCTCGGCGCTGGCGGCGGTCCCGCTGGGGCTGCCCGTTTCCTGGCCGGCGCGCTCCGGGTCCGGTTTCTCGTTCTTCGTGCGGCGCTCGGCGCCCGCCAGGGCGCGCTCCATCAGCTCCTGCCGGGTGGGCTCAGGCGCGGTCTTGCCCGAGGAGGACGGTCGCGGCGTGGATGGCGACCCACCGGGCGGCGGCTCCGATTCCTTGCGCGGCATCAGCCGCGGGTCGCGCGGTTTGCCCAGCGCGACCAGGTGGGCGATGACCGGCTTGCGCAGGGGACGGGGCCGGTCGAAGAACCGGGGCAGGAAGAATGCGGCCGCCACCACCGTGACGTGCAGCGCGACGGCGAGCGCAAGCCCCGAGCCGAGCCACCCGATCCGCGGGTCCCCGCCGAGGAGGCTGCGATAGACGGTCTGCGGCCGCGCCTCGGTCACCGGCTGGTCAGCTCCTTCTCCGGCTCGGTGATCATCCCCAGGGACTCCACGCCCGCCCTGCGCGCGGTGGCCATGATCTGCACCACCAGCCCGTAGGGGAGCGACCGGTCCGCCTGCAGGTAGATCTCCTTGTCCTTTTGCACGCGCGCGTTGCTGAGGAGCAGCTGCTCGAGGCGGGCAGGGTCGACTGCGGTGTCGCCCAGATAGATCTTGCGGTCGTGGGTGATCTTCAGGACCAGCTTCTCCTCGGCGTGCTCCATCTGCTGCGCCTGGGCGCGGGGAAGGTCCACCTTCACTCCGCTCTGGATCAGCGGCGCCGTGACCATGAAGATGATCAACAGCACCAGCATGACGTCGACCAGCGGCGTCACGTTGATGTCGGTCATCGCCCGGCGGCCGCTCCCGCCTTCTCCTCCGGAGAACGCCACCCCTAGGCCGCCTTCTTGAAGATGTGCCGCTTGATGATGTTGAGGAAATCGGCGCTGAAGTTGCGCATCTCGTTCTCCAGCACGCGGATGCTCGTGTTGAACGCGTTGTAGGCGACCAGCGCCGGGACCGCGGCGAACAATCCCACCGCGGTGGCGATCAGGGCCTCGCTGATCGGGCGCGCCACCGTGGCCAGGTTCGCGTTGCCGACCTGGTAGATGTCGCGGAACGCTCCCATGATCCCCCAGACCGTGCCGAACAGGCCAACGAACGGGGCCGCCGCCGCGGTGGTGCCGAGGAACGGGATCGACGACTCCAGGGTGGTCAGCTCCGCGTTGGCGGCGCGGCCCAGGGCGCGCTCGACGTTCTCGAACCCTCCCAGCTGCTCGTGCATGGAGGCTTCCGGCGTCGGCTGGGCCTGGGAGATCTTGGACAGCTCGACGTAGCCGGCGCGGAAGACCTGCGCCACCGGCGAGAGCGGCAGCTTCTCGGCCGCCGCGAAGATCTGGTCGAGCCGCTTGGAGCGCCAGAAGGTCTCCAGGAAGTGCGCGCTCTGCTCCCGCGCCCGGCGCAGGTGCAGCGCCTTGCGGAAGATGATCGTCCAGCTCCCCAGGGAAGAGAGGACGAGCAACGCCAGGACGGCGCTCACCACCACGCCGCTGTGGGTCACCATCTGGATGTAGTTGAGACTCTCACTCGTGTTCATGGTTCTGCCTTCTTAGTCCAAAAAGGACCGCTCCGCTCCAAACGTGTTTCGAACGCGCGGGGAGGAGGTTCGGTTCCCGTGCCCGGGATGGGGCCCGGCGGGTCCGTTGGTTTGAATACAGCACGCCCGCCGGTACGTCAGACGGGCAGGGAGGATGGCGGACGAGCATGCGCGCACCGCTGACAGCGATGGCCGGCCTGGCCGCTGCGATGGTGGTCGTGTCCGGGTGCGGCGATCCCGCCCGGGGGACCCTCGACGTGACCTGGACGTTCGCCGGCCAATCGTGCCTCGCGGCGGGAGTCCACACGATCCAGGTGGACCTCGCGAACGAGCTGCTCAATCCGAACCAGTTCTCCTGCGATCTGGGCGGCGGAAGCATCGCCGGCGGGGCTCACCTTCTCGGCTCTTTCTTGGCCGGACCTTACACCCTGACCGTCTCCGGCCTCGATGCGAACGGAACGGTCCTGTACCAGACGCAGCAGGACATCGCCATCCAGCGGGGCACCAACGTGGTCCAGATCGACGTGCAGCCGGTACCCGCAGGATCGATCTCGCTCGACTGGACCTTCGGCGGCCTCAGCTGCGCGGGGGCCGGCGTGTCCTCGGTGCGGATGAGCGTGGATGGGGCGCTCATCATGGACCAGTCGGGGAGCGTGGACGTGGCTTGCTCCGCCGGAGGGATCGACGGGACGTCGATCTCGCCGCTCTCGCCCGGCACCCACCAGCTCTATCTGGTCGGCGTCCGCGGCGGTCAGCCGGCCTACTGGCAGCAGAACCTGCACGTCAACGTCGTGAGCGGCGCCGATACCAACGTCCGCGTCGACCTCCCGCCCGCGCAGCCCACCTCCGCCATCGCGGACGTGAGCTGGGACGCGCTGATCAGCGGCGGCGGCTTCGGGCTCGGGGCGCAGGGAGCCATGACCTGCTCCGAGGCGCAGGTCGACGTGGTCACCCTCGCGCTGGATCCGAATCCCAACGGCACCGGCGGAACGCTCGTCGGCCAGCTCGCCTGCGACAACAACGGCGTGGAGGGCACGCAGATCTCTCCCGTCCCGGCCGGGATCCATACCTTCGCCATGAGCGGGTTCCGCAACACGATCGGCGGCTCGACCCTCGTCTACCAGACCACGCATCCGGCCAGCGCGCAGTTCGTGCTGGGCCTGGTCTCGAACGTGGACGTCGACGCCGACCCCGTGGGCAGCGCGATCGGCTCGGCGGTGCTGAGCTGGGACTTCGGAGGCGCCGCCTGCCCGGGGCCCGTCTCGTATACGCTGACCAGTCCGTCCGGAACCAAGCAGTCGGGGACCGCGCCGTGCGGCGGCCTCTCGCTCCCCAACGTGGCCGCCGGCCTGTGGGGCTTCGACGCCACCGCCGGAGCGTTCCAGACGAGCATCCTCTTCGCGGTGCCCAACCAGTCCTCCGCCTCCTGGCAGATTCCTTTCTCCGGGTAGCCCGAACAGGCATCCTGAAGGCGAATGGACGCGCCCATCGGCGTCTTCGACAGCGGAGTCGGCGGCCTGACCGTGCTCCGGGCGCTGACCGCGCGGCTGCCGGCGGAGCACACGGTGTACCTGGGCGACACGGCCCGCGTCCCCTACGGGACCCGGTCCCGCGACGTGGTGACCCGCTACGCGCTCCTCTGCGCGCGCCACCTCGCCGGGCAAGGCATCAAGATGCTCGTCGTCGCCTGCAACACGGTGTCCGCCGACAGCCTGCCCGCGATCTCGGAGGCGCTGCCGATCCCCGTCGTCGGCGTGATCGAGCCCGGAGCGCAGGCGGCGGCGGCGCGGACGCGGGGCGGCACCATCGCGGTGCTGGGGACTCCGGCGACGGTATCCTCCGGCGCCTACCAGGCCGCGCTCCGGCGGCTGGCGCCGCTCTCGACCGTGGTCGCGCGGGCATGTCCGCTGTTCGTCCCCCTCGCCGAGGAAGGTTGGACGGAAGGGGAGGTTCCGCGCCTGGTGGCGGAGCGCTATCTCGGGGATCTGCGCCGCGCCGGCGCCGACACGGTGCTGCTCGGATGCACGCACTATCCGCTCCTGGCGGGCGTGATCGCCGAGGTGATGGGGCCGGGGCCGGCGCTGGTCGACTCCGCCCAGGCCACCGCCGAGGCGGTCGCGCAGCTCCTTCGGGCGCGGGGCCTCGCGCGCGCGGGCGGGACGGCCTGGCACCGCACGCTCTGCACCGACGTCCCCGACCGCTTCCACCGCATGGCCGAGCGCTTCCTGGGCCGGCCGCTCGATTCGGTGGAGGCAGTGGATCTAGGCCAATGAAATCCACCCCAGAAGCCACCGCCGCCGAAGGGGCGGCGAGCAGGGGCGCCGAGTGGCGACCGGGTGGACCCTCTGCTAAGTTTCCCAGAGGAGCCCCGAGGGCGTCCCGGAGAGCAGAAGAGACCCCGTGAGCGCGCCCAAAGCAGGAGCCCCGGTCGTTGGGTTCAACCACAACGTCCAATACGGGCCGCGGCTGTACCACGTGCAGACGGAGGACTCCGGCCTCCCACATTCGCACTACATCACCCACCTCTTCGTAGGCGGCAACATCGTCGCCAGCATGAAGTCGAGCTACGCCGACCTGGTCGATGCGGAGCCCGATCTGCCCAAGGCCGTGCGCATCCTGATGGAGGTGCAGCACAAGGCGATGCTCAAGCGGCTCATCTCGGGCGAGTTCAACGATCTGGCGGCTCGCCTTTCCGCCCCTCACTACGAGCCCGGGGTGCTCGCCACCGGGGAGACTGGCCCCACGGCCGTGAACGCCGGGGCCGCCGTCGCCCCTCCTCCTCCTCCTCGCACTCTCGCGCCGCTCTTGCCCAAGGCCCCGCGGCCCAAGGAGATGGCCGGGCCCATGCCGCGTCCGGCGCCGCGCCCGGCGCCGCGTCCGCAGCAAAAGCCGGTCTGGGAGCCCGCACCTCCGGGAGCGTCTCCTCCGCCGGCGCCGCGCGTCCCCGGCGGGCCGCTGCCGCAGACCACCCGCGTCCCTCCCCAGGCCCGGCCGCCGCCGGGACCTCCGCCCAAGATGACGCCGACTTCTTCACCCGGCGTACGGCCCGCGGCGCGGGCGGGGGCGAAGCCGGCCGCGGCGCGCCCGCAGAACATCTTCGCGGACGACACCAAGCCGGTGGAGGCGCCGCACGACGATCTTCCCACGCTGTTCGCGGAGGAGCTGATCAGCGAGAAGAGCCTCGACGAAGTGATCCTCGCCTTCCTCTCCGCCGACCTGGAGCCACCCAAGTAAGTCAGCCCCGAGGCTGATATGAGCGCACCAAAGCAAGCAGCGATCGCCTTCGCAGCGGCACTCGCCGCCGCCTGCGGCAAGGGGGCGAGCTATTCGCAGACCGGGCCCGTGAACGGGCTCCCCGGAGAGAACGCGCCGCTCGACGACGGCGGGACGGCCGACGCCGGCCCCGACGGGGGCGCTGCCGACGGCGGCGTGCAGACCTGCGCGTTCCCCCCCGCATCGCTTCTGGCGCAGGACGGGTGCTCCGGCGGGACCACGCCGCCGGTCCCGCTGCCCGCGGCGCTGGTCGGCTCCTGCTCGGGCGCGACCTTGATCACCACCCTCGGGACCACCTGCAACGGCACGCTCGCGGGAGTCTCGGACGCGTTCAGCGGGACCTGCAACGTGACCGGTCCGAACGCGGGCGTGTTCTCGTGCACGGCCCGGTCGCTCCTGCCCGGGCAGATCCAGTGCGCCCTGGGCTCGAGCAACGTCACCTGCACCATCCAGGTCTGCATCGCGGGCCGGGACGGAGGCTGCAGTCCTTGATCCAGCTGTTCCACGTCACCAAGCGCTGGTCCGACGACCCACCGGTGCTCGACGACGTGACCTTGCAGGTGGAGAAAGGTGAGTTCGTGTGGCTCACCGGGCCTTCCGGCGCG
>DATFTN010000027.1:0-3077 GCA_035261845.1 Myxococcales bacterium | reverse complement strand
CAGGAGTACGCGAGCAACATCCACGCGGTCGACGTGGTCAACAGCTCGGACGCCGCGCACTTCATCGTCTGGAAACGCGACGGCATCCTCGCGCCGTATGTCCCCGAGGACGTCGCGCTCCACTACCCGGCGGAGCACAAGGACCCGGACGGCCTCTTCGCCAGCTGGCGCGCCTGGCTGAGCGTGATCGGCTACAACACCAAGTTGGTCAAGCCGGAGGAGGCGCCGAGGAGCTTCGCCGATCTGCTCGATCCGAAGTGGTCCGGCAAGATCGTCAAGGGCCATCCCGGATACAGCGGCACCATCATGACCGCGACCTTCCAGATCTCGCGCGACCTCGGCTGGGAGTACTTCGAGAAGCTGTCGAAGCAGAAGGTCATGCAGGTGCAGTCCTCCGCCGACCCGCCCAAGAAGCTGGCGCTCGGCGAACGTTCGGTGATGGCCGACGGCAACGAGTACAACCTCTTCCAGCTCAAGGAGAAGGGCGAGCCGGTCGAGATCGTCTACCCGACAGAGGGGACGCCGCTGATCATCGGCCCCTCCGGCGTCCTGAAAGATGCGCCCCACCCGAACGCGGCGCGCCTGCTGCAGAGCTTCCTCTTCTCGGTCGAGGCGCAGCAGCTGATGGTCGATTTCGGCGGGCTGCGATCCTTGCACGCGCTGGTGAAGGAGAAGGCAGGCCGCAAGCCCTTGCGGGAGATCAAGCTGATGAAGGACGACCCCGCGGCGGTCGAGAAGCAGGCGGACGAGATCAAGGCGCGGTACAGCAAGTACTTCAAGGTGTGACGGGTGGGCTCGCGGGCACTGCCATCGCGGGCGCGCCTCGACCTCTCCGGCGCGGTCCTGGCGCTGTGCGCGGCAGCGCTGTGCCTCCTGGTGGTCCTGCCGATCGGCTGGCTCGTGGTCTTCGCCTTCACCGGGCGGGGCGGGCGTTTCACGCTCGCCAACTTCCGGCTGCTCTTCACCGACCCGGCCTTCCTCGAGCCTCTCGTCACCACGCTCATCCTCGCCGTGTCGGTGAGCCTGATCTGCTGCCTGGTCGCGGCGCCGATGGGGTGGATCGTCGCGCGGACCGACATGCCGCTGCGGCGGGCGGTCCGCTTCCTCGTCCTGGCTTCATTCGTCACGCCGCCGTTCCTCGGCGCCATCGCCTGGGAGCTGCTGGCGGCGCCGAACAGCGGCCTGCTCAACCAGCTCCACCGCGCCGCGACCGGCGCAGGTCCGGAGGCCGTGCTGTTCAACGTGTACACGCTGCCCGGGCTCGTCTTCGTCATCTGTTGCTACACCTTCCCCTACGTGTTCGTGCTGGTCGCCAACGCGCTCGATCGCATCCCGGGCGAGCTCGAAGATGCGTCGGCGATGCTGGGCGGAAGCGCGTGGCGCACGGCGCGGCGGGTGACCATCCCGCTGGCGCTCCCCGCGCTGGCGGCCGGAGCGCTGGTCGCGTTCCTGCAGGCGATGACGCTGTTCGGAGCGCCGGGCATCCTGGCCTTGCCGGCGGGTTTCCACACCATGACCACCAAGATCTGGAGCCTGTTCCAGTACCCGCCCAAGCCGGAGCTCGCCGCCGCCGCCTCGCTGCCGCTCCTCTTGGTCACCGTCGTGTTGCTCAGGGCGCAGTCCGCGGTCCTGGGCCGGCGCGGATACACCGTCGTCGGCGGAAGGAGCGGTCCGCCCCGTCCGGTGCGCCTGGGGCCGCTGCGCTGGCCCGCGCTCGGCCTGTGCCTCGCCATGCTGTCGCTGCCGGTGTTCTTGCCCTACGCCGCGCTGGTGAACGCGGCGTTCTCGCGCATTCCTTCGCAGCCGCTGACCTTGGAGAGGTTCACTCTCGACCACGTCCGGTTCGTCTTCCTCGAGCTCTCCGCCACCAGGCTCGCTCTCAAGAACACCTTCCTGCTCGGTCTGCTGGCTGCCACCTCGGGAGCGCTGCTGGCGCTCGTGATCGCCTACCTGACCGCGCGCGCCGCGATCAGGGGCCATCGCGTGCTGGGCTTCCTCGCCACGGCGCCGATCGCCATTCCCGGGATCGCGCTGGGCGTCGGCCTGTTCCTCGCCTACACGCGCGGACCGGTCGTGTTGTACGGGACGCTCTGGATCCTCCTCCTCGCGTACGTCACCATCGAGCTGCCCGCGGCCTACCAGCAGCTGCACGCCTCCTTGCGGGCGGTGTCGCCGGAGATGGAGGAGGCGAGCCGCGTGCTCGGCGCCTCGCGTCTGAAGACGTTGCGTGACGTCACTGCCCCGCTGCTCGGACCCTCCTTGATCGCCACCTGGTGCTTCGTCTTCGTCGCGGTGGTGCGCGAGCTGTCCGCCGCGGCGATCCTTTTCACCTCCGAGACGAAGGTGCTCTCGGTGCTGATCTTCGACCTCAACGAAAGCGGGGATCTCGCCGCCATCGCCGTGCTCGGCCTGACCATGCTGATCCTCACTTCCGCCGTGATCGCCGCGGCGAACCGCGTACCGGGCCTCGGCGGCGGCCTGCTCGGCCGGAACAACTGATGGGGGACAAGCAGCCGGTCGCGGCCGCTCTCGCCGAGCGCATCGCCTCGTTGGACGCAGCACGCTTGCCCTCCGCGGTGCGGGAGACCTGCGAGCGGCTGCTGATCGACGTGGTCGGCCTCTGCCTGGTCGCGCGCCGCACGGATTACGTTCGAGCGGCGCTCGCAGCGTGGGGCTCCGATCCCGGGCGGGCCACGGCGATCGGACACCCCGGACAGCTCGGGGCCTCGGCGGCTGCCTTCGTCAACGGCACCGCCGCCCACGGAGAGGACTTCGACGACACCTTCGAGGGCGGGCCCGTCCACGCGGGCGCGGTGGTCGTTCCCGCGGTCCTCGCGGCGGCGGAGCAGGAGGGGCTCGACGGCGGGTCCGCGCTCCTCGGCATCGCCGCCGGCGTCGAGACGATCTGCCGGTTGAGCCTGGTGGTGCCCAAGGCGGTGCACAAGGCGGGCTTCCACCCGACCGCGGTGTTCGGCGCGGTGGCGGCTGCCGCCGGCGCGGGCGCGACCCTGGGGCTGGGGCCTCGACAGCTCGTCGATGCGCTTGGCGTCGCGGGCTCGATGGCCAGCGGCATCATC
>DATFTN010000026.1:0-7330 GCA_035261845.1 Myxococcales bacterium | reverse complement strand
GAACGCCTCGTCGCGGGTGCGCAGCGCGGAGGGCGCTCCGTCGACCACCAGCACCCGCAGGTCGCGGGGGACCTCGACGGTGAAGTCCTGCCCGTCGTCCTCGTCCAGGCCCTGGTCCTCGGCCCGGGCGATCTCCACCCGCCCGGCCACGGTGCCCGGCGGCAGCACCGCGCCGAGCGTCTTCTTCGAAGTCCCCTGCGCGGGAACGTCCACGAAGCCCTTGGCCAGGGTTTGCTGGCCGATGCGCAGCGCCACCGGAAGGCCGGAGATGGGCGCCGCGGAGTGGTTGGCGATGGTCGCGATCACCTCGTAGCCGCGCGCCCCGAGCGAGGCGGCGGGCTGGACGGCCGTGGCGACCACGGCCGCGTTCGGCAGCTCGCTGCCCTGCGCCGCGTCGACCAGCACCACGCTGGGGCGCACGGCCGGCGTCCCCGGCGGGGAGCCCGGCGGCGGCGGGACCAAGGGGGGCGGCGCGTCGAGCCGCAGGGAGTGGGCGGCGAGGTCGGTGAAGGCCACGATGCGCTTCCCGGCCACCGGGCTCTCGCCCAGGGCACGTACCGCCGCCGCCATGCAGCTGGTCAGATCGGACCCGAGATACGTCGGCCTGGCGTCCTCGAGCACGTGGCGGAGCGCCACCCGATCGAAGCTGGGCGCCGGCAGCGGCGCGGGATTGCCGGCGCAGAGCGTCACCGTCGCAGGCTCGTCCGGGCCCAGCCGGTCGAGCGCCGCCAGCGCCTCGCTCTTCGCCCGGGCGAAGAGCACCTCAGAGCCGTGGCGGTACCGCATGGACAGTGACGCGTCGACGATCAGCGCGGTCGCCTGCGGGCCGCGGGAGACCGCCGCCTGGGCGCCCCGCGGCTCGAGCGAAGGACGGGAAAGCGCCAGCGCCACGCCGGCGATCAAGAGGCAGCGCAGGGCGAGGAGCAGGACCTGCCGCAGGCGGAGCCTTCGCACCCGCCGCTGCTGGGAGCGCAGCACGAACTCGATGGCGCCGAAGGCGAGCGGACGCGGGCGCCGCCGGTTGAACAGGTGCACCAGGATGGGCAGGGCCAGCGCGGCGAGGCCCCACAGATACGCCGGGTGCGCGAAGACCAGCCTGCCCACTACGCGCTCCCTTCGCGCCGGGCGAGCAGCTCGAGCAAGACGCGGTCCGGAGCGCGGTCGGTGGGCACCTGCACGTACTCCACGTCGGCGCGGGTCAGCTCGCGCTTGGTGTCCTCCAAAAAGCCGCGCAATTCCTGAAGGTAGCTCTCGCGGATCTGGCGGGGCTGCGCGTCGATCTGCCGGTCGTCCTCCAGGCTGAGGAAGCGGGTGGGATCGTCGAAGGGGAAGTCGAGCTCCTCGCGGTCGAGCAGGTGGAGGAGCAGCACGTCGTGGCGGCGGCCGCGCAGCATCTTCAGCGCCGGCACCGCGCGCTCGGTCGGGTCGAAGAGGTCGCTCAGGACCACCACCATCCCGCGCCGGCCGGTCTTCTCGGCGGCGAAGTCCAGCGCTCCGGAGAGATCGGTCGGACCGCGCCCGGCGGCCGCATCGAGCCGGCGGAGCACTTCCTGCACGTGCGCGCTGGAGGCCGCGAAAGGCAGGAAGCTGCGCACGCCGGACGGCAGCCGCTCGGTGGAGCCCGGCTCCCCGTCGCCGGCGACGATCAGGCCCACCTGGTCGCCCTGCCGGGCGAGCAGGTAGGCGAGCGCGCCCGCGCACACCGACCCGTACTGGAGCTTGGTCATCGCCCCGCGGCCGTAGGCCATGGAGCCCGAGGCGTCCACCACCAGCAGGGCGCGCAGGTTCGTCTCCATCTCGAACCGCTTCACGTAGTACTTGTCGAGCTTGGCGTAGGCGCGCCAGTCGATGTGCTTGATCTCGTCGCCGGGCGCGTACTCCTTGTGCTCGGCGAACTCGACCGACTGGCCGTGCACCGGGCTCTGGTGCAGGCCGGTGAGCACGCCCTCCATCACCTTGCGCGCGCGGACCTGGAGAGGACCCAGGCGCGCCAACAGAGCGGGATCCAGCGTCATGCGCGCGCGTCGCGGAGCAGCTGCGCCACGACCGCGCGCGAGTCCACCCCCTCGGCCTCGGCGTGGAAGTTGGTCAGGACGCGGTGGCGCAGCACCGGCTCCGCCAGCGCGCGCACGTCGTCCACGGTGGCGGCGGGCCGGCCGTCGAGGGCGGCGCGGGCCTTGGCGCCGACGATCAGCGCCTGGGACGCGCGGGGGCCGGCGCCCCAGGCGACGTGGTCCTTCACGTGCTGATCGGCGGACCCGGCCGGGCGGGTGCGCCGCACCAGCTCGACCGCGTAGCGGATGACGTGATCGGCGGCGGGGACGCGCAGGACCAGGTCCTGGAGGCTGCGGATCTGCTCCGGGGCGAGGACCTTCTGCAAGGCGGGCTGCGCCCCCGAGGTGGTGGCGCGGACGATCTGCACTTCCTCCTCGGCGCTCGGATAGCTCACGTCCACCATGAACATGAACCGATCGAGCTGCGCCTCGGGGAGCGGGTAGGTGCCTTCCTGCTCGATCGGGTTCTGGGTGGCGAACACCAGGAACGGCTCCTCCAGCGGATAGGTCCGGCCGCCCGCCGTGACCCGGTGCTCCTGCATCGCCTGCAGCAGCGCGGCCTGGGTCTTGGGCGGGGTGCGGTTGATCTCGTCGGCGAGCAGCACGTGGGCGAACACCGGGCCCGGGACGAAGCGGAAGGCGCGCCGCCCGGTGGTGTGGTCCTCCTCCAGCACGTCGGTGCCGGTGATGTCCGAGGGCATCAGGTCGGGCGTGAACTGGATGCGGTTGAAGCTGAGCGAGAGGGCCTCGGCCAGGGTGGAGATGAGCAGCGTCTTGGCCAGCCCCGGCACCCCGACGAACAGGCAGTGCCCGCGGGAGAAGAGCGCCACCAGCAGCTGGTCGATGACCCCCTCCTGCCCCACCACCCGCTTCGCGATCTCGGCGCGGATGCGGTTGTGCGCCCGCCCCAGCTCGGCGATCAGCTCGGCGTCGGACGCCGCCGCGGCGCTCTTCAGATCCAGTGCTTCGCTCATGGAACCCCTTCCTTGCCGTCCTTCGCCGCCGGCCGCTCGCCGAGGGCGAGGGCGAGCGCGCGCTTCTCGCGCTCGATCAACGCGTCATCCTTCAGGCCCTTCGCCACCGCCAGGTAGACGTCGTGCAACTCGGGGTCGAACGGGTCCACCGAGATCCCGAAGTCCAGCGCGGAACGCGCCTTGGCATACTCTCCCCGCTTCCCCAGCACCCGCGCGTACAGCACCTGGGCCGCCTCGTCCTGTGGATCGCGGGCCACCGCCGCGGCGAGCGCGCTCTCCGCCTCGCCGAGGCGCCCCAGCTGGATCTGGGCGAACGCGTACCGGCGCGCGATCATCGGCACTTCCCGGGAGAGGCGCGCGCGGGCCTTGCCGTACTCCAGCGCGGCGGCCGCCCAGCGGCGGCGCGCGAAGAAGATCTCCCCCAGCCGCACGGACCGCTTGGCCTCCGGGTCGGTGGGGCGCTCCTCGCCCGGCTCCGCCCCCGCGGCCCCCTTCTTCTTCGCGTCCTCCTTGAAGACCAGCCTGCGGGTGGCGAGGGGTCGCGCGGAGCCAGGGGCTTGCGTGGCGGGCTCGCGGCGTGGCTTGAGCAAGTCGGCCCGCCACTCCTGCTCGAACTGGGGGAACGGCTTCCCGAAGGCCTGCGCCACGGCGTTCTCGTCGGAGAGGCCGCCGGCCATCGCGGCCACCAGCTCGGTCAGCGCCTGCTGGCCGCCGCGCTGGTGGAGCAGCTTGATGGCGGACTCCACTTCGGCGAAGGCGAGCGCGGCCATCTCCTGCGTGGGCAGCTTGGCGATGGACGGGTGCATCGCGGCGAAGGGGATCAGCTTGCGCTCCCGCGCCGCCCGGGTGAGCAGGGCAGTCGACATCTCGTCCACCGCCTGCCCCGGTGGACCGCGCCAGCGCGTCTCCAAGAACTTCGCCAGACCTTCCTGCAGCCAGATGGGCACGGTGTTCCGGCCCTTCCGGGTGACCAGGTAGTGCACGAACTCGTGCGAAAGGGTGTCCAGCCAGGCGTAGCCGCGCAGCAAGGCCCGCGGCGAGGTGATCATCAGGCGGTTGTACTTGCAGAGAGCGATGGTGCCGCTCGCCTTGATCTCGGCCACCGTCAGGGGAGAGACGCGCGCCAGCGCCTGCGCCGTCTCGTAGACCTCGACCCGGACCTTCGCGGGGGGCGCGTAGCCCAGGTCCTGGGTCAGCGCGGACCAGGCCTTCTCCAGCGCCTCCAGCGCGTAGGGGACGAGCAGCGCGTCCTTGCCGGACCGCGTGTAGATGACGAAGTGGGCGCTCTCGTGCGCCTCGTCGCCCTTCACCTCGTCGGCGGCGGCCTGGGCGAGCTTCGCCTGCGCCTCGAACCCTTCGATCGGCGCGGCGCCGCGCGAACGGGCCTCTCCGTACGCGGTCACCGATTCGGCGTACTTGCCCTGCTCGAAGAGGACGCGGGCCCGGTAGTAGGCCGCCGCCACGGAGCGCGGCTCCCGCGCGACCAGGTCGTCCAGCCCGCGCTGGGCCCCCTCGATGTCCCAGGCCTCCAGGTCCGCGTCGATCCGATCCGCCACCGGCGAGGTCGTGCTCGCCGCCGCCGGAAGAGACGCCGCCGCGAGGAGCGCGACCAGAGCGGGCCACCGCCAGCTGCCCGCCGCCCGCCGCCCGCCGGTCACTTGACCAGCTCCTCGTAATATTGCTTCACCCGCTCCTGGTACTTCTCCGGCGCCTTCTGCTTCATGGCGTCGAGCAGCTCCTTGCGGAACTCCTGCGGCCCGCGTCCGGCCTCCGCGTCGGGGATCTCCACCTTCTGCGTGTCCATGTCGCCGGAGTCGTTCTCGCCCTGCGAGCCTTCCGGCTCCCCCCACGGCATCGGCATGCGCGGCCCGCTCTGGCCCTTGCCGCCGGCTTGCTTGGCCATCTGCTGCATGGCGTCCTCGAACTTCTGCAGCTGCTCCAGCGCCTGCTGCTCGCCGGCCTGCGCTCCGCGCGGCTCTCCCTGGCCCAGCCTCTGCTCCGCGCGCCCCATCCCTTCCTGGGCCTGCTGCAGCATTTGCTCGTGCTGCGGGCCGAAGATGGGCACCTTGCGGCCCACCTCGCCCAGCTGGTTGCGCGCCTGCTGCAGGTCCTCTCCAATGCGCCGCTGCTCGGCCTGCTGCCGGAGGATCTCCTCCATCTGCTGCGGGGTGAGCGGCTCGCCGCGGGGCATGGTCTGCTCCAGCTCGCTCACCACCTCGCGCAGGGGGGGCGAGGCGCTCTGCACGCCCTTCATCCCGCGGCGCACGGTCTCCGGATCGCGCACGAACCCTGGATACCGCTGGGCGAGCTGCTCCTCCATTCCCAGGCGCGCCTGCAGGGTCTCCACCGCCCGCAGGCTTCGCTCGGCCTGCTCGAGCGCCTCGGAAAAATCGCCGGACTCCAGCGCGCGGGCCAGGTCGTCGACCCTCGACTGCGCCGCCTCCAGGACGTCCTCCAGGCCCATCCGCTCGGCCAGCTTGGAGTCGACCTGCTTCACTCCCGCCCGGGCCTGCTCGACCTTCTCGCGCAGCCGCTTCGCCAGGTCCTTGCCGCCGCGCTGATCGAATCGCTTCTGCTGCTGCGCGGCCATCTCCTTGCGCAGCTGCGCGGTGCGCTGCTCGAGCGCTTTCTCGCGCGCGGTCAAGTCGCGCAGCTTCTGGGCCGCCTGCGCGAGCTTCTGCGCTTCCTCGGCGTACTGGCCGCCCTGCTCACCTTCCGCGCGCTGGGCCAGCCCCTTCTCCAGCTTTTCCAGATCCTGCCCCAGCTGGTCGAGCTGCTTGAGCGCCTCGTCCACCTTCCCGCTCTGCAGCTTGCGCTGGATGTCCGAGAGCTGCGAGAGCAGGTCCTGCTGCCGCTCCACGTTCTCCATCGCCTCGGCGTTGAGGTGCTCGTCGCGGATGCCGCGCGCCATCTCCTGCATGCGGGCCATCAGATCCTGGATGCGCTCGCGCATCCGCTCCACCTCGGAAAGGATCTGCCGCTTGGTCTCCTCGTCGGGCGCCTTGCGCAGCTTCTCGGCCAGCCGCATCAGCTCGCGGCGGGAGGCGGCCAGCTCCTTCCCGATCTCCTGCAAGGCGTCGAGCCGCGCCTTGTCGAGCAAGTCCTGCAAGTAGAGGATGTCCTTCTCCTCCTCGGCGATCTCGGCCGAGAGCGCCCGGGAGAAGTTGCGCTGCGCGCCGTCGAGACCGGCCGATCCGCGGGAAAGCGGCGCCCGCGCCAGCGAGGTGCGCCGCACCGCCGGGCCCAGCGAGCTGGCGGCGTACCGGAGGGCCCGCCCGACCTCGCGCGGAGCGAGCTTGTCCTTGACGAGCGCCGTCCCGGCCGCCTGCAGCTCCGCGACCAGCTGCAGGGCGCTCTGGTCCTTGGCCCCGGTGACCGAATACCAGCCCGATGCGTCCGCCGGCGGTGCCGGCTTCTCCTCCATCCGATCGGCGGCCAGGGCCACCAGCCGCTCCCACAGGGCCTGGGCGCGCAGGAGCGCCTCGCGGCTGTGCTCGGCCGCGGAGAACACCTTCAGCACCTGCGTGGCCGAAGCGCCCCGTTGGGGTCCGTCGATCGCGTCGTTGTCCCGCGCCTCGATCGCGTAGGTCACCTTGTCGCCGGCGCGCAGCCGGAGCGGCGACAGCTCCCAGGAGTACGTCCCCCGCAGCCGGCGCGCCGCCTGGCCAGGGGTCTGCAGGACGACGCGCTCCTCCTTGCCCCCGGCGAGCTGGAACAAGAGGGCGATCTGCGAGACTCCGTAGTCGTCCGTCGCCGACCAGCCGAGCACCACCCGCCCTTGCGGATCGACTTCCAGCGTCTTCTCGGTCGGCGACTCGAGGGTCACCTGGGGCGGCTGATCGGCCACGATCTCGATGGGCCGCTCGGGCCCCTGGGCGATGGTGCGCCCCTTGGCGTCGAGGAACCGGAAGCTCCAGCGCCCCGGCTGGGTCAGGGTGAGCGATCCGGAGAGCTGCCGCCGCCCCGGGCCTTGCGAAAGGAGCTTCACCGGCTTGCCGTCGACCACCGCCACCGCCTCGGAGAGGTCGCGGTCCGCCCGGCCCGCGATGTGCGCTTCGGTCCCGCGCGGCGCGCGCAGGTTGCCCGAGGTGCCTTCCTCGGTGCGCGCGGGCAGTCCGGTGTACTGTGGGTACAGGTAGGTGACGGTCAGATCGCCGACGATCGGAGACAGCTCCGGCGCGGGCGCGGCTGCGTCGCCTCCCCGCAAACGCGACAGCCCCAGCGCAAAGCGCCTCGGAGCGGCCAGCTGGAACAGCCAGGTCACCAGCAGCGCTCCCAGGAGGACCGACAGGGGCAGCCCGG
>DATFTN010000025.1:0-3055 GCA_035261845.1 Myxococcales bacterium | reverse complement strand
TCGGTCCGGGCGAGGCGGTGCGCGAGCTCGAGCGGCTCTCGCGCGAAGCGTGGGCCGGCGCCCCGGACACGTTCGCGACCCGCTCCGACGAGGTCGCGCAGCTCTTTGGCGAGGAAGGCCGGCTGGTCCTGCTGGCCGAGGTGGAGCGGCGCGCGGTGGGGTATCTCTCCGGGGTCCGCCTGGGCCGGACCCTGGGGATCGAGGAGGTCGCCGTGCTTCCCGAGTTCCGCCGCATGGGCATCGGCCGCGCCTTGCTCGCCGCGGCGCTCGAAGGGACGGCCCATGCGGTGCTCTCCGTGGCCGAGTCGAACCGCCCGGCCCGCGCGCTGTACCGCTCCCTCGGGTTCTCCGTGTCCGCGCGCCGGCTGGTCCACGAGCTGCGCCGTGGCTGAGGTGGTCGTTCGCGAAGCCCGGCCGGAGGACGATGCGGCCGTGGGCGAGATCCTCGTCTCCGGCTACCTGACGCGGTACGCGCAGAAGATGCCCGAGGTGGTGCTCACCGACCGCCGCAAGGACGAGCTGCGCGACGTCGCCTCGAAGCGGCGAGAGGCGCTGGTCCTCGTCGCGGAGCTGGAGGGAAAGGTGCTTGGTACCGTGGCCGTCTGGCGGCCGGGCGCGCCGGCCAGCGAGGCCTGGTTGCCCGGGGCCTGCGATCTCCGGCACCTGGCGATCGATCCGGCGGCACAAGGGCGCGGCCTGTCGAAGCCGCTGCTCGACGAGGCCGAGCGCCGGGCCCGGCAGATGGGCGCGAAATACATCTGCCTGCACGTCCGGCGCGGCAACCAAGGCGTGGCGAAGCTCTATATGGGGCGGGGCTACGTGCGCGCTCCCGAGGGCGACCTCGACCTTCCCGAGGTGCTGCTCGACGCGTACTGCTTGGTCCTCGACTGAGGCGGGCCTGCAGGTTTTTCGCGCTTCCCCGAGCTGGATCCTGCGGACCCTCTCGTTCACGTACACGCTGCGGGCGCAGAAGGTCACCGCCGACCTGCTGCCCTCCACCCTCGCGATGCTGGAGCAGACCACGCCCATGGTGAAGGAGATGCTCGCGGCCGCGGCAGTGGTGGTCTAGAACGCATCCATCACCTGCTTCGATGTAGTCCAGCCCGGGGCTGCATCTCGGGCAACCGTTGGACTCGGAGAGCACAGATGGCCGGCGCCCAGAATCCGACGCTCGCATCCTTCTTCATGCTGACAACGCTTCTCGCCACTGATGCGTGTGCTGCCCCCGTGGTGCGGGCGCAAGCGATTTGAGCATCGCAATCGATTGGACTCCAATCAAGCCGGAACGAGAAGGAGCGATCTGGCTTGGGTACCTCATGGCGCGAGGCAGGTTCATCGCCGAGCATCCAGATTCGCATCCACGGGAGGTTGGCGCTGTCATTCCTACCTTCGAGGAAGAAGTCGAGGCCCGATCGACGGCCACCCAGATCTACCGCGAGCTTCGGCAGAAGGACGAGGAACTTGCCGTGGCCTATTTCGACGACCTCATGCGTGTCGACAGCGCATCCTTCATGCGCGAGTACGTCTGGACCTACCTGCACCAGCCGACATGGCGAAAGGTTCCCGACAACCTCCGGCTGCAAGAGTTCGAGACTTGGTGCAGTGACAACCTGGCGAATCACTACGTAGTGACGAAGGGTGGGCTCCGGCTTGAACGGGTTCCCAACTGAGCGCCCAACCTGACTACCGCGCCCGCACGGCCGGAGGCTGCGACTGCGCGCGCGCGACGCGCACCAGGCGCACGCGGCGCTCGTCCCGCTGCGCGACCGTGAGCTCCAGGCCGCCCACGTAGAACCGGTCGCCCGACTGCGGGATGGCCCCGGCGCAGGCGTTGAGCAGGCCGGCCAGCGTCTCGAAGTCGCCGTCCCGGGGGAGGTGCGCGCCGAGCACCTGGTTCACCTCGTCGATGCGCGCCTCTCCGCGCACCAGGACAGTGCCGTCGGCGCCCAGCGGCGGCACGGGCACCTCGGTGTCGTGCTCGTCGCGGATCTCGCCGACGATCTCCTCCAGGATGTCCTCGAGCGAGACGATGCCGGCGAAGCCGCCGTACTCGTCGGCGACCAGCGCCAGGTGGCTGCGCTTCTGCTGCATCTCGCGCAGCATCTCGTCCACGCGCTTGGTCCACGGCACCCAGAGCGGCGGGCGGAGAAGGTCCTGCAGCACGATCAGCTCGGGATTGGCGAGCAGCGGGATCACGTCCTTGGTGTGCAGCACGCCCCGGATCCGGTCGAGATCGCCCTCGTAGACGGGCATCCGCGTGTGGCCCTCCTCGGAGAGCAGGTCGATGACCTGTTGGGGAGTGGCGTCGACGGGGACGCCGACCACGTGCGTCCGAGGGACCATCACCTCCTTGGCGGTGCGGCCGGCGAAGTTGAACAGCCCATGCACCAGCTCGGCAGAGGGCGCGCGCTTCTCGCCGCCGCGCGACTCGCCGGAGAGGATCTTCTCGATCTCCTCCAGGGGCGGCGGCGGCGGCGAGTACCGGGCCGTCGCGCCCTGCCGCAGGAGCAGCGCGTCGAACAGGCGCAGCATCAGCCGCATGGGCGGCTTGAAGAGAGCGCAGACGAGGTACGTGGGGCCGGCGAGCGCCAGGCTCCACCTCAGCGGGTTGGCGGCAGCCAGCGAGCGCGGCGCGAGATCGAGGACCAGCGCGAGGACGCCAGCCACGAGGCCGGCGAGGAGCTGCAGCGTGGCGCGCGACATGGAGGCGCGCGCGATGCCCGCCCGGGCCAGCACGCCGTTCACCCAGATGGCGCAGGCCACCGCCGCGAAGGCCAGAAGCCCGCTCGCCGCCGCCCGCAGCGCCGCCGCCGTGGGCTCGGGGTTGCGTTTCATGGACAGGACCCAGCGGACGCGCCTCGGCATCCCCCGCGCGTCGCGCAGCTCGTCCTCGCCCACCGCGGTCAGCGCCGCATCCGCCGCTTGAAGCAGCGCGCGAGACGCGAGCGCGGCGCCCGCTGCCACCAGCTCGATCATGTCCGGCCGGCAGCGTACCATCCCGCGGCAGTTGAAAGGTCGCCGCCGCACCCTTATTGTCCCGCCCCCATGAAAGCGC
>DATFTN010000024.1:0-33078 GCA_035261845.1 Myxococcales bacterium | reverse complement strand
AGCAGCGTCACAGCCGCTGCCTTCGACAAACTCCCCCTGAAAAGCAAGGGAGACCCACGGTCGTTTCGTCCTCCGACGCGGAACGCGCGTCGATGCTCTTCGGAACCAGGCCGTCTCGCGCAGGACGAGAAGTGATTGATGATGAGTCCCCCGGCGGCACCGCGCTGGCGTTCAGCACGCGCTGGTGAGCTGACGCGGCTCCGGACTTCAGGCGTCCGGCGCGAGCGGCTCGATCCCGGCAGCCGCGAGCAGCGCCATGTCCTGCTCGAGCTCGGGGTTGCCGGTGGTGAGCAGCTTCTCGCCGAAGAAGATCGAGTTGGCGCCGGCAATCATGCACAAGAGCTGCGCCTCCTCGTTCATCTGCAACCTGCCGGCGGAGAGGCGCACCATCGCGCGCGGCATCAGCAGGCGCGCGGTTGCGATCATCCGCACCATCTCCAGCGTGGAGACCGGCGGCCTGCCCGCCAGCGGCGTGCCGGCGACCCGCACCAGCATGTTGACGGGCACCGACTCCGGTTGAGGATCCTGCGCCGCGAGCGTGCGCAGCATCTCGCAGCGGTCGTTCACCGACTCACCCATGCCGATGATCCCGCCCGAGCAGACGGTGATGCCCGCCTCGCGCACGTGCCGGAGCGTGCGGAGCCGGTCGTCGTACTCGCGGGTGGTGATGATGCTCGGGTACGCGGCGCGGCTGGTGTCGAGGTTGTGGTTGTAGGCGGTGCACCCGGCCTGCTTGAGGCGCCGCGCCTGCTCGGGCGTGAGCATGCCCAGCGTGCAGCAGGCTTCCAGACCCAGGGCGCGCACGCCCCGCACCATCTCCAGGACCCGGTCGAACTGGGGCCCGTCCTTCACCTCGCGCCAGGCGGCGCCCATGCAGAAGCGGGTGGCACCCGCGTCGCGCGCCTTCCGCGCCGCGCCGAGCACGTCGTCCGTCTCCATCAGCGGCTCGGCCTGGACTCCCGTGTGATATCGCGCCGCCTGCGGGCAGTAGGCGCAATCCTCCGGGCATCCTCCCGTCTTGATCGACAGCAGCGAACAGAGCTGCACCTTGTTGTCCCGGAACACCTCGCGGTGCACCGCCTGCGCGCGATGGACCAGCTCGAGCAGCGGCAGGTCGTGCAGCGCCCGCACTTCGGGCAGCGTCCAGTCGTGGCGGATCCGCATGGCGGGCTTCCGTATCACAGCCGTGCGCGGGCCGCCGCCAGCGCCTCGTCCAGCCGGGCGGGCTCCCCGCTGCCCTGCGCGAAGTCGGGGCTGCCGCCGCCCTTGCCGCCGAGGATCTGAAGGGACTCCTTGATCAGCTCGTTCATGCCCGGACCGGGCGCGCCGCGCGGGCGCGCGAAGCACAGATGCGCGCGGCCGTCCTCCACGGCGGCGATCAGCGCGATCGCGCCGCGCTCCGCGAGCGCTCCAGCCAGCGCGCGGGCCAGCGACGCCCGCTCCACACGGGCGACCGCCGGCGACCCCTTCGCAGCGAGCTCTGCCGCCTGCATCCGCGCCAGGTCCTTCTCCAGCGCCTCTGCGGCCTTCCGCCGCGCGACCGCCTCGTCGGCGGCGCGCCGCGCCGACTCGGGCAGGTCGCGCACCGCGCACTTGAGCGCCTCGGCCGCCCCGGTTAGCCAGCGGCCCTGCTCCGCGAGCAGCTTGACGATCCGGTTACCGCAGACGAACTCCACCCGCGCCTTGCCCGATCCCCACTTCTGCGCGCCCAGCACCGCGATGGCGCCGACCTCCCCGGTGCGCGAGGGGTGCGTGCCGCCGCAGGGGGAAGCGTCCACGCCTTCCACCAGCACCACGCGGTCTCCTTTGACCGGTTCCTTGCGGAGCGGGAGGCGCGAGCGCTCCTCAGGCCCGAAGTCGCGCGCCACCACCAGCAGGTCGCGCCAGACGGTCTCGTTCGCGGCGGACTCCGCGGAGCGCAGGGCCGCATCGTCGAGGCGCGACACCGGGCAGTCCAGATCGATGGTGCAGGTGCGCTCGCCCAGGTGGAAGGAGGTGGTGGGGGCGCCTTGGACGCGCTCGAAGGCGGCCGAGAGCAAGTGCTGCCCGTGGTGCTGCTGCATGTGATCGAACCTGCGCTGCCAGTCGACCACGCCTTCTACGTCGCCGGCGTCGAGCGGCCGATCCAGCACGTGCAGCACCACGCCCTCCCGCTCCTGCACGTCGAGCACCGCGGCGCCGGACAGGCTTCCGCGGTCTCCAGGCTGTCCTCCTCCCTCGGGGTAGAACGCGCTGCGATCCAGCACCGCGGCTGGACGGCCGCTCACCTCGGCCAGCGAGACGACGCGGGCGGAGAAGCGGGTCAGGTACGGGTCGCGAAGGTACAGGCGGTCGGTCATGGGGACACATTCTATGGAGCGCGGCTACGAAAGATAGAGTCGTCCGAAGCAGCAACGTCGTCGGGAGCCGAAAACGCGAGCATCGACGGGCCCGCTCGCCTGGCACGGAGCGTGGAATGCCCGGCGGCAGGAGACGCCGATGCTCTGGCTCGCCGCCGCCGCTGTCCATCCTGCCGCCGTGGTGCATGCCGCCCCGGCAGAGGCGCTCCACGCGCTACCGCGGAGGAAGGACGAGGCCCTGGACGCGCAGCGAGCCTTGTCGCCAGCGGCGCAGGCGCGGCTGGAGAAGGTGCTGGAGAGGTTCGACGTGATCGATTACGGGGTCGCCTGGAAGATGCGCTGGTAGATCCGGGCACCCATACGGCCGTTCAGTATGCGCCGTCGCGCGGGTCGGGCAACTTCGCCGCATGCCGCGCTTGCAGGTGGAGGGGGCCGAGCTGCACTACGAAGACACCGGGGGAGGGGGAACGCCGGTCGTGTTCGCCCACGGCCTGCTCTGGAGCGGGACGATGTATCGCTTCCAGATCGAGGCGCTTCGCGGAGAGCATCGGTGCATCTCGTTCGACTTCCGCGGCCAGGGCCGCAGCCCGATCGCCGACTCGGGCTACGACATGGACACGCTCGCGCGCGACGCGGCCCGGCTGATCGAGAAGCTGCGCGCCGCGCCCTGCCACTTCGTCGGGCTCTCCATGGGGGGCTTCATCGGCATGCGCCTGGCGCTGCGCCGGCCGGAGCTCTTGCGCACGCTCACTCTCCTGGAGACCGCCGCCGACCCCGAGCCGGCGCTGAACAAGCCGAAGTACGCGCTGATGGGGCTGATCATCCGCGCGCTCGGGACGCGGGCGCTGGTTGCGCCGATCATGAAGATCATGTTCGGCCGGACGTTCCTGCGCGATCCGGCCAAGGCAGCGCTGCGACAATCCTTGCGGCAGGAGCTGCTGGACAACGACGTGCGCGGCAGCCTGCTCGCGCTACGCGGCGTGCTCGATCGGGCGGGTCTGATGGACGAGCTGGGCTCGATCCGCACTCCCACGCTGGTGCTTTCGGGCGAGGAGGACGTGGCGGTCCGGCCGCAGCGCTCGCGCCGCACGGCGGAGCGGATCCCCGGCGCGCGGTTCAAGATGCTGCCCCGCGCGGGACATACTTCGTCCATGGAGCAGCCCGAAGCAGTCACGGCGGCGCTGAAGGAGTTCTTCGGTTCCGCTTAAGCTGGCGCGCGCAGGCGGTCGCCGATGCGAGCGACGGGTTCGTTGCCGGGCACCACGGTGAGCGGCGCCAGCTGCTCTTCGAGGTCCCGCGCCTGGGCCGGGTCGTCGAGGTCCGCGCAGAGCAGCGCCGGCAGGCCCACGCCGCGCCCCCGCAGGGCGCGCAGGATGAGCACGCCCTGCACCTCGGCCAGCCGGCTCCGCTCGCCGGCGGAGAGCCGCGCGCGGGCCGCGCCCGATTCGTCCACCAGGCGCGCCGGATCGGCCCGGCGGAAATCGAGGTCGAGAAGGAGGCCGGCCGCCCCCGGAAGCGCCCGCAGCACTTCCTGCAGATCGCCCGCCGGGACGAACTCGAACTCGTGGCCGAGGAAACGCCGGAACCGGGACAAGTACTCGTCGCCGTCCTCGCACACGATCCAGCGCGGCTTCATGCCGAAGGACCGCCGCCGCCGGCCGGGAAGCAGGCGCCGATCGCCTTGCGCAGCGGAGCCGCCTCGGCGCGCACCACCACCTGCCCATGCCACTCGCGCGTCAGGTCGCGCACGATGGCCAACCCCCGTCCGCTCTCGCGCGACTCGATCGCCTCCAGCGTGAGGTCCCCGTCGGCGGAATCGCCCACCAAAAGCACCCGCATGCGCCGCCCGGCGGGGTCGCGCTCCTCGCCCAGCCGCACCAGCACGCGCCCCTCGGGAGTGGCCGCGGCCTGCGCGTTGCGCAGCAGGTTGGCGAAGATGGTGGCCAAGGCTTCGCGCTCGACCGGGAACTCCACCTCCATCCCCTGGACCAGGATCGACGGGGAGCTCCAGCCCGCGCCGCCGCGGCGGACCTCGGCCTCGACCCCGCGGATCCATCCCTCCAGCTCACGCGCGGAGAGGCGCGTGCGCGGTCCCCTGCGCAAGAGGTCCGCCAGCGCGGGACCGTGCAGCTCGCGCAGACGCCCATCGATCGCGGCGAGCGGCGCGGGGTCCGCGGACGGCTTGCGCAACACGGATTCGGCGGCGGAGAGGTCCCGGACCAGGGGGCCGAACACCGGCTCGCGCGAAAGGGGCCGCAGCGCCACGCCTTGCGCGCGCGCCTCCTGGCGCAGGCGCTGGTAGGCCTGCGCGACCGTCCGGGAGACCGGCTCCGGATCGAGCAGCGCGCGAGCCACCTCTTCGCGCGCGCCGGAATCGAGGGCCGAAGAGAGCACGCTGGCCCGATGCTTGAGCACGTCGTGCCGCAGCGCCGCCACGGTGCGGGCCACGGCCGGGTAGAGGCGCGGCCGGCGCAAAAGGGCCCGCGCCACGGTGCTGCCGTGGACCCAGGCGATCGCCGCCGCGAGCAGGACCAGCGCGGCGGCCCCGGCCAAGGCAGCGCGCTTGCGCCAGCGCGCGCGGGCGGCATCGTCGCTGGCGCGCAGCAGGCCGTCCCGGGCTGCGCGGGCGGCGGCCAGGCCGGGCTCGTCGGGAGATGCAGCGCGCAGGAAGCCGTCCAGCCGCGCCAGCGCTTCGTCCGGGCGGCCGTGGGCGAGATCCAGCCGCGCCAGCGCCCAGTCCGCGGCCGCGGTGCCGGCGGCCGCGGCGCCCCGCAACTCTTCCGCGTAAGGCTCGACGTCGCCGACCGCGGCACGCGCCGCGGCGCGGGCGAATCTCTGCGCGGCCTCCGGCGGGATCGGTCCGGCCGCGAGCGCGGCGCGGTAGCAGGCCAGCGCCTCCGCCAGGTCGCCCGAGTACTCGCGCACCTGGGCGATCGCGAGCAGCAGCCCGGCGGGCCTGCCTGCCTCGCAGCGGCCCCCCAGCGCCACCAGGGCCGCTTCCGGCCGATCCTCCGCCAGCCGCGCGCGCGCCTGGGCTTCGGCCGGATCGACGCGCACGGCCGGCACGAGCTGCGCCCGCAGGCCGCGCGCCTCGTCGAGGTGGACGGGCGGAGGCGCGGAGGCGGCGTACTCGGTCAAGTCGGCGAGCGCCCCCGGGCGGTCGGCGGCGGCGAGCCGGAGCAGCGCGCGCTGGTACCGCGCCTCGGGAGCGCCCAGCTCGACGGCCCGATCGATCCAGGGAACCACCAGCATCTTCCCGTCCGCCGGTCGCGCACGTTGCACCTGGGAGGACAGGTCGAGCAGCGCCGCCGCGTCTCCCCAGAGCGCCTCGCGGGTGCGCTCCGGCAGCTCGCCGCGGAGCGCGACCCAGGCGGCCGCCGCGTCGACGAAGCCGGGCGACGCTTCCAGCGCCCGCGCGAGGAGGGCCTGGGCGGATTCGCCGGCCGGCGCCGCGGCCAGCGCTTCCTGCGCCTGCCTCAAGAGATCTCGGGCCTCGGGAGACGGCTCCGGTGCGCGCGACGGAACGCCAGCCGGAGCGGGAGCGAGGTCGGCCTGCGCCCGGGCGACGTCGAGGAGGCGCTTCACCTCGGTCTCGTCGGCGGAATGGTCGCGGAGGAGCCGCGTCAGCGCGCGCACGGCTTCCGAGGGGCGCCCGCGGCGCAGCGCCAGCCGCGCGCGCACGAGCCCCAGGTCCGTCCAGGAGGGTTCGAGCGCCAGGGCCTGACGCAGGGCCTGGTCGGCGCGCTCGGCCTCCAGCAAGCCGCCGTGGGCGGCGAGCAGCTCGCCCAGCTTGCGCCACGCCCCAGCCTGCGAAGGCGCCAGCTGGACCAGGACGCCCAGCTCGCGCGCCGCTTCGTCGACGCGGCCCAGCTCCTCCAGCGCCCGGGCGCGGACCCAGCGCGGGGCGCGCCAGCCGCCGCGGGCGGCGCAGAGCCTCTCGGCGATGGCCAGCGCCGCGCGAGAATCGCCGCGGCGGAGGTCCGCCTCGGCGCGCGCCAGATCGGCGCGGTCCGGGGCGGTCACCTCGGGCTCGGGCCAGTCCTCGGCGGCCCGGAGGCGCTCGTCGGCAGCCACCCGGTCGAGCAGATCGGCGATCCGGCGCTGCCTGGCCGGGGCGGTCTCTCCGCGAAGCAGAGATTCCATCTCGGAGCGGGCCTCGGAGGTCCGCCCGACGGAGCGGAGGAAATCCGCGCGCGCGAGGCGCAGCTCCAGCAAGGCCGCCTCGCCTTTGACCAGGCCCAGCCCGCGGTCGAGCAGCGCGATCGTCTCGTCCGCCCGGTCCAGGCGGCCGGGATCCTCGGACAAGAGCGAGGCGAGCGTGGCGTACGGACTCCAGCGCTTCGGATCGCCTTCGATCGCGGCGCGGAGCTGCTGCTCCGCCTCGGCCCGGCGGCCGACCCGCAGCAGGGCGGTTCCCAGGTCGGCGGCCACCGCCGCGTTCTTCGGATCGCGCCGCTGCGCCTGCTCGAGCAGGGGCAGCGCCTCTGCCGGGCGCCCCGCGCGGAGGAGCCCACGCCCCGCGGCGTAGGGCCCCGACGCGGCGAGCAGCGCGCACAGGAGCGCGATCACGCCTGGGCCCCCCGGAGCTCGCGGAGCCGCAGCCCCAGCTGGTTCATGCGCAGGTGCACCTTGCGCCGGGTGGCCGCGGGTCCGAACAGCTCGCGGGCCATGCGGTCCAGGTCTCCGTCGAGCGCCTGGAACAGGGCGACGAGGTACTGCCGCTCGACGTCCGCGGAGATCTCCGCGAAGCTGTGTCCGGACTTGACCGTCACTTCGATGCGGCGGCCCAGCTCGGTGACCGCGGATGCCAGCCGGCGATCGGCACGGGACCGCGGCCCGCCCTCGGACCCCAGGAGCTGGTCGACGAGCTGGTCGGGCACCGAGAGCACCGCCGGCGCCCGATCGCGCGCGGCGGCCGCGGCATCGAGGTGCTGCGCCAGCGCGAACACCAGCGCGTTCGAGGCGAAGAGCTTGAGCTCGCGCTGGTTGCCGGGCCAGTCGTGCGCGGACAGGCGCTGCAGCGCGGCGGAGGAGAGGAACACGGTGAACGCGTCCCGCCGCGCGCGGGAGGCCTGCGGCTTGCCCACCACCACCGCGCTCATGTCCTCGCGGAAGTCGTCGGGCGTGGGGAAGCGGGCGAGGTAGGCCCGCACCAGCGGCCGCAGAGCTTCCGAGCGGAGCGCGTCCAGCAGGGCGAAGCGGACCAGGTCGGGCAGGTCCTCGCGGCGCTCGCGCAGCGGGGGCACGCGCAGCCGGGTGGCCGGGTTCAGGCGCATGTAGAGGTCGTGGCGGAAGCGGCCGTCGCGCACCAGCTGGGCGATGTCGAGGTTGGTGGCCGCGATCAGGCGCGGCGCCGCGGGGCGCTGGCGCACGTCGCCCAGGCGGGTCACGGTGCCGCGCTCCAGGACCAGGAGCAGCTGCCTCTGCAGCTCCAGGTCGAGGTTGGCGATCTCGTCCAGGAACAGCGTGCCCCCGTGCGCCTGCTCGAAGACTCCGGCCTGGTCCTCCACCGCGCCGGTGTACGACCCGCGCCGCGCGCCGAACAGGTGGGCGGGCAGCAGGGTGGAGGGGATGGTGCTCAAGTCGGTGATCACCAGAGGCCCCTTGGCGCCGGACCGCGGGTGCAGCACGTGCTCGGCGAGGTAGCTCTTTCCGGTCCCGGTCTCGCCCTCGATCAGCACCGGAAGCGGCGAGCGCGACAGCACCCCGATCTGCCGGCGCAGCGCCGCCATCGCCGCCCCCCGGCCCCAGAACACCGGGCCCTCCTGGGAGGCGTGCTGCAGATCCAGCGCCCGGGTGATCTCCGCCGCCAGCGTCCGGCTGTCCACCACCTCGTTCTCGCAGAAGTAGACGAGCTGTCCCTGGGGCTTCTCGAAGTCGGCGTCGGTGGTGGTGAGCAGCACCACGGGCAGCGTGGGGTAGTCGCGCCGGAGCCGCTCCAGGATGTAGAGCCCCTGCTTGCGCCGCAGCTCCTCCAGGCCCCGCCGCCCCTGATGCTGCGATTTGTCCTCGGGCAAGAGCCGCTCCTCGGGCAGCGCGAAGTGCAGGTCGAGCACCACCAGGTCGGGGAGCTGCGCCTGGCGCGAGAGCGCCTCGGCCGCCTCGCGGTAGTCGTGGGCGCACTTGAGCGTGCAGCCGCGGTCGCGTTCTTCGCACACCTGGCAGGGGATGCTGCGCCCGCAGCGGGTCACGGTCTCGAACTGCGGCAGGTGGCGGTGGACCATCTCCACCGTCTGGTCGCGGTCGTCGATGACGAGGAGCCTTGCCACTTTAGGTCACTCCTGTTCCAGGGTTCGTGCCAGATCGGCAAAAGCGGTCTCGATCCGGAGCATCGCGTCGACGGCGGCCGGCCAGCTCCGCGGATCCCTTGCCAGCCGGGTCATCGCGAGCTGCGCCCGCGCCACGGCGCCGCCGAACGCGTCGAGGGCGCTGGCCGGGAAGCCGGGCGCCTCGGCGCGCAGGCGCTCCCAGAGATCCGCGGCCGTCAGCGCCCGGCCGTCGTCGTCCCGCAAATCGAGCAGCCCGCCTTGGAGGTGCAAGAGATCGGCCGGGCCTGGCTCGCGCGATGCATCCCGCAGATCGCGCGCGGGCCACACGGCGCGCTTGACCAGGTCGTGGCGCAGGCGAGACAGCCAGGGGTGCACGTCTACATTCTATAGAATGAAGCCCGCCGGGCAAGCGGGCGTCCCCCGCCCCCCGCCGGTGCGCTCCCGGCACGGGTCTTGTAAGGGCCGCTCGGCCATGGGCCAACTCATCGAGGTGTTCGCGGAGGGCCTGGAGCGGCTCGGTCTTCCGCTCCTGGGCATGGTGCTCTGGTCGCTGCGCTCGGTGCTGTTCGCGCTGCTCGTGCTCGGCGCCTTCGGGGTGGGATTCCGCCTCGGGTTCGCCGCGCACTGACTCAATAGAGGCAGAGGCCACGGGCCATTGCCGCGGCGGCGAACGGAAGCAAGTACCGGCCCCGCATGAAGACGGCGCCGAGTCCGATCCCCAGCGCGAGCACGTGCAAGGCCGAAAGGACTGGCGCAACGATCATGGCGCTTCTGATGCCACAGAGGCGCGCTAGTTGTTGCAGACGCCGCCGTCCGGGCCGGGCAGACGCACACCGTACTTCGGCGCTCCGAAGTTGCCGGTCGCGCGCGAGTCGCGCCGGTAGGTCGGCCAGGGTGCATCGGCCAGGCCGCGGTCGTCGGTGATGAGGGCGTAGATGGTCTCGCCGCTCGCGACGTACAGCCGGCCGGCGCAGTCCATCGTGGCGGCGCGGAAGATGGTGCCGCTGGGGTCGAACGTCCACGAGGTGAGCCCGTTGCGGAAGGCGAGCAGGAATCCCATGCTGCGCGGCAGGTAGATCGTTCCGTCGGAGCCCTGCAGCGGGATCTTCCCATCGCCCATCGTGCTCTCGAGGTCGAGGCCGACGTCCACCAGCCCGCCGTCCGCGGTGTCGATGCTGACCAGCCGCGAAGTCGTGGTAGAGGCGATCACGCGCCCGTTCATGTCCACGATGAGGTCCTGGTTCACTCCGCCGGCGACGGGTACGGTGCGCACCGGCGTGAGCGACTGCTGGTAGGTGGTCAGTGGCGCCGCCGCCGCCAATTTCCTCGCGGTGTAGACGACTCCGCCGTCCGTGATCGGGCTCCAGGTCTCGCCCCCGGCGCTCACGTGGGCCAGGCCCCCGTCCGGCAGGTTCAGCCGGTAGAAGCTGGTCTTCGTCCCGAAGTAGACGCCGCCGTCCAGGACGAGCGGCGCGGAGTTCAGATCGATGTCGTCGACGCCGCCGTCGAGCACGAACACGGAACCATTCGACGAGCCGACGGTGAACACCTTCGACTGGTTGGCAGGCGTGGCTGCCGACGGGATGACGACCGCCTCTCCGGCCGGGAGGTTGACCACGGCCGGCGCCGTCCACAGCTCCTGCAGATCCACGGCGTTCCACAGCATCGCTCCCGAGGGGGAGAGGGCGAACACTCCGCCATCAGTGGTCGCGACGTAGATCGGTGCGTTGGTGCCGTCCCCCGCGCCGATCGCGGGCATGTCGACGATGTCCCCCAAGCCGCCGGTGCCGAAACCCGCGTCGAGGCCGAAGGTCCAGTGCAAGGGGAACCCGCCGTCGGGGAGCGGACCGCTCGAGGGAACGGCGAATACCTCGTCCGCGAGCCCGGTGCCCGCGCCTTCGGTGGTGGCGATCACGTCGCCGTTGGGGTGGATCGCCAGGCCGCTTACGATGCTCCCGGTGGGCAGGCTGGCGAGCCAGAGAAAGCGAGTCGTGCGCACCGCAGTGGTCGGCGCGGAGACGTTCGAGAGCGTGTGTCCGGCGGCCGTGCGAGCTCGATCGGCGGCGGTCAGCACCACCTGGAGATCGCCGACGGGGATGCTGGTGTCGCCGCCGTTGGCCACTTGCAAGTTCCCCGGGATGGCGCGCCCGTCGCCCGTGTGGAACTCTCCATTCGTGGGCGCGTTCAGGGCAACCTGGACGTCGAAGGAACAGTTGCTCCCGCCGTCGCAGATCGGGTGGGAGGCTCCGGTGCTGACGCCGCCGTCGATGGCGATGCCGTCGATGCGCCAGCTCACGTCCCCGATGCCGCCGTCGTCGGCGACCGTTCCCTTGATGTGCACCACGTCGGAGTAGAGGAACGTCTGCCCGTCGTGTCCGGTGTTCAAGGCAATCGGGGGAGGGCCGACGCCGCTAGGTGGCTCCGCATCGCCGTCGCGAAACACCTTCAGGGTGACGGCGGGCGCCTTGTCGTCGATGAACCGGGAGCCGCTCGCGATGGCCTGGTGGCCCAGCGAGTCCTGGGCGGTCACGGTGAAGGCCAGGGGCCCCTCCTGACCGGCGGCCGCGCGGGTCGGGTCGAGGTCGAAGGAGAATACCTTGCCCTCTTGCAGGGCGAAGAAGGAGCTGGTCGAGCCGACCGTCAGCTTCGGCCTGCAGGCGCCCGACTGGCAGACGCCCGAGGGATCGGTGATGGTGACCGGCAGCCGGATCAGATCGACTCCGCCGTCGGCGAGCAAGCGCGCGTACGGCTGCGGGTCGGCGGCGATCTGGATGTCCGGGCCCGACAGGTCCACGCACGCCGCGCTCTGGCAGGTGAGGCCGGCGCCGCAGGCCGGGAAGCAGTCGTTCGCGCCCACCGTGCAGACGTTCTCGGTGGGATCGCAAGTGGCGCCGGCCGGGCAATCGGAATTCGAGTTGCAGTGGCCCAGACTGCCGGTGCTGCAGCCGGCGGCGAGCAGGAGGGTGG
Organism: Myxococcales bacterium; assembly: GCA_035261845.1. Classification (GTDB taxonomy): domain Bacteria; phylum Myxococcota; class Myxococcia; order Myxococcales; family 40CM-4-68-19; genus VBKO01. Next base: position 21,503 of record DATFTN010000024.1, on the reverse strand, counting down.
CGAGGATGAGGGTGCGCATGGTCAGAAGGCGAAGGCGAGCACGGCGCCCGACGCGAGCAGGACGCCGCTGGCGACGAACAGCACGTTCGCCGTGCGCGCCGCCGAGTTCCCGGATTGAAGGGTCGAAAGATCGGCTGGGCGATAGACGTTCCCGTTGGCTCGGTAGTTGCTCTCCGCCTGGTCGATCTGGGACTTGCCGTGCAGGCCTTCCGCCACCGCGATCCCCGCGGCGACGATCCCGACCCCCGCAGCGACGTAGCCGGCGGTGCGCGTCCAGCGGCGTCCAGGCGCGGCGGGCGGCTCCGCGTAGACGACCGCCTGTTGGGCCACCTCGTCGGGCGTGAGGAGCGCGAGCTGTCCTCCGCTGCGCCGTAGCGCCAGCGCGAAAGGCTTCTCGTGGAGCACCGGTATCGATCGCCGCACGGCCGAGTCGCCCGACCGGACGATCAGCGAGTGCACTCCGACGGGCAGGGTGAGCCGGGGCCCGCCGGGCTTGCCGTCGACCTCGATCGTCGAGCCGACCGCGTCGATGTTCGCCTCGCCGGTGCATCCTGCCGGGACCACCAGCTTGCAGGCCAGCGCTTCGGCCGTCGCGCGCAGCTCGGCGGGATCGGCAGGCGCGGGTTGCCGCGTCTCGCCAGGCGGCTTGGCGCCGGTCAGATCCAGCGCGCGGACGGACAGTGCGCCGCCGGAGACCCGGGCGAAGAGGACCTGGTCTACCTGCTGCGCGGCGCCGAGCGTAGAGAGGCAAGCGTCGGCGTCGCACTGCTCGGCCGGGATCGCGACGGCTTCTTTCGCCAGCGGCGCCAACGCGGCGATCGATCTCAGCGAGGCGGCCAGACGGGTGGCGGCTGCCGGATCGAGATCGCCCGCGACGCCCACACCGATGCGCACCGGTTTCGCCAACGGCGGCAACGCATCCGGCGGCTTCGTGGCAGGGGCGGGCTTCTCCTGCGGCACGGCCGGCAGCGGCAACTGCTCGACGGGCGGCAGCGGCACTTCGGGCGGTGGAGCGGGCTTCTTCTTCTCGGCGCCGAGCGCGCTGAAGGCGAACAGGGCCAGCGCGGCGCCTGCCAGGAACCGGGTCATCTGTGGGAACCCCCGTGTCAGGATCGCTCAGCTTTTGCGCGCAGCCAAGCGCTTCTTCCACACCTCTCCCTACATCCCGGGCGGAGGATGCCGTTCGAGCGGAGCGATCTCGCGCTTCGAGAGCCGCAGGAACCGCGAAAGCAGGGCGACGGCCACCGCGGTGAGGCCCGCGCACAACCCCCACCACAGTCCGATGACGCCCCGTGCCCAGAGGAGACCCAGGAGCACCGCTGTCGGCAGTCCCACCGCGTAATGGCCGACCAGGTTGGCGAGGAAGGCGAACCGCGTGTCGCCGGCGCCCCGCAGGACTCCCGCTCCGACGGCCTGCACGCCGTCCGAGATCTGGAAGAAAGCCGCGACGGCGAGCAGCGGCGCCGAGGCGGCGATGACGTCGGCGCGGTCGCTGAGGAGCGAGGCAACCTGTTGCGGGAAGAGCCAGAAGGCGAGCGCCGAGAGCGCCATGATGCTCGCGCCGGCCGCGAACGCGGTCAGCCCGGAGCGCCGGGCAGCCCGCGAGTCGCGCGCGCCGATCGCCCAACCCACCCGGACGGAGGCGGCGTTTCCGACGCCCACCGCGGCGCAGAAGGTGAAGCTGGCCAGCGAGATGGCGACCTGGTGCGCTGCGATGCTCATCTGTCCGAGCCGTCCTGCCAGCACTCCGACCAGGGCGAAGATGCCGACTTCGGCCCCCATCTGCAGCCCGACGGGGATCCCGATGCGGGCGGCGGCGCGCACGTCGTGGAGATCGGGCGAGCGCCGGGGGTGTTCGCGCTCGCGCAGTCCGAAAACCGCCAGGAGCAGCGCCGCCGCCTGCAGCACGCTGCAGAACGTGGTGGCCAGCCCGGAGCCCGCGGGCCCCAATGCAGGGACGTCCCGCAGAGGGCCGGCCCACCAGGGAAGGCGCGCTCCGCCGAAGACGAGCAAGAGGTCGAGGGCGAAGTTGGCCACGTTCGCCAGCACCGTGGACAGCACCAGGGGCCACACCACCGCGGCGGCCTGCAAGTAAGCGCGCAGCCCGATGAAGAGGAGCAAGGGGAAGAGGCCGGGCAGGCGCGCCCAGAGGAACTGCTTCGCGCCCCGGGCCACTTCGGGCTCGATCCCCGCCAGGTCGATGAGCCCCGGCGCGAACCCGAGCGGCACCGCCAGGACCGCCGAGACGATCAGCGCCAGCCACGCTCCCTGCCACATCAGCGCGCGGGTGCGCGGGCGATCCTGCGCGCCGAACGCCTGCGCGATCAGGGGATCGAGCCCCATCACGGTGCCGATCCCGATCACCGCGACCGCGAAGAAGATGCCGTTCGCCAGACCCACCGCGCCGAGGGCGGCTGCACCCAGCCGGCCGACCACCGCGGTGTCCACCAGGCCCATGAGCGCGATGCCGGCCTGGGCCGCGGCAACGGGCACCGCGAGCCGCAGCAGCTCGCGCAGCTCGCCCAGGAGGCGCGGGGCCTCCGCGCGTGTGGTGGCAGGAGTGAACACGGCCCGGCGCGCATACCTCAGCGCACTCGGAGGAGCAATCCGCTCCGACGCGTTCGACGCGTCGCAAATTGGATCGGGTTTCCCATCGGGATACGATCAAGCCACCCCGAGGAGGTTCCTTGAGACTCGATTCAGCAACCCTGATCACGCTCGGCGTCTGCGCCTCGAGCCTTGCGGTCCGCGCGCAGGAGCCGGGACCTGGATCGACCTGCACCTGTCGCTGACGTCCGTGCGCTCGAGCGCTGAATCACGCGCCACCCTGTTGGCGCTGCTCAATACCGTCCTGGTGAAGCAGAAGAACTGAGTCGGGGCAGTCCCGCCACGGCGCCCATCCGGGTGCAGACGCGGCTGCCCACTTCGCAGGCCAGGTCGAGCGCGCTCTGCAGCGCGTCGTCCGTCGGGTTCGGGTTGCGCGCCAGGCGCGAGAGCAGGCCCGCCACGAAGCCATCGCCTGCGCCGGTCGTGTCCATCACCTCGACACGCGGGGCCTCGGCACGAAACCACCGCGCATCCCGCAGCGCGATGGCGCCCCGCTCGCCCAGCGTGATGCAGGCGATGGGGACGCCGAGGTCGCGGAGCCGTTCGGCGGCACGCTCGGGCGCACGCTCGCCCACGCACGCCTCGCACTCGTCCTCGGACAGCTTCACCAGGGTACAGGAGGGAAAGACGGACTCGCACAGGGCGCGGAGCGCGCCCAGGTTGCGCCAGAGGTGGACGCGCACGTTGGGGTCGAACGAGACGCGCACCGACGCCTCCTTCGCGCGCGCAACGGCGGTCTTCAGCGCGCGCTGCCCTTCGGGCCGGACGTGGCAGGACGAACCGCAGTGCAGCCAGCGCGCCTGCGGGATGGGTGCGGCGAGCGCGTCCTGGCGGCTGATCAGCTTGTCCGCGCTGTCCAGGCCGCCGGGGCTGAAGAAGGTGCGGTCGCCGCGCTCGTCGAGCGCGACGAACCACAGGCCGGTGCGCGCTTCCGCGGCGAAACGGAGGCGCAAGTCGACTCCTTCGTCGCGCAGCTTGCGGGCGAGCAGATGTCCGAACTCGTCGTCGCCGACCACCCCGCAGAATGCGGTGGGCACGCCGAGCCGGGCGAGGCCGACCGCCACGTTCGCCGGGGCGCCGCCGGAGTGGACGTCGAACCGTTCGCAGTCGCGCAGCTTGCCGCGGCGGTCGGGCAGAAGGTCGACCAGCGCCTCGCCGAAGCAGAGGACGTCCGGTGCGGTCATGCGCCGTCGATCTCGAAGCGGCCGATCAGCGGCACGTGGTCGCTTTTGCCGTGGAACGGGTTGCGCCGGTCGCCGAACGGCAAGGTCCCGTCGAGGTCGAGCCAACGGACCTTGGCATTGCAGAACAGGTGGTCGAGGTGCATGCGCAGGGAGAGGAAGCCTGCGGTGGGGAACTCGCGGGGCCGGCCGCGGATCTGGCCGAGGGCATTCTGCACGCCCGTCAGGCCCGCTTCCTCGGTGAGGAACTTGTAGACCGGCGAGCCTGGCGGCGAGTTGAAGTCGCCGCAGACCACCAGCGGGTCGCCGTTCGACTGGCGGCGGACGAACTCGGCCAGGGTGCGCGCCTCGTGCAGCTGGTTGACGCCGTAGCCCATCCGATCGGTGCCGGTCCAGAATTGCTTGGCGAACGGGGTGGGAAGGCTCAGGTGCGTGTTGAAGACGTGCAGCCCGCACCCGTTGCGATCGACGACGCGCAGGTGGGCGCAGATGCGCGCCTGCTTGCGGTCCTTGAAGCGCTGCACGTGATGGTGGGTGATCGGGTGGGGCTCGAGCGCGTTGTGGTGCTCGACCCGCAGCCTGGTGGTGTCCACGACCACCGCCAGGCCCATGGTGGAGATGGCGCGGGTCCCGATGCGGTTCGCATGCGCGCGGAAGTAGAAGGCCGCGTAGGGAAAGGGGCGATCCAGCTCCTGGAAGGCGCGCTCCAACTCGGCCATGAACGACTCGAGCTGCGTCTCCTCGGGACTCTTCGGGCGGAAGGCGAGCGTCGATCGCAGCGAGGAGGTCTCTACCTCCTGCAGGCAGATGATGTGCGGCAGGGGCGTCAGCGACGCGATCCCGCGGGCGATGGAACGCTTCCCCTGCCGCGTCGAGGCCAGGCCGCGCAGCGAGTGTCCGAAGTAGCGGACGTTGTAGCTGAGGATGCGAAGTGGCTCGACCATCGGGGCCGCACGATCTTAACGCAGGCGGCGCGGGCAATGCCTGGCCGCCTGACAGCTTGCCCTCCGTGCGGTAGAGACAGGTGCGTGCCGCGGATCCGCGCTGCCACACCCGCCGACGTGCCGGTCATCCTGCGGCTGGTGCGCGACCTGGCCGGATACGAGCGCGCTCCGGACGCGGTGGTCGCGACGGAGGAGGACTTCCTCCGGCACGGGTTCGGGCCCCAGCCGCGGTTCTCGGTGCTCATCGCCGAGGAGGACGGACAGGTGGCGGGGTTCGCGCTGTGGTTCTTCACCTTCTCCACCTGGCTCGGCAGGCCGGGCCTGTACCTGGAGGACCTGTTCGTGCGGCCCGAACTGCGCGGCCGGGGCATCGGAAAGGCGATGATGATCGAGCTGGCGCGCATCGCGATCCGGGAAGGTTGCGGGCGGTTCGAATGGAGCGTTCTGGACTGGAACCAGCCGTCGATCGACTTCTACCGCGGGCTGGGCGCGCGGCTGATGGAAGAATGGGTGGTGTGTCGCCTGGAAGGCGAAGCGCTCCGGTCGCTCGCCGGGCGCGGCGATCAGGTGCGGTGATGGACGACAAACAATTCGAGCGGCTCGCGTTCGACGAATTGGAGCGCATCGAGGAGGCGCTGGGAGGCGTGGATGGCGTCGATGTCGACCTGGCGGACGGCATCCTCACCCTGGAGTTCGACGAGGGACCCAAGGTGGTCGTGAACAGCCACTCGGCGGCGCGGCAGATCTGGCTGGCGGCAAACCTCGCCGCGGCGCACTTCTCCCCGGACCCGAAGACGGGCCGCTGGTTCGACTCCAAGACGGGGGAAGAGCTCTGGGACCGGCTCCGGGCGATCCTCACCGAACGCCTGGGTCACCCCGTCGAGCTGGCCCGTTAGCTATCCGAAGGGCGCACGGCTCACCGAGGCGAAGAGTTTTTCCCAGGGCTGACGTTTTCGCGACCCCGTCGGCCGCGGCCCCGAGAAGGTCCGCTCGAGAAGCTCGAACCCCGAGGCGTCGGCGACCGTCACCAAACGCCAGTCGGGAAGCCGGCCCGACCGGCTTTCACCTCCCACCTGAAAGACGAACAGGCGGAGCGTCCCGTTCATGATCCCATAATCATGAGGCTCGGCGATGCGGAGCAGGCCATCGAGCTGGAACCGGATCAGGCGCAGCTGCGCGATCGCAGTCCGGATGAGTCGATCGGTATCGGAGTCCATGTGTACCCTTTCGCCGCGCGCCACGGCAGCGCGACGAGCGGGGCGGGCCCGCCGGTGGCAATCTACGCTGAGCAGCCAGGTTTGCGCGGAACAAGTCGCGGCAGATCGGGCTGGCGGCAAACCTCGCCGCGGCGCCCTTCTCCCCGGACGCGAACACGGGGCCGTCAAGCTGTCGCGCTGACGCTGCGCGCCACCGACAGCAGCGGTCAGGGGGGTGTTCCGCCCCCGAAAAAAAATAAAAAATAATTTTTTTCGGGCCCGATGTCAGACCCCTATGTCAGGCTCGGGACATGGACGAACTTTGCGTATCGGCGAGCGATCTTCGCGTGCACTTCAAGGACCTCGCCAACACAGTGGCCGCAGGCAGGCAGCGCGTCCTCGTGTCCCGCCACGGCTATCCGATGATTGCCTTGGTGAGCCAGGAGGACCTGGCCCTCCTCCGGAAACACCGCCCGGGTATGGACGCCGCTGAGCGGAAAGCCTCCGGAATCCCTGAGGTTCTAGAGCATCCGGAGAGCATGCCCTTCGAAGAGGTCGAACGCCTCTACCGCATGACGAAGGGCAACACGGAGAGCCGTGTCGCGCGTTGGCGAGAAAAGGCGTGGCTGCACATCAAACTGAGGACGGGAAAATTCCCGGACGAGCCGCCCTGGCCGCTCCCGACCTAGACGCGATCACCATCGACGTCACTCCGCGGCCGTGTCGACGATCTGTTCCGATTCCTGGCACATGTAGCGGACGGCCGCTGCGCCGCGGATCGGATCGTCGCACCGCCCCTGGTAGCGGCGGGTGAGCACGTGGCCACCCCACTCCTCGAGCGTCTCGCCGGCGGTGTCGAGCCCGAGCTGGTGCAAGGCGTGAGTGACGCGTGCGTCGAGGAGAGAGCGCGCTTGCTCCGCTCCTTGAGCGCCATGCTCGCGGACCTGGTAGTCGCCGAGCACCACTCGATCGACGGGGCGGAGCCAGACCTGCATCGGGTTGAAGCGGGTCCGGGCGGTGCGGCGGAGCACCTGCGCCCCGTCGGGGCCGTCGCTGCCCAGGCGGTAACGGTCGCCCAGCTGGGCGAAGAGCTTCGCGAGCCACGGGTCGGCGGCCACGCGCGGGTCTACCGGCGCCCGCGGCGGCGGCTTGGGCGCTGGGCGGAGCAGGCGCAGGAGACGGCGGATCATCCCGGCACCGATTGCGCCTTCCAGATCTGCTCCGCGTATTCGCGGATGGTCCGGTCGGAGGAGAACTTCCCCATCCGCGCGACGTTCAGGATGGCCATCCGCGTCCAGCGATCCTTGTCGACGAATGCCTGATCGACGCGCTGCTGGCACTCCGCGTACGAGGCGAAATCGGCGAGGAGCAGGTACGGGTCGTGGTCGAGCAGCGACTGCACCAACGGGCGGAACAGCTCCGGGTGCTCGGGCTCGAAGAAGCCGCCGTTGATGAGGTCCAGCACCGCGTGCAGCTCTGGATTCTTCTCGTAGTAGTCGCGGGGACGGTAGCCGCTCCGGAGCAGGTCCTGGACCTGCTGCGCGGTGAGGCCGAAGAGGAAGAAGTTCTCGTGACCGACCTCGTCGCGGATTTCGATGTTCGCGCCGTCGAGCGTGCCGATGGTCAGGGCGCCGTTGAGGGCGAACTTCATGTTCCCGGTGCCGGACGCCTCCTTGCCCGCGGTGGAGATCTGCTCGGACACGTCCGAGCCGGGGAAGATGCGCTCGGCCAGCGAGACCCGGTAGTTGGCGAGGAACACCACCTTGAGCTTGTCCTTGACCTGCGGGTCCGCGTTGACCACCGCGGCCACCGAGTTGATCAGCTTGATGATCAGCTTGGCCGTGGCGTACGCCGGCGCCGCCTTGCCGCCGAAGATGAACGTGCGCGGGACCACGGGCAGGTCGGGCTGCTTCTTCAGGCGCAGGTAGAGCGCGACGATGTGGAGCAGGTTGAGCAGCTGGCGCTTGTACTCGTGCAGCCGCTTCACCTGCACGTCGAAGATCGAGCCGCGGTCGATGGAGATGCCGTGCTCGCGCTCGATGTAGGTCGCCAGCTGCTCCTTGTTGCGCTGCTTGATGTCGCGGAAGGCGGCGCGGAAGGTCTCGTCGTCGGCGAGCGGCTCCAGCTTGCGCAGCTCGCCCAGGTCGATCGTCCATCCGTCGCCGATCCGGGCTGAGATCGCCTCGGAGAGGAGCGGGTTCGCCTCGAGCAGCCACCGGCGCGGCGTCACGCCGTTGGTCTTGTTGTTGAACCGGTCCGGCCACATCTCGTGGAAGTCGCGCAGCAGATCCTGCTGCAGCAGCTGGGTGTGCAGGGCGGCCACGCCGTTCACCGAGTGCGAGCCCACCACCGCCAGGTACGCCATCCGGATCCGCTTGGAAGAGAGCTGCCCGTCCCCCTCGTCGATCAGCGACATGCGGGAGATGCGCGGCTCGTCGTACGGGAACCGGTTCATCACCTGCCGCAGGAAGCGGCGGTTGATCTCGAAGATGATCGCCAGATGGCGGGGCAGGAGCATGCCGAAGATCTCTACCGGCCAGGTCTCCAGCGCTTCCGCCAGCAGGGTGTGGTTGGTGTACCCGAAGGTCGCGACGGTGAGGTCCCAGGCCTTCTCCCAGGGCATCTGGTGCTCGTCGACGAAGATGCGCATCAGCTCCGGGATGGCGACGGCGGGGTGCGTGTCGTTGAGCTGGATCGCGACCTTGTCGGCGAAATCGTCCAGCGACTTGTGCGCCACCAGGTGGCGGCGCACCATGTCGTGCAGCGAGCAGGCGACGAAGAAGTACTGCTGCTTCAGGCGCAGCTCCCTCCCGAACATCTTCACGTCGCTGGGGTAGAGCACCTTGGAGATCGTCTCCGAGCGGTTCTTCTCCAGGACGGCGCGCTCGTAGTCGCCGTCGTTGAACAGGGTGAGGTCGAACTCCTCGCTGGCCCGGGCGCGCCACAGCCGCAGGGTGTTGACGGTCGCGTTTCCATAGCCCGCGATGGGCGTGTCGTAGGCGACCCCGATGACCTGTTCTTCCGGCGCCCAGTGGACCCTCAGGCGCCCGTGGTCGAAGTGCTCCTCCGTGCGGCCGCCGAACGCCACCGGCACCCAGTATTCGGGCCGGGGCATCTCCCAGGGGTTGCCGAACCGGAGCCACTCGTCCGGCTTCTCGATCTGCCAGCCGGCCTTGATCTCCTGGTCGAACATCCCGAACTCGTAGCGGATGCCGTACCCGTAACCGGGGATGTCCAGCGTGGCCATCGAGTCCAGGAAACAGGCGGCGAGACGCCCCAGGCCGCCGTTGCCCAGGCCGGCGTCCACTTCCTGCTCGAGGAGGTCGGAGATCTCCAGGCCCATCATCCGCATCGCTTCGCGCGCGGTGTCGTACAGCCCCAGGTTGAGCAGGTTGTTGGCCAGCGCGCGGCCCATGAGGAACTCGGCCGACAGGTAATAGACGCGCTTGGCGTCGCGCCGGTAGTAGCGCTGCTGGGTGGAGATCCAGCGCTCGATCAACCGATCGCGCACCGTCAGCGCGAGCGACATGAAGCGGTCTCGGGCAGTGGCCGAGTACTGGTCCTTCGCCAGCGAGTAGAGCAGGTGATTGGTGAAGGAGTGGAGGACCGCCGCGGCTTCGTTCGGAGCCGGGGCCCGGAGGATGCGAGAAGCCATCCGCAGATCCTACCAAGATTCGAGAGGCGCGCTACCGGCCGAACGGGAGCAGATACCCCGTCTGGAAGGCGACCCCGCTGAGCGGGTTCTCCAGTCCGCCCAGCGCCGGCGTCAGCGACGTCTGCGCCTGGAACAGAAGGCGTCCCGGGCCGAGCGGCCACGACGCGCCGAGGGCCGCGGCCGCGCGGACTCCCATCTCCGAGGAGGAACGGGAGAGGGACGGCGTGCCCGGGGAACTGGCCGAGACCCAGGTCTGCTGGAGGCCCACGAGCAGCGTGGCGTGGAGATCCACGCCGCGAAACGTCCGCGTCGCGCGAGTTCCGACCTCTGCCAGCAGGCCGGTGGCGGTGGCCCGCTCGGGACGGCCGAGGAACGGGCTGGGCGCGGGCTCGATGGTGGAAAGCCACCCGACGGCTCCCACGTCGAGCAGCGCCTCGAAGGGGGTGCCCAGGAGCGGAACCGCCAGCTCCGCCGCCCCCCCGAAGGAGGGCACCCCGCTGAAGGTGGTGCCTCCCGTGGCGATCAGCCCCACCGAGGGACGTCCCAGGGCGGAGAGCCACGTGCCGCGCGAGCGGGGGGCGCCGGTGCCGCCCGGAATGATGGAGGCGCGCACTTCGGCGCGCTCGTCCAAGGCCTGCACCTCGATGGCGGTCTGGCCCGAACCGCCGCGCGGCGGCTGCCAGGAGACGGCGACGATCCCGCGCCGATTGCGCGAGACGTCGATCTCGCCGCGGTCGGCGCTGGCGGTGACGCGCGCGTCGGAGTCGGGCGAGCCGTCGCGGCGGACGACGAACGCCTGCAGCTCCACCGAGTCGCCGGAGGCGGCCTGGGGCGGCCCGACGGGCAGGACGCGCATGCGCGAGAACCGCGGAGGCTCGAGATCGAGCTGGCGGTCCGCCGTGTTCCCCAGCGGATCCTCCACGTGCATGGTCGCCTTGTCCACGCCGGGGGGGACCACGACCTGGATTTGCACCTCGCCCTTCGCGTTGGCCACCTCGGGGCCGAAATCGCGGTCGGCGATTTTTAGATTTACGGAGGCGCGGGGCTTGGTCTCCAAGGTCATCGAGTCCCTGCCGGACATCGGCAGCGCCAGCCAGCCGAGCGCGTAGTCTCCCTCCGCTTCGGCGATCGCCGCGATCAGCGCCACCACGGGCGCGCGAGACCTGGGCGCCGTGAACGCGGCGGTGAACGTGCCATCGCCCGCCGGCTGCAGCTCGCCCACCGCGCCCACGTTGGTGCTGAGCGTGACCTTCGCCGCGGACAACGGGCGCCCGAAGAGGCCCCGGACCCGGACCTCGAGGCGCGCGCTGGAGTCCTTGCCGAGGGTGAGCGTGCCGGGGTCAGCCGACAGCGTCACCGAGATCGCCAGGAGCGTGCTCAGCGCGATTGCCAAAGCTTCCTCTTCACCCGCACAGTCGGGGTCGACTGATCGCGCACGATGGTGGTGTCCACCTGCTTGCGCCGGCCCATGGCATCGATGGCGACCACCGCCACGGTCTGCTTGCCGTCGCGCAGCGGGACGTCGGCGCGGAACGAGCCGCCCGGCTCGACCGGGATCGGTTGGCCCTGGATGAACACGCGGCTGCCCGCTTCCACCTTGCCGCTGACCGGAACGGTGTCCTTGCTGGTGGCGCGCTCCTGCGGCCAGCGGACCGAGAGCAGCACCCGCCGCAGCGCCGGCGAGGCGTCTTCGGGCCCTACGCCGGCCACCCGGCTCACGGTGCCCGGCCTCACCTCGACCTGCCTGCCGTGGGAGGTGAGGTTCACCGAGCCGGTCACCGCGGCGACCGCCACCACGCCGCGGCCGTCGGCGGTGACGAAGAAATGGCCGCCCTGGCTGTGCGCCCGCGTGTCGCTGCCTTCCACCTCCACGTCCACGCTGCCCTTGCCCGGCTCCACCTCGGACTCCACCGCGCCGCGCACCTGCGCGCGCAGCCAGCGCGAGTTCGCGTCTTTCAGCCGCAGAGCGGAGGCTTCGTGCACGCGCATCTTCACGCCGTCCACGCCCACTTCCGCCTCGCCCTCGTGGGTGCGCAGCGCGTCGCTCGGGGCCAGGCGATCGCCGACCTCGGCGTCGGACCAGCCGCCGAGCATGCCGCGCTGCAGCTCGACCTTGCCCTTGCGCGAGATGACGACCGCGGTGGCGCGCACTTGCGGCTCGCCTGGGGGAAGCGGCCTCGCGATCTTCACGGGGATGGCGGTGCCCGCCGGCGCGCGCCGGCAGGCGGACAGCACGGCGGCGCAGATCAGCGCCCGCCCCGCGCACGAGAGGCCCCGCATCATCTCTGGAGAGTACGAGCCGGATCGCGACCGCCGCAAATTCCACTCTATCGCAGGTCGGACCGACATCGGCGACTTCCTCCCACTGGAACCGACCCCCGTGCGCACATGCGGATCCTTGTGTTTGCGCGCTCCCCCGGCCAAGCATCTTCCGATGCGTCTGGGAGTGAAGCTCGCGTTGCTTCTCTCGTGCGCGAGCGCCGCCCCGCTGGCGCTCGCGACGGTGGTGACGCTGCCTTCGGGCAGCCGCGAGCTGCGCTCGCAAGTCGCGCGCATCCACGCCCAGGCCGCGTCCGCCCTCGCCGACCAGGTGCAGCGCGTGCTGCTCGACAAGCTCGACGCCCTGACGCTGGCCACCCGGTCGCTGCGCCTCGCCGAGCTGGATCAGGAAGCGCGGCAGCAGGCGCTGCTCCTCATCTACCAGCAGACCAAGGGCGCCGACGTCGTCGGGCTGTTCGACGAGAAGGGCGACCCGGTGGTGACGCCGGTGCGCTTCAGCCAGGTGGTGCCGGAGGCGCAGGCCGACCACGAAGAGATCGACCAGGAGGCGCTCAGGGCGTACGCCGCGGCGGTGCCGTTGCGCGAGGCGCTCCGATCGAAGGGCCTGACGCTTGGCCCGCCCTACGTGCTGCCGGGGCGTGGCGGGCTGCCCGTCGCGCGGCTGGTGCTCGCGCTTCCGGTGCAGGGGGCGCGAGGCGCCCGCTGGGTGCTCGCCGTCGAGCTGTCGCTCCGCTCGCTGCAGGAGAGGTTCGAGAAGCTCCGCCCCTCGGAAGGCAGCGCCTTCCTGGTGGACGGGGCCTTCCGCGCGGTGATCCATCCCGACCCGAACGTGGCGCTCTCCCGCGCCGATCTTTCGCAGCACCCGCTGCTCTCGGGGACGGATCAGGAGGACGTGCTCGGCGCCAGCGCCGACGTGCCGGTCTCCGGATGGAGGGTGGTGGTGCAAGAGGACGCGGACGCGGCGCTCGGGCCCATCCGGCGGCTCGCCCGCGGGGCAGCGTTCTGGATCGGCATCGCGCTGGTGGCTGCGCTGGTGCTCGCGGTGACCACCGTGCGCCAGGTGACCCGGCCGGTGGAGCGGTTGCGCGCCGCGGCCGCGGCGGTCGCCGGCGGACAGCTGGAGACCGAAGTCGCCGTCCGGGGACACGACGAGCTGGCGCAGCTGGCCCAGGCGTTCAACGAGATGGTCGCGGGCTTGCGCGAGCGCGTGCGTCTGGAAGCGACGCTGGCCATCTCCAGCACGCTGGAGCTGAAGGAGGTGCTCGGGCGGCTCCTCGACGGCCTCTCCCGGCTGGTGCCCTACCAGCGCGCGGCGGTGCTGATGAAGCGCGGCGAGCGCTACCGGGTCGCCGCCCAGAAAGGCTATCCGGAGGCCGAGCACGCGGGTGTGCTGGAGCAGGTGTTGCCTGGCGGCCCGGTCGAGCGCGCGCTGAAGGCGGAGCAGCCCGCCTTGGGATGGGGCGGGGCCGCCCTGGTCATCCCGCTCGTCTCCCGCGGCGAGGTCGTCGGCCTGGTCACCCTGGAGAGCAACAAGACCGGCGCCTACGACGAGGAGAAGGCCCGGCTGGCGATGAGCTTCACCCAGCCGGCCGTGATCGCGGTGGAAAACGCGCGCCTGTTCGACGAGGTGCAGCGGCTCGCCACCATCGACGGGCTGACCGGCACCCACAACCGCCGGCACTTCATGGAGCTGGCGCAGCTGCAGTTCGAGAGCGCCCGCCGCTTCGCGCAGCCGCTCACCGCCATCATGATCGACGTGGACCGCTTCAAGCAGGTCAACGACACCCTGGGGCACGCGGTGGGCGACGAGGTGCTGCGCGCCGTGGCGGAGCGGGTGCGCAATACGCTGCGCACGGTGGACATCCTGGGGCGGACCGGCGGCGAGGAGTTCGCGGTCCTGCTGCCGGGCACCGGGCGAAAAGCGGCGTCCTCCGTGCTCGCCGAGCGGATCCGGCGCGCCGTGGGCGACGGAGCGGTGCACACGCGGTCCGGGCCGGTGCACGTCACCATCAGCCTCGGCGTCGCCAGCGCGAACGCGGACTGCCCGGACCTCGCGGCGCTGCTGCGGGCCGCGGACACCGCGCTCTACGAGGCGAAGCAAGCCGGGCGTAACCGGGTCGCGTCGTAGCCTTGGGTTCTACAGCAGCGGCAGCTGTCTTCCCGGGCGGTCGGGCCGGCGGAAGGTGGTGGTGTCGTCGCCTCCCATGCATCCGGTCGCGAGGCCGACGCGGCGGGCGGTGGACTCGAACAGCGCCCGGGCGGCCTCGGCATACCGGCCCTCCCCGCGCCCGCGCACTCCCCAGCGGGAGTCGTACAGCTTGCCGCCGCGCGCTTCCCGTACTCGCGCCAGGACGTGCTCGGCGCGGAGCGGCAGCGCTTCGCGCAGGCGCTGCTCGAAGACGGTCGCGACGCTTCCCGGCAGCCGCAGGAAGACGAACCCCGCCCGGCGCGCGCCGGCGGCCGCGGCGGCCTCCAGGATGCGCGCGATGTCCTCGTCGCCGAGGCCGGGGATCATCGGCGCGACGTTCACGCCCACGTCCAGCCCGGCCGCGGCCAGCCTCTCGATGATCTGCATGCGCCGCTGCGGCGAGGCGACGTGCGGCTCGATGGCGTGCGCGTGCTCGCGGTCCCAGAGCGGGATGCTCACCGTGACCGAGACGTCGGCCACCCGGGCGAGCGCCTGCAGCACGTCGAGGTCGCGCTCGACCAGCGGCGACTTGGTGATGATGCCCACCGGGTTTCCGTACTCGGCGCAGACTTCCAGGCATCCGCGAGTGAGCCGGTAGCTTGCCTCGAGCGGCTGGTAGCAGTCGGTCACGCCGGAGAAGACGATCAGCTCGCCCTTCCAAGCCGGCCGCTCGAACGCCTCGCGCAACAGCCGCGGCGCCTCTGGCTTCACGGTGATCTTGCGATCGAAATCCGTGCCGGCGCCGAGCCCCAGATATTCATGCGAAGGACGGGCGTAGCAGTTGTGGCTCACGACACCGTTCGCGATGAAGTCGCCCGTGCCGGTGGTGAGATCGTACATGGTCATCTCGCCGTCGAGCGCGTCGATCGAGGCAACGCGCAGCCCGGCGGACGACTCCACCACGCCCACCGACGCGGTGCGGGAGGTGGTGCCCGTGCCGAAGAGAAAATCTCCGATTCCGAGGTGAGTCTTTCGGGCCGGGGCAGCGCGGCTGGCGATGGTTCTCCAACCCCGTTTCGTGAGGAACCGATGATCGGCGCTCGCGACGAGCCCGGTTCCATCGTCTAGCCGGATCCGGAATGCCTGGACGATGCTCCGCCAATGTGCGAGCACGCGGGTTCGCGCGTACCAGCGGTCACGTCCGCGCCGCACCGTGCCATGGATCTCGTCCCCGACGCGGATCTCCGCGAGCGGCCGGGTCGTCCCGTCGCCCATCAGGATCGCCGTATCGCCGGACAGGCAGTAGGCGCAGGCGTGGAAGCAACCTCGGTACGGGTTGACGCTCCAGGAGAAGCCGACGTCGGGGCTGTCGTTGTGCGCCAGGATCTCGCGGGTGTGGTCCTCGTACACCTCGAGCCGCGCCGGCGGGGCATCCTCGAAGTACTCGACTTCGGCGGTGGCCCAGGGATTGGGCGGGTTGGAGACCTGCTTCAGCACGCCCGATCTACTGCACGGAACATGCGTTCAGGTCAACAACGCGAAGCTGTCCGTCCGGGCGCAGCTCGGCTGATTCCACGAGCAGTCACGAAATTGTGCGTTGCGTCGTACTGCTCTGGCGCGTAGCGTCATGGGCCATGCCAGAAGACCACGCGAAGGCGGCTGCCGAGACGGCGGCCACAAGCCGATCCGGTACCGAAGCACATCTCGACGAGTGGGTCGCTCCGGACATCGCCGACGAGCGCGGCTACCTGCGCGCCGGGAAGATTCTGGAGTGGATGGACGTGGTCGGCGTGCTCGCGGCCAGCCGGCACTGCCGGAGGCCGGTGGCCACCGCGTCGGTGGACGGTCTGGAGCTGCTCCACCCGATCAGCGTGGGCGAGCGGGTCACGATGACGGCGGCGGTCGGATACACCTCGGAGCGCTCGCTGGGCGTGTCGGTCACGATGCGGCACGGGATGCCAGCCGCGAAGCAGCACTCGCTCAGCGGCTACATGACGTTCGTGGCGCTGGACGAGCAAGGGAAGCCGGCGCTCGTCCCGCAGCTGCGTCCGGAGACGCCGGTCGAGATGGCCCGGTTCCGGGAGGGCAGCCTGCGCCGCGAGTTCCGCAGCAAGCTCCGCGCGGGCCAGCTCCCGGCGCCGCCCCCGCCGCCCGCGGGCCCCGAGCGCGCGCTCTTCACGCGGGAGCTGCTGAAACTGATCCCGCGATCCCTCCCGCTGCCGATCGACCGGTGGGACCTGCCCGAGCCACGTCGCCGGGCGGCGTCCTACGTGCACAAGATCGAGCCGGTGCGCGCGAGCCGGCTGAACTTCCAAGGAACGCTGTACGGCGGCACGCTGATGCGATGGATCGAGGCGACCGCGAGTCTCTCCGCCCGCGCCTACCTCGACGGCGTTCCAGCGCGCCTCTGCGGGCTGCACGGCCTCACCTTCATCCGCCCCGTGCGGGAACAGGTGTTCGTGCACGTGCGGTCCGTGGTCGCGCACGCCACCTCCGATTCGTTCACGGTGCTCGTCAACGTGGATTCGGAGCAGCCGCTGGAGGGCGTACAGCAAGAGACACTGCGCGCGTTCCTCACCTACGTGCCGGTGGATGCGCGGGTGCGGATCCCGCCGCTCGAGTGCGTCGGCGACGCGGAGCGCGCCACGTTCGAGGAGGTCGAGCACCGCCTCGCCCTGCAGCGGTCGTTGGACGGCCCAGAAGATGGGGGTCAGTAACGGGCGGCGGTGTCTCGATCCCGACGGTGTCCGCCGCGCGAGCGCTTGCCGGGCGGTGCGGCTCAGACGCTGAGGTATGCCTCGCGGACCTTCGGGTCGCGCAGCAGCTGCGCTCCCGTCCCCGCTCCCACGGTCTTGCCGTCGGAGAGGATGAACGCCCGGTCGGCGACCTCGAGCGCTTGCGCCACGTGCTGCTCGACCAGCAGCACGGTCACGCCGGCCTCGCGAATCTCCGCGATGATCCTGAACATCTCGTCCACGAGGATGGGAGCGAGGCCGAGCGACGGCTCGTCGAGCATGAGCAAGGAAGGCTCGCTCATCAGCCCGCGGCCGATCGCGCACATCTGCTGCTCGCCGCCGGAAAGCGTGCCCGCGATCTGCTCTTCGCGCTCGTTCAGCCTGGGGAACAGCGAGAAGACGCGCTCCAGGTTGCGGCCGCGCCGTCGCCGTGCGCGGGGGGTGTACGCTCCCAGCTCGAGATTGTCGCGAACGCTCATCTGCGGAAACAGAGCGCGACCTTCCGGTACGTGCCCGATCCCCATTTCCACGATCCGCCGGGAGGACGCTCCGCGGATCGACTCCCCCTTGAACTCGATGACGCCGCCGGCGGCGCGGAGCATCCCGGAGATGGCGCGCAGCGTGGTCGTCTTACCGGCCCCGTTCGCGCCCACCATCACCGCCAGCTCGCCGACCGAGGCGTCGAGGGTCACGTCCCAGAGGGCCTGCGCGTCGCCGTAGCACGCTGCAAGATGGCTCACGTGCAGGAGCGGGGTTGCCATCTTCAGCCCTGCGCCGCTGCGCCGGCGTAACGCGACCCGAGGTACGCCTTCACCACTTCCTGATGGTGCATGACCTCGGCGGGACGGCCTTCTGCGAGCTTGCGCCCGAAGTTGAGGACGATGATCCAGTCTGAGATCTTCTGCACTGCCTGCATGACGTGCTCGACCCCCGCCACCGCAGCGATTCCGAGCGACCGCAGCGCCTTCACCAGCTCGATCGTCTGGTCCACCTCGGCAGGCGTGAGCCCCGCCATCACCTCATCGAGCAGGATCAGGCGAGGCCGCAGCGCGATCGCGCGCGCGACCTCGAGCCGCTTCCGCCGGGCGAGGGTCAAGTTTCGCGCCTCGGTCCGGGCGAACGGAGCGAGGTGCGTCAGCTCCAGGATCTCGTGCGCGCGCCGCGTCGCCGCGCGCCGGGTGCTTTCTCTTGCGAGCGCCGCCACCGCCACGTTCTCCAGCGTCGTCAAGCCGGGAAACGGGCGGACGATCTGGAAGGTTCGACCGATCCCGAGGTGCGCCGTCTGGTTGGGCCGCAGCCCTTTGATCGATCTGCCTTCGAACAGCACGTCTCCGCCGGTCGGAGCAAGCGCTCCGGTGATCACGTTGAAGAGCGTCGTCTTTCCCGCGCCGTTCGGGCCGATGACGCTGACGATCGTCCCCTCCCGCACCTCGAACGAGACGCGGTCGAGGGCCCGCAGCCCCTCGAACGACCGGGAGACCTCGCGCACCTCGAGGAGCGGGTTCATCCCGCGGCCTCCTTCGGCAGGGCCGGACCACTCGTTCTCGCCGCGCGCTGGCGCAAGAGCGGAACCAGGCCTTCCGGCATGTACCGCAGGACGATCACGATGATGAGCCCGAAGAGGAACAGGTGCATCTCGGCGAACCGGGCCCAGAGAACTTCCGCGATGCCGGTGAGAAGCACGCCGCCGACGAGCGGTCCCCAGACGGTGCCGGCGCCGCCGAAAATCACCATCAGGATCACCTGGACTTCGTACGAAGCCGGAAACGCCGAGGACGGATCGACGTAGCTGAGGCGGTAGGCGTAGAGGCCTCCGGCCATCGCGGGGAAGATCGAGGCGAGGACGAACGCGGCGAGCTTGGCGCGCGTCGTGTCCACGCCCATTGCCTCGGCCGCAATCTCGTCCTCTCCGATCGAGCGTAGCCGAAGCCCGAACGCAGACCGGTCGATCATCGAGGTCACCCCGAGACCCGCTGCGACCATCAGCAGCGAGGCGAGATAGACCGGGCGCAGGCTGCGAACCGGAGGCAGGTAGATTCCCTCGCCTCCGTTGGTCAAACCCGACCAGGCCGACGCGACCATGTACAGCACCTGCATGAAGCCGAGCATGCCGAGCGCAAAGTACGGTCCGCGCAGCCGCAGCATGGCCCAGCCGAGCGGCGCCGCCAGCAGCGCGGCGGCGGCCACGCCAGCCAGGGCAGCGAAGGGCCAGGGCCAGGAGAGCTTCGCGACCAGGATGGCCATCGTGTAGGCGCCGATCCCGAAGAACGAGATCTGGCCGAAGGAGACGTACGCGGTGTAGCCCGAGATGAGGTTCCAGCCGTACGCCATCCCGACGAAGAGGAAGGTCGTGAAGGTGAAGCTGATCAGGTATTCGGATCCGAACAGCGGGACGAGGATCAGCGCCGCGATTGCGAGAGCGGCGACGATTCGCAGCGCCGTCGCCATCAGAGGACCGCTCGTCCGAACAGACCCCGCGGGCGGGCGAGCAGGACGGCGAGGAAGAGGAGGAATGCGATCCCGTTCGCGATCTGCGCGCTGGCCAGGTATCCGGTGAAGACCTCGGACAAGCCCAGGATCAATGCTCCCAGCAGTGCGCCCGGAAACGACCCGAGACCACCGATCACGGTCACCGCGAACGAGCGGACCGTGTACCCGGTCCCCATGGCCGGCGAGATGGCGAAGATCATCACCAGCAGGGCGCCCGCCGCCGCGGCGAGCGCGGAGCCGAGGCCGAAGCTGACGACGCGCGTCCGGTCGATGTCGATGCCGCACACCGACGCTCCTTCGGGGTTCTGCGACACGGCGCGAATGGCCCGGCCGATGAACGTGAAGCGCAGGAAGGCCCAAAGGAGCAGCGAGATGGCGGCGGCCACCAGAAACGCGAGCGCGCGCGATTTCGCGAAATCGAGCCCGAGCATCCGCCAGGATCCGGGCAGGAACATCACCGTCTGGAACTCGTTGCCGAAGAGCAGCTGGGCGGCGTTGATGAGCATGTACGAAACACCGAACGTCATCAGGAGCGACGTCTTCACCGCCCCCCGATCCTGGGGCACGCGCCCGAGCAGGAACTTCTGCGTCAGGACCCCGATCGCGAACCCCATCGCGACGCCGGCCGGGAATGCGAGCAGCGGGTTCACCTGGAAGCGCGTGAAGAGCCAGAAGGTGAGGAACCCGGCCGCGACGATGAAATCTCCGTGGGCGAGATTGACGACGCCCATCACGCCCCAGACCAGGTTGATGCCGAGCGACATGAGCCCGTACACGCCGCCCACCATGATCCCGTTCACGATGAGTTGCAGGAAGATGTGGGGCGTCACGTCGCTCTCGCCGCTTGCTTACCGCCGCTGCGACCAGGGCAGCGTGGGAAGGGTCGCCTTGCCCTGCGCCATCTTGTCCGGCCAGACGATCACCTGTTTGCCTTTCTGCCACTGTAGTAGCGCCGAGGTGAATCCCAGCTGGACTCCGCGCGAATCGACCTCGAACCTGCCGTAGACGGTGTCGAGCTTGAGCTTCGCGATGGCCGCGGCGAGCTTGTCCTGATCGAGCGACCCGACCTGCTTTACCGCCGCCTCGAGGACCTGCATCGAGGCATAGTTGGAGGCGCTGTGGTAGTCGGGCGCGCGATTGAACTTCTGCTGGTACGCCTGGATGAACTCGGGATTTCCGGGCCAGGGCATGGTGGGCGCCCACTGCGTCGCGCCGAAGACGTACTCGGCGGTCGTCCCGAGATTGCCGAACTGGGGCTCGGCCGCGCCCACCGCGACGGCGAACATCTTGGCGTCGACTCCGAGCTCCTGGCATTGCCGGAGGATCCCCTGGGAGTCGGGCAGGTAGGAGTTGGCGAAGACGACGTCGGGGCCGATCTGCTTCACCTTGGTGAGCAGCGCGCTGAAGTCGGAGCTCCCCTTGGGGTACGTCTCGTCGAAGACGACCTTGAGCCCGTATTCCCCCGCCATCTTCGCCACCTCGGCCGAGACGGCCTTCGGGAAGGCCGTGTCCTCGGCGAGCATCGCGAGCGTCTTGTACCCGTTGGCCTTGGCGAGCGTGAGCGCGCCCAGCATATAGCGGCCCGCCTGCGTCTGCGCCTGGAAGTTGTATCTGTAGCCGCGCGTGTAGATCTTCACGTCCGCGGCCTCGGGTCCGAGCATCACCATGTGGTGCTTCTCGGCGACGGTGCTGACGGCGCTCGTCACCCCGCTGGAGTAGGGGCCGACGATGATGTCGACCTTGTCCGCCGTGATCAGCTTCTCGTACAGCTGGACGCCCGTGTTCGCGTCGCTCTTGTCGTCGTAGTAGACGAGTCGGACCGGGCGGCCGAGCAGACCGCCGCGTTTGTTGACGTCGTCCACCCAGAGTTGCGTCCCCTCGATGCTGTACCTGCCGCTCGCCGCGTACGTGCCGCTCAGCGACACCGATGCCCCGATCACGATCGGGTTCGCTTCTCCCCTCGCGGCGGTCGCCGTCGTGAACGCCGCCATTGCAAACAGCAGTATCGGCCGCATCGACCCCTCCATCGTGCGCGTTCGCGCCGCCAGCTCATTTCCCCGTGAGCAGCGGCGCGCGCTTCTCGAAGAACGCGCGCACGCATTCTTCGTGATCTTCGGAAATCCAGACCGGTCCGAACAGCTCCGTCTCGAACGCGATCGCCTCGTCGAGAGGAAGCCTGGCAGTCTCGTTCGCCAGGCGCTTGTACGCGCGCACCGCGAGGGAAGCACCCTGCGCGATCGCCCTGCCTGACTCCAGGGCGCGCTCCACGACCCGCTCGGGCGGGACC
>DATFTN010000023.1:0-3064 GCA_035261845.1 Myxococcales bacterium | reverse complement strand
CGGGCTCCCGAGCCATCCCGACCACGCGGTCGCGCGCGAGCAGATGAAGGGATTCGGCGGAGTGGTCAGCTTCCAGGTCGAAGGCGGGCTGCGCGAGGCGTCGCGCCTGGTGGACGCCTGCAAGCTGGCCACCATCGCGCCTTCGCTCGGCGCGGTCGAGACGCTGATCGAGCAGCCCGCGCTCATGTCCTATTTCGAGCTGACCACCCAGGAGCGCGAGGCGATCGGCATCCACGACAACCTGATCCGGCTGGCGGTCGGAATCGAGGACGCCGACGACATCATCGCCGACCTCGCGCAGGCGCTCGACGCCGCCTCCTCAGCGCCGCCGCGAGCAGGATGAGGAGCGCCGCCGCGCCGCCGGACGGTTGCCCGCAGCTGCAGCTCCCCACGCTCGGGGCACCGGCCAGCGTGCGCTGCAGGAGGTCGAAGTCGGCGGCGCAGGCGGACTGCACCGCGGGGCAGGTGGCGGGCCCCAGGATCTGCGTGAAGCTGAGCAGCTTCTGGAACGACTTCCCCCGGTCGTCGGTGGTGGCCAGGTCGTAGCCGTCCGCGACCGAGTTGCCGCACGCGTACACCCGGCCCGCGCGCTCGCCCAGGCAGCGCAGTTGCGGCCCGGCGCGGCGCTCGAAGCCCGTTGCGCCGGGCGCCCGGACATAGAAGTCGCCGCTCGCCGTCCCGGCGTACAGCGTCCCGTCGGACGCGCGCACGAACCCGTCCAGGAACGCGTTCGGGGCGAGCAGCGGCTGGACGGTCGCGCCGCCGTCCGCCGTCACGCGGATCTCGTCCGCGCCGCTCACGCTGACCAACAGGTACACCGTGTTCGCGTCGGCCGGATCGACCTGGGCGATCTTCACCTGCACCGACGGGCCCACGCCCAGCTCGAAGCGCGTCCAACTCGCTCCGCCGTCGCCGCTGCGCAACAGGGCGGCGCTGCCGGCGGGCGAGGACGTGCTGGGAAAGGCGAAGGTGGTCACGTAGATCACGGGCGCCGAGGCGGCGATCTCGACGCTCACCAGCCGCTCGTCGGCGTGGACCGGCGGCGTGCCGCTCGTCAGCAACGCCGGGCCGAAGCTCCGGCCCCCGTCGGTCGAAGGGTAGAGGGATGCGCCCGCGGCGGGAGGCCACGCGAGGGCCAGCACCGAGGAGGGATTCGACGGGTCGATGAAGGCGTCCACGACCAGCAGCCCGGGCGCCAGGCCCGAAGCGCGCGTCCAGCTGCAGCCGAGGTCGGCGGTGACCGACAGCGCGTCCTGGTGAGCGGCGACCACGGCGTCGGATGCCGCCTGGTAGATGAGCACGGTAGCGCCGGAACCCGTCACGTAGGGCTCGCACACGTAGCGAAAGGTCGCGCCCGCGTCCTCCGACAGGACCAGCCCGAAGGTGGTCCCCACGAGGATCCGTTGCGGCGCGCCGGCGGGGAGGAGGACGCTCATTCCCGTGGGGAAGGCGCCGTCCGCGCGGGCGCCGGACGCGACCAGGACCGCGAGCGCGAGCGCCTTGCGCATCGCCCGCATGTAGCACGCAGCACCGCGGCCCGGTACAAGAGCCGGATGCTGCAGCGCCTAGCCGCCGCCGCGCTTCTCTGCGCGGCAGCCCCCGTGCTGGCCGAATCCCGCGTCACGTACACCTGTCCCATGCATCCGGACGTCCATTCCGATCATCCGGGCCAATGCCCGAAGTGCGGGATGGAGCTGATGCCCACCGAGCAATCCCCCGAGCTCGCGCTGCCGATGACGCGCAATCCCTCCGGCACCAGCTGGCAAGCCGACGCGACGCCCATGCGGGGCATCCATTTCGGCGCGGGTGGCTGGAGCTTCATGGTCCACGGCGCCGCCTCGGTGGGCTTCGACGACCAGCTCGGGGGTCGCGGCGGGAAGCAGTTCATGTCCACGAACTGGCTCATGGGCATGGCCGAGCACGGGCTCTGGGGAGGCGAGGCGCAGCTGCGCGCCATGCTTTCGCTCGAGCCGCTCACCGTTCCCGCCGGGGGGTTCCCGCTGCTCCTCCAGACCGGCGAGTTCTATCGGGGAGTCCATCTCCACGACCGGCAGCACCCCCACGACCTGTTCATGGAGGCGTCCTTCACCTACCGCTACCCGCTGTCGGACTGGCTGGGCGCGGAGCTGTACCTGGCGCCGGTGGGCGAGCCGGCGCTGGGGCCGCCGGCCTTCATGCACCGCGCCTCGGCGGAAGGCGACCCCTTCCCGCCGATCTCGCACCACTGGCAGGACTCCACCCACGTCAGTTTCGGCGTCGCGACCGCGGGCCTGTACACCCGGCAGGTGAAGCTCGAGGCGTCGTGGTTCAACGGGCGCGAGCCCGACGAGGACCGGTGGAACTTCGACTTCCGCCCTCTCGATTCGTTCTCCGTGCGCCTCTCCGCGAACCCCGTGCAGCCTGTGAGCTTGCAGGTGTCGTACGGGTACCTGGCCAGTCCCGAGCCGCCGGCGCTCACCGGAGTCACGCTGAGCACGAGCAAGGCCACGGCATCGCTCTCGGTCAGCCTGCCTCTGCCCCAGGTGCAGGTGGACGCGACGCTGGCGTGGGGGAGGAACCTCCAGGCGACGCCGCTGGACAGCTTCCTCTTCGAGGCGAATTTCGATCTGGACGGGCGCAACGCTCCTTACGTGAGGCTGGAAGTGGTGCAGAAGACCGCGCACGATCTCGTCGTCCCAGGGTTCTCGGGTCTGCAGGCGTTCGCGCAGTCCTACCTGTTGTCCAGCGCGGTGCTCGGATTCGTGCATTCGTTCCCGGCGCTGGGGCCCATCGAGCCCGCCCTCGGCGCGCGCGCGTCGGTCGGCCGGGTGCCGAGCGATCTGGACGGCTTGTACGGATCGCAAGTGGTGTTCGGCGGCTACGTGTACCTGCTCGCCCGTGCACCGCGCCACTGACCGCGTTGACGTGTCACTCGTACACGAGATAGGTGGGCCGCAATGGTCCGAGGTCCTCGCCGCTGCCGGACGATGGGTGCGCTGCTCGCGTGCGCCGTGTCGTTGCAGGCGACGGGGGCGCTCCCGCTGATCTCGAGCGCCGAGGCGGCAAGCTGCTGCTGTCACCATGA
>DATFTN010000022.1:0-3864 GCA_035261845.1 Myxococcales bacterium | reverse complement strand
AGGAAGGGGAAGAGGACGAGGAAGATCGCCCACTCCAGCGCCGCCGCCAGCAGCTGCATCTAGAATCGCACTCCGACGGACAGGCCCGGTTCCACGATCAGCTTGGTGGGCGCGTTCGGCCCCGCGCGGGTAGCGACCTCGAGGGCGCATCCGGGCGCGACCTGGACCACGCCGAAGTCCATCGCGATCGACGCGCCCAGCCCCGCCGAGAGAACGGGCGTCCATTGCAGGCGATCGAGCGTCTCGGTCCCGTCGGGCTTGATGGTCTCGTGCCAGGCCCGGATCCAATAGAGGCGGAGGAACGGCGAACCGGTCAGCGCCAGCCCCCGCGACACGCGGTAGGTGGCGATGAACGGGACCTCGATGCCGAAGGCGCGGTAGTTCCAGCGGTCGGTCTGTGTGCGGCCGTCCTGCGTGCGCACCAGCTCCTCCTCGACGCCCACGCCCACGAAGCGGGTGCCGATCTCGAAGGCCAGGCCTTCCCCCTCCTGCAGGTCGTACAGGCGCAGCCGCGCGCCCAGCGACCCGCCGACCAGCGCCGGGACGAAGGGATCGATGGGGTTCGAGAGCTTGAGCTGCGCCTCGAAGGTGAGGTGGTAGAGCACCTGCCAGCGCAGGGAAGCGTCGGAAGTGACCCAGGTGAGCACCTCCCACTTGCTGGTCTCGGGCGCGGCCGCGACCGTGCTGTTGGGAACGTCGCTGGGGCCCGCCAGCACCCTCCCCGCTTCCATGGAGAGGCTGGCCTGCATCTGGCCTTTCTGCAGATCGCCCGCGGGCAGGAAGGTCCCGGCGCTGACGACCGGCAGCGCGCAGCCGGCGCACAGCGCCAGCGCAGGCAGGAGCGGCTTCACGCGAACAGCCTCGGGAACGTGTCCTTGAGGCCGTCGAAGATGAACTGCACCGCGATGGCCCCGATGATGAGTCCGATGACGCGGTTCATCACGTTCAGTCCGGTGACGCCGAGCAGGCGGGAGATCGGCACGGCGGCCCGCAGCATCGCATAGCTCGCGGCGCAGGTGACCGCGACGGACAGCACCACCGGCACCATGAACACGGTGCGTCCCGCCCGGCCCATCAGCGCGGTCACGGTGGCGATCGCGCCCGGTCCGGCGAGGAGCGGGATGGCCAGCGGGAAGATGGCCACGTCGTCCTTGTCGGCGCCCTCCTGCTGCTCCTCGGGAATGATCCGGGTGCGGGCCTGCTGCGCCCGCAGCATCTCGATCGAAGTGAGCAGCAGCAGGATGCCGCCGGCAACCTTGAATGCGCCCAGGGTGACTCCGAGCAGGCGGAAGATGACCGTCCCGGCCACGGCGAAGAAAGTGAGGATGGCGAACGCAGTGATGGAAGCGCGCTTGGCCATGCGCCTGCGCTTTTCATCGGAATCGCCTTGGGTCATGGCCACGAACACCGGGACCACGCCCATCGGGTCCACCACGAAGAACACGGCGGAGAGCGACAGCAGGCTGAAGCTGAGGAGCTCGCGAACCCACGGGTGCATGGTGAACGGCTTCTACCACGCCGCTTTGCATTCTCCCCGGCGATCCCGGAGAATTTCGCCACCGACGAAGGATGCTTGAGGATGAGCGCGCCCATGCAGGCACCGGCCGCCCCGCCGCCGGGCGACGCGCTGGCCCCGGCCGAGGACAGCTTCCGCGCGCTGGTGGAGCAGTCGATCGCCGGTATCTACGTGATCCAGGACGGGAAGGTGGTCTACGCCAACCCGAAGTTCTGCGAGATCTTCGGCTACGGCCGCGAGGACTTCGCCCGCGGCGGGGTTCCCATCGAGCAGCTCACCTGCGAGCCGGACTGGCCGGTGGTGCGCGAGAACGTGCGGCGGCGGATCGCCGGCGAGGTGAAGAGCATGCACTACACCTTCCGCGCCCGGCGGAAGGACGGGACGCCCATCGACGTCGAGGTGCACGGCGCCCGCACCGAGTTCGGCGGGAGGCCGGCCATCACCGGGACGCTGCTCGACATCACCGAGCGCCGGCAGGCGGAGCAGGCGCTGCGGCAGAGCGAGGAGCGCTACGCCCTGGCGGAGCGCGGCGCCAACGACGGGCTGTGGGACTGGGACCTGGCCGCTTCCCGCGTGTACCTCTCGCCCCGCTGGAAGCAGATGCTCGGCCTGCGCGAGGACGAGCTGGGCGGCGACCCGGAGGCCTGGTTCGCGCGGGTGCACCTGGACGACCGCGACCGGCTCTCCGCCGACGTGGCCCGGCACCTGGCAGGCGACACCGCTACCCTGGAGGTGGAGCACCGGATCCGCCACGCCGACGGCACCTGGAGGTGGGTCCTCTTGCGCGGGACCGCGGTCCGGGACGCGCAAGGCAAGGCGACCCGGATGGCGGGATCGCAGACCGACGTCACCGAGCGCAAGGAAGCGGAGGAGAAGCTCCTCCACGACGCGCTCCACGACGCGGTCACCGGGCTGCCGAATCGCTCCTTGTTCATGGACCGGCTGCGGCAGGCGATGGCGTTCCAGCAGCGCAAGCCGGACCTGCGCTTCGCCGTGCTGTTCCTCGACGTGGACCGCTTCAAGAACATCAACGAGAGCCTGGGCCACGCGATGGGCGACCGGCTGCTCGTCTCGGTGGGCAAGCGGCTGCTCAAGTGCGTCCGGCCGGGCGACACGGTGGCCCGGCTGGGCGGCGACGAGTTCGCCCTGCTGCTCACCGATTACGGCGCTCCGGAGGATCCGGCGCGCTGCGCGGAGCGCATCCAGGCAGAGCTGGCGCCTGCCCATGACCTCGGCGGAGTGGAGGTGTTCGCCACGGCCAGCGTGGGCATCGCGGTCGCGGCG
The DNA here is from genome assembly GCA_035261845.1 of Myxococcales bacterium. GTDB lineage: Bacteria > Myxococcota > Myxococcia > Myxococcales > 40CM-4-68-19 > VBKO01. The sequence continues at coordinate 1,064 of DATFTN010000022.1, read as the reverse complement.
CGCGGGTATACGAGGCCCGAGGAGCTGCTCCGCGACGCGGACACCGCCATGTACCGGGCCAAGCAGCTGGGGCGCGCGCGGCACGCGGTCTTCCATCCCGCGATGCACGCCCACGCGCGGGCGCAGCTGCAGCTGGAGACGGACCTCTACCGGGCGCTGGAGCGCAACGAGCTGCGCCTCGCCTTCCAGCCCATCGTCTCGCTCTCCACCGGCCTCATCGCCGGCTGCGAAGCCCTGGCCGAGTGGCAGCACCCCAAGCGGGGCCGCATCCCGCCCGCCGAGTTCATCCCCGCCGCCGAGGAGACGGGCCTCATCCTCCCCATCGGCGAGTGGGTGCTGCGCGAGGCCTGCAAGGCCGCTCGCGGATTCGCAGATCGTCTGCCGCGCAGCGCGCCGGTCGCGGTGAGCGTGAACCTCTCCGCCCGGCAGCTCTTGCGCGCCGAGCTGCTCGAGCAGGTGCGCTCCGCCCTGCAGCAAAGCGGACTGCAGCCCCAACGGATGCGCCTGGAGGTCACCGAGAGCGTGATCATGGAGAACGCGGGGCCCGCCTCGCTGCTCCTGGCGCAGATCAAGGCGCTGGGCGTGCACCTCCTCCTCGACGACTTCGGCACCGGGTACTCGTCGCTCTCCTACCTGCACAACTTCCGCTTCGACACGCTCAAGCTGGACCGCTCGTTCGTGGCGCGGGTCGACACCTCCAGCAAGCACGCCGAGATCGTGCGGACCATCGTGTCGCTCTCCCGCGCGCTGGGGATGGAGGTGGTGGCCGAGGGCGTGGAGACGCCCGCCCAGGTGGCGCAGCTGCAGATCCTCCACTGCGACTACGCGCAGGGCTACCACTTCGCCCGCCCCATGGACGCCGCGCAGCTGGAGGGGCTGCTCGAGTCGCGCCGCGCCTGGACGCTTCCGCTGGCCCCCGCCTCGGCGCTGCTGCAGAAGCCCCGCTAATCCACCGCGGTGCCAGCCCGTCCCTCTGACACGCGCTGCGTCCCCCCGGACGCACGATTGGCCCGGGGACGGCAGCTTGGGGGTTGGCGGTCTTGACGCGCTGCAGCCCGTTCTGG
>DATFTN010000021.1:0-1900 GCA_035261845.1 Myxococcales bacterium | reverse complement strand
GCTGCGCGTCTACCGGACGCGCGACGGCGGCGGCTCGTGGCACCCGCTCACCGAGGGGCTGCCGCAGCGCGACGCGTTCGAGACGGTGCTGCGCGACGCGATGGGCACCGACGAGGAGCAGCGCGCCGGCATCTACTTCGGCACGCGCAGCGGGAAGCTCTTCGCCTCCCGCGACGACGGCGACTCGTGGACGGCGCTGGCGGCCGGCCTGCCGCCGGTCGTCTGCGTGCGCGCGGCGCGGGTGTGACGATCATCTTCCACCTCGCCGGCTTCCTGCGCTCGTTCGCGGGCGGCGCGCGCGAGGTGCGCCTCGAAGTGCCCGGCGCAACCGTGGGCGACGCGCTCCGGGTCCTGGCAGAGCGACACCCGGGAATCTCCTCCCGCGTCCTCGATGAGCAAGGCTCCGTCCGCCGCCACGTGAACGTCTTCATCGGCGACCTCAGCATCCGCGACACCGGCGGCCTGTCGACCCCTCTCCACGACGGCTCCACCATCTCCCTCCTCGCCGCCGTCAGCGGCGGCTAAATCCAGCCGGCGTATCGACTAAAAGCGTTTCAAGGGAGGGCGGGAGTTTTTTGTTCACGATCCTCGGGCGTCCGATTACGACACCCCACCAAATCCTCCCGCGCTCCCCAGAAACGCTCTTGGTCCGAACCGTTGCACGGAATGGCTGGTGGGCGGACAATCCGCGGTGGAGCGGGAGCTGTGCGAATCACGGCCATCATCATTGCGCTTTGTGGCCCGGCGGTACTTGGGGCGGAGCAACGTGTATCGGAGGCCCGGGAGGGGGCGCGGAAGGTTCTGAAGGCGCGGGGGTGTGGATCGTGCCATGACACCGCGGTGTCGGCGGAGAATGCGGCGGCGCTGGCGGTCTACGACCTGCACGAGGAGGATTGGCCGAAGAGGATGTCCGACCAGCGGTTGCCGAAGCTGATGGGCAGGCTTCGCAGCGCGCCTGCGGCGGACCGGAAGATCGTGAAGCGGTTCATCGAGGCGGAGCTGGCGGCCCGGGCTGACCAGCCGCGGTAGGCGAGCTCCGCGATCGCCACAGCAGGAAGGCGGGGATCCCTGCCAGCGTGATGCCGAGTCCGGCGAGCGCGTGCACCGGGTCCGCGCGCCAGGTCGAGAATACGACGGCGGCGCAGATGGCGATGAAGGCGCCGGTCGTTGCCGGGTGACCCGGCATCGAGAACGTCCCCCGCACCCCGCGGCGGCGGAAGACGAAGATGCACGCCCCCGTGAGGGCGAAGAAGACGAAGTCCATCGAGACGACGTAGCGGGTGATCGCCTCGAACGTGCCTGCCAGCGCGATGGCGATGGCCAGCGCGCCCTGCAGCGCGATGGCGACGATCGGGGCGCGCGTCCGCGGATGTACGCGCGCGACGGACCGGAAGAACAGCCCGTCCCCGGCCATGGCGAAGTACACGCGCGGCGCGGTGAGGATGGACTGGCTGAGGAAGCCCAGGGTGGAGATGGAGATGCCGGCCGCGATCGCCAGCGCTCCGCGGCGGCCCAGGGTCCGCGTCATGACCTCCAGCGCCGGAGCGGAGCTGCGGGCCAGCCCGTCCGCGCCGAGGGTGCGCAGGCAGACGAACGCGACCAGCGTGTACAGCGCGATCACCCCCGCTACTCCCAGGAGCAGCGCGCGGGGGAGGTCGCGGCGCGGGTCCTTCATCTCGCCGGCGACGAAGCACGCCGTCTGCCATCCGCCGTAGGCGAAGAGCACGGGGATGAGCGCCGCGCCGAAGCCGGTCGCCGAGCCGGGAGCGCCCGAGGACGGCGCCGTGCCGCCGAAAAAGAGCCCGGCGCCGATCAGCGCCGCCAGCGCGCAGATCTTCAGGACCATCAGCGCGCTCTGTGCGGTGCTGCCCGCGCGCACGCCCAGGCAGTTGATGACCGT
>DATFTN010000020.1:0-22544 GCA_035261845.1 Myxococcales bacterium | reverse complement strand
CGCCGACGCGCTCTATTCGACGGAGCCGAAGGACAAGAAGGCGGCGGGCGGCACCGGAAAGACTTGACCCGGGCCCGGGCGTTCAAGCCAAGTTGACACCACGCTTTGCTGCTTTACGTTTGGCCTGTCGGTCTGCCCGCCGGGCGGCCGGCAGGTCGCTCGTTCCTAGCTTCGAGGTCGAACCTTCGTGCAGCCTCATCCCAAGCGCGACTACTACGAAGTGCTCGGTGTCGAACGGACCTGCTCCGCGCAAGTGCTGAAGAGCTCGTTCCGCAAGCTCGCCCTGCAATTCCATCCCGACACGAATTCCGGCGACAAGAAGTCCGAGGAACGATTCAAGGAGATCTCCGAGGCCTACGAGGTGCTCTCCGACCCGGAGAAGCGCGCCCGCTACGATCGATTCGGCCACCAGGCCCCCGGCGGGTTCGGCCCCAGCCCCTTCGACCAGGGATTCGGCGGCGCGAACATCAACGACATCTTCGAGGGGATCTTCGGGGACATCTTCGGCGGCGGCGGGCGGCGCGGGCGCGCCGCGCGCAGCCGCGGGTCCGACCTCCGCTACAACCTGGAGGTCAGCTTCACCGAGGCCGCCTTCGGCACCGAGGCGAAGGTGAAGATCCCGCGGCACAAGAGCTGCGATTCCTGCCGCGGCACGGGAGCGAGAGCGGGCACCTCTCCCCGGCAGTGCCCCACCTGCCATGGAACGGGCGAGCTGCGGCTCACCCAGGGCTTCTTCCAGATCGCCCGGCCCTGCGGCCACTGCCAGGGGACCGGCAAGGTGGTCACCGACCCCTGCCCCTCGTGCAAGGGCGCCGGCAAGGTGGAGAACGAGAGCGTCCTCAGCGTGAAGGTGCCCGCCGGCGTCGACACCGGCACCCGGCTCAAGCTGACCGGCGAGGGCGAGCCCGGAGAGAGGGGCGGTCCGCCGGGCGACCTCTACGTGGTCGTCCACGTGCAGGAGCACCCGATCTTCATCCGCGAGGACACCGAGGTGATCTGCGAGGTCCCGATCAGCTTCACCCAGGCCGCGCTGGGGGCGCAGATCGACGTCCCGACGCTGGACGGAAAGGTGAAGATGAAGATCCCGGCCGGGACCCAGAGCGGGAAGGTGTTCCGGCTGAAGGGCAAGGGGATCCCCAGCCTGAACGGCTATCACCGCGGCGATCAGCACGTCCGCATCACCGTCGAAGTGCCGGAGAAGCTCACCCGCAAGCAGCGCGAGATGCTCGAGCAGTTCGCAGCCATCTCCGGGGAGGATGCCAACCCGCAGTCGAAGTCGTTCTTCGAAAAGGTAAAGGAGATGTTCGGGACGGACGAGCCCGGACAAGAAGAAGACGTGGCGTAGGCTGCCGCCTCAGGCGGCCGGGGACATGAGCAGCTTGCGCAGCTCGGTTGCGCCGAGCCGGGCGGGCCAACCCGGAAACCGATTCGAGTAGAGCGCAAGCTCCCCGAGCGCGAACACCCAGGTCGCGACCCGCGCACGCGCCAGGGGGAAGAGCCCCGCCTTGCGCGCCTGCTCCAGCACGAAGTCGCGCTCCTGGATGGGAACGGCGCGCTCGTAGACCACCAGCTGCAGCGCTTGCACCGGGCCGTTGACTCGATCCTTCATCGCGGCGACCCGCTCGGCGAGCATCTCCGCCCGCTTCACCAGATCCGCTCCCGTCAGCCGTGCGCCCGACGCGACGGCGATCAGCGCGACCACCTCGCCCAGGTCGCCCGCCCACAGGTCCTCGTAGTGAGGCAGCCCCGCCAGCGCGAGGCTGGCGGCGTGCGCCGCCGGTTCCGACGCCTCGGGGTAGACGCGCGACATCCCCGCCGCGGTGAGCAGCGGATCGAGCCTCGCCAGGAACAGCGCTTTGTCCAGTCCCCTCGGCATCCGTCTCTTTTCTACCTCAGGAGAGCCCCGCGTCGGCGGTCCGTTGACGCGCCGCGTCCCGCCCTGGGACGGGACGCGCTGCGTCACGTCTCGTCCTGCTCGCACAACCGCGCGGCATTCGAAGAAGCACCGCTGGGCGCGCGAGTCGAGCTCCACGCCCACGGCTGCGCCTGACTCTTCCCCTGAAAAGCCACGGAGACCCGCCGTCGATTTGTCCTCACCGTGCAGAGCGATCGATCTCGTTGCTCTCAATTCAACGGGTCAGTGCGACAAGATCGGAAAGCGAGGGCGCGGCATGCGGGCGGCCGCCGCTTCCATGGGCAGAGAGGTCCCCAGGAGCTGCGCGCGAGGCGCGTCCAGCGCCGCGGCGGGGCCGTCCGCCCCCGCGATTCCGCCTACCAGGTCGTAGTCGCCAGCCTGCTCGACGAGGACCGGGACCACCTGTCCCGGGGCGGCCTGGCCTCGGTTCACGTACACCTTGCCGTCGATCTCGGGTGCCTGCCCCATCCAGCGCCCCTCGAGGAGCAGATCGGTCTCCTCGCTCACGCCCTCGATCAGCACCTCCAGCGTGCGCCCCACCAGGGCCTGCTGATGCATCTTGCTGATTTTCCGCTGGATTCCGAGGAGCTTCTTCTGGCGCGCCGCCTTGGAGCGGGCAGGGAGCTGGCCGTCCAGGTCGTGGGAGGCGGTCCCCTCCTCGCGGGAGTACTGGAACACCCCGACGCGTTCGAAGCGCATCTCCTCGACGAACTCGCACAGCTCCTGGAACTGCGCTTCGGTCTCCCCTGGGAACCCGACGATGAAGCTGGTGCGGAACGTGAGCCCGGGCACCCGGTCGCGCAGCTTCCGCACGAGCCCGCGCACCCAGGCCGAGTCGCGGCCCCGTTTCATCCGCCGCAGCACCGGGTCGGCGATGTGCTGCAGGGGCATGTCGAGGTAGCGCGCCAGGTTGGGCTGGGAAGCGAGGGCGTCGATCAGCTCGTCGGGGAAGTCGCGCGGGTAGGCGTAGTGCAGCCGGATCCAGCGGGCGGGCACCTCGCGGAGGGCTTGCAGGAGCTCATGCAGCTTGGGCCTTCCGGGGAGGTCGTGGCCGTACGCGGTCAGGTCCTGCGCGACCAGGTTCAGCTCGACCGCGCCCTGCTGGACCAGGCGGTGCGCCTCCTCGACGATGTCCGCCACGGGACGGCTGCGCTGCGCGCCGCGCAAGGTGGGGATGATGCAGAAAGTGCACTGGTTGTCGCAGCCCTCGCTGATCTTCACGTACGCCGTCCAGCGCGGCATCGAGTTCCGGCGAGGCGTGCGCGCGTCGGCGATGTAGTCCGGGTCGGGGATCACGGCCCGGTCGCGCTCGCCGCGGACGATCTCCGCGATGCGCGGGTAGGCCGAGGTGCCGACGAAGTAATCGACCTCCGGCATCTCCTGCTGCAGGACGTCCGCGTAGCGTTGGGTGAGGCAGCCGGCCACCACCAGCGCCTTGCACCGCCCGGTCTCCTTGTAGCGGGCATGCTCCAGGATCGCGTCGATCGATTCCTGCTTGGCCTCGCCGATGAAGGCGCAGGAGTTGATCAGCACCACCTCGGCAGCTGCGGGATCCTGGACCAGCTCGTACCCCTGCTCGAGAAGCGTGCCGAGCATGACCTCGCTGTCCACCCTGTTCTTCGGGCAGCCGAGCGAGAGGAGGTAGAGCGTCGGATTGGCGGGCAGGGCCGTCTTCTGCACGAACGGTTCCTTCGGAAGGGGGTGCTTCTATAACCGTTCGCAGGGCGCGGTCCAGTCCCGGGCTCAATCGACCCAGAAGCGCAGGTGGAACGGACGGATCTCGAGGATCAGCCGCGTGCCGAAGGGCACGTCGGCGTTCCAGACTCCGAAGAGCAAGGCCGCGCAGGCGACGGCGAGCAAGAGGCCCAGCGCGGCCTGCCACAGCCGGACGCCGTGCAACGCCCGAAGGGCGAGCAGGAAGACGCCGCGGAAGGCGAGGTACGCGGCCAGGCGTAGTGGACGAAGGGCGCCACGGCATCGCGGACACTCGCGAGCAGGCTTGCGTCGCCCCCGCCCCGCCGGACCATCGCCTCGATCAGCAGCCGGGCAGCGGCCAGCGTTCCGGCGCCGGTGGCGAGGATCGCAAACGGATTCGGCGCGGAGCTTCGCCCTTCGGCCCAATCCCGCGCGAACGCCCCGGGCGCGAGGAGGAACGCCGCGCCGGTTGCGACGAAGGCGCGGATCTCGTCGGCCGTGCGCGCGACGGCATCGCGGATCCAATCGGGCGATCGGGCCGCGTACATGCCCGCAGGATAGCCCGCGCGGACCGCCTGCCGACAGGGCCGTCAGTCCCGAAAATTCTCGAATTCAGTGTCGATGCCCAGCTCGTCCTGCTTGCCGCGGACCATCTGCATGACCTGCTGCAGGTCGTCGCGCGACTTGCCGGAGACGCGCACGCTGTCGCCCTGGATGGCGCCCTGCACCTTGAGCTTGGAATCCTTGATCATCTTCACGATCGCCTTGGCCTTCTCGGCCTCGATTCCCTGGACGAAGGTGAGCAGCTGCTGCACGGTCTTGCCGCTCTGCTCGACGGGCCCGTACTTGACCCCGCGCAGGCTGACGCCCCGCTTGGCCAGTTTCTGCACCAGGACCTCGCGCGCCGCCTCCAGGCGCTGCTCGGTCGAGCTGCGGATCTGCAGGCCCTTCTCCCTGTCCTTCTTCTCCAAGTGCGTATCGGTGCCCTTGAAGTCGTAGCGCTGCTCGATCTCCTTGCGCGCTTGCTGGAGGGCGTTGTCCACCTCCTGCTCGTTCACTTTGTTCACGATGTCGAAGGACGGCATGGCTCCTCCTCACATCTCCAGGACGACGGGCAGCACCATGGGGCGCTTCTCGAATCCCTTCTTGAACACCGAACGCACCGCGCGGCGCAACGTCTCCTCGACCCAGGCGCGGTCGGTGCGCTGCGCCGGCAGCAGCTCCTGCAGCGCGGCCAGGGCGGCGGCGCGCGCCTGCTCCACCCGCGCCTCGTCCAGCCCGGCCACCCCGCGGCCCGACAGCTCCGGCTCGCGGAGCAGGGCCCCCGACTTGCGGTCCAGGACGCACAAGCAGACCAGCATGCCGCTGTCGGCGAGGAGCTTGCGGTCGCGGAGCACCACCTCGCCCACGTCCGCGAACGCGCCGCGGGAGTCCAGGTAGATGCGGCCTGCCGCGGCGGAGCTGGGAACCACCGAGGCCGGACCCTCGGAGCGCAGCTCGATGACGTCGCCGTCCTCCGCGACCAGGCAACCCCGCGGATCCACCCCCGCCGCCTCGGCGGTGCGCGCGTGAGCGACCAACATGCGGAACTCGCCGTGGACGGGCACGAAGGAGCGCGGGCGCACGAGGTCGATCATCATGCGCTGCTCGCCCTGGCAGGCGTGGCCGGTGGTGTGGATCAGCTCGACCGACTCGCCCAGGGTCGACAGCACCCTGCAGCCCCGCCGGACGAGGTGGTCGACCAGGTTGGCGACGTCCCGCTCGTTGCCGGGGATGCTGCGCGAGGACAGGATCACCAGGTCGCCCTTCTCCAGCTTCACGGCGGGGTGCTCGCCCAGCGCGATCCGGCTGAGCGCGCTGTGGGGCTCCCCCTGCGCGCCGGTGCAGGCCACGGCCAGCTCGCGCGGCGCGAAATGATCGGCCGCCTCCGGATCGACGAACAGGTCCGGGGGACAGCGCAGGTAACCCATGTCCAGCGCCAGGCGGACGTTCTGCTGCATCGAGCGGCCCAACAGGCACACCTTGCGGCCGTGCTGGACCGCTGCGCGCACCACGCTCTGCACGCGGTGGATGTTGGAGCCGAACATCGCCACTACGATGCGGCCCCGAGCGTAGGGCCCGCCGAAGATGCGCACCATCGACTCCCCGACCTCGCTCTCGGAGACGCTGCTGCCGGGGCGCTCGGCGTTGGTCGAGTCGCTGAGCAGGCACGCGACTCCGTCGTCCCCCAGCTCGGCGAAGCGGCGCACGTCGAGAAGCCGGCCGTCTGGAGGCGACCAGTCGACCTTGAAATCGCCGGTGTGCACCACCACGCCGGCGGGCGTGCGCAGCGCGTAGCCCACCGCGTCGGGGATGGAGTGGGTCACCTGAAGCGGCTCGACCGTGAGGCCCCCGATCCGGCTGGACGAGCGCGGCGACAGCTCGAGGAAGCGGGGGGAAATGCCGTGCTCGGCGAGCTTCTCCTTCACCACCCCCAGCGTGTAGCGGGTGCCGCAGACGGACGCCTCCGGGTGCTCGCGGAGCAGGTACGGCAGGGCGCCGACGTGATCTTCGTGCGCATGAGTGAGGAGCACGGCCGCGACCGGAGGACCCGGCGTGCGCAGGTGCGCGAAGTCGGGCGTGATGATCTCGACGCCCAGCGCGGCCTCACCGCCGGGGAACAAGACGCCGCAGTCGATCACCAGGCGCGACTCGGAGGTCTCGACCGACAGGCAGTTCATCCCCACCTCGCCCAGGCCGCCGAGCGGAACCAGGCGAACGGGTGCGGGAGAGGTCTCCACGGCGGCGCAACTTAGCACCGGCGGCGCTCTGAAAAGCGTAGCGCCGCCCCCATCGGCGGCGACTAGTGTTACACGCTCCCCGTGGACGCTCTCGCCAAGGTGCTCAACCCGCAGCAGCTGCAAGCCGTCCGGCACGAGCAGGGGCCGCTCCTCATCCTGGCGGGCGCCGGCAGCGGGAAGACCCGCGTGCTCACCCACCGCGTCGCGTACCTGTTGCGCGAGCGGAAGGCCCGCCCGGCGGAGATCCTCGCGGTCACCTTCACCAACAAGGCGGCGGGCGAGCTGAAGAACCGGGTGGCGAAGCTGGTCGGTCCGGACGCGGAGCGGCTCTGGGTGGCGACCTTCCACGCGGCCGGCGCGCGGATCTTGCGGCGCGAAGCGGAGTCGCTCGGGCTCAGCCGCGCTTTCGCCATCTACGACGAGGCCGACCAGCTCGCGCAGGTGAAGCGGTCGTGCCAGGAGCTGGGCGTGGACACGGGCACCGCCCGCCAGCACCTCGCGCGCATCGATCGCTGGAAGAACGCCGGCCTTCTGCCCGGCGAGGTGAAGCCGGCCGATTACGACGTGCCCGCGCGGACCTCCCAGAGGGTCTACGAGCGCTACCAGCGCGCCTTGCAAGCCGCCAGCGCGGTCGACTTCGGCGACTTGATCGTGCGGGTGATCGAGCTGTTCCGCAAGGACCCGGAGATCGCCGGGCGGTACGCCTCCCGCTTCCGCCACATCCTGGTGGACGAGTTCCAGGACACGAACCCGGCGCAGTACCAGCTCCTCCGCCTGCTCGCCGAGGAGCACGGCAACCTGTGCGTGGTGGGCGACGACGACCAGTCGATCTACCGCTGGCGCGGCGCCGAAGTGGACAACATCCTCGATTTCCCGCGCCACTTCCCCGGCACGAAGATCATCAAGCTGGAGCAGAACTACCGCTCGACTGGCCGGATCCTCTCGGCCGCGCACGCGGTGATCGAGAAGAACCCGCGCCGGGCGGAGAAGAAGCTCTGGACCGCCGCGGGGGAAGGGGAAAAGCTGCGCGTGGTGCTCGCGGAGGACGAGCGCGACGAGGCGCAGCGGATCGCGCAGGAGCTCTACGCCGAGAACGCCCGGGGGACCTCCTACGGGGAGATGGGCGTCTTCTACCGGGCCAACGCGCAGTCGCGCGCCCTGGAGGACGGGCTGCGGGCGAGGCGGGTGCCGTACCGGGTGGTGCGAGGACGCTCCTTCTACGACCGCGCGGAGATCAAGGACGTCGCGGCCTACCTGCGGTTGTGCGTCAACCCCCGCTCCGACGTGGACCTGCTCCGCATCGTGAACACGCCGCCGAGGGGGATCGGGGACACGACCATCGAGCGGCTGCGCGAGTCGGCCAGCCGGACCGGCCTCTCGCTGTGGGAGGCGATCGAGTCGATGGAGCGGGACCCGGAGCTCGCGGCGTCGGCCCGGACGAAGCTGCTGCCCTTCCGCGGGCTGCTCCAGCGCATGGGGGAGGCGGTCAGGGGGGCATCGGGGGCGGCGGAGGCGATCGAGCTGGTGATGAGGGAGACGGGGTACGAGGACAGGATGAGGCTGGAAGGGGAGGAGGGGGAGGACAGGCTGGAGAACTTGTACGAGCTGGTCGGGGCAGCGAGGGAGTTCGATGCGCTGTGGGCGGGGGCGACAGCGACACCGACTGCGACACCGACAGCGACTGCGACAGCGAGAGCGACAGCGACTGCGACACGGACGGCGAATGCGACCGGTCGGGGTCTCGCGCCGGGGGCGCTGGGGAGTCTGGCCTCGGAAGACGAGATGGGGGACAGGCCGGATGTGGCGGCGGCGTTGGCGGCGGCGTCGCCGGAGTTGGAGGAGGGGACGGCGGATACGCCGCTGTTGGGGTTCTTGGAGCAGCTGGCGTTGGTGGGGGATGCGGATGCGGCGGAGGGAGGGGAACGGGTCTCGTTGATGACGTTGCACGCGGCCAAGGGGCTCGAGTTCGATGCAGTGTGGTTGACCGGGCTCGAGGAGCGGGTGTTCCCGCACGCGCGGTCGCTCGGGCAGGGCGCCACGGGGACGGGGGAGGAAGACCCGGACGAGATGGCCGAAGAGAGGCGGCTCTGCTACGTCGGGATGACGCGCGCGCGCAAGAAGCTGACCCTGACGCTGGCACGGTGCCGGTCGCTGTTCGGCGAGCTGCGGTTCAACCCGCCTTCGCGGTTCGTCCGCGAGGTCCCGGAGGAGCTGGTCACCGGCCTTGCGGCCCTGACCGCGGCCGAGCCACGCCCGCAGCTCGGAGGAAGGTGGGAGCGAGGATGGGGAGGAAGGCGCGAGGGCGACGCGGGCTACGACTACGAGTTCGACCAGCGACCGCGTTGGGCCGAAGGGGGGCGCCCCTTCGGCCAGCGCGGGCCGGGAGCGCCCATGCCGGCGCGCAACCGCGCGCGGGAATCGCGCGCCGATCCGCTCTCGCGGCCGCCGCCCAGGCAGGCCGCGCCCGGGACCGAGGGACTGGGACCGGGCTCACGGGTCCGCCATCCCAGCTTCGGAGTCGGGACGGTCGAGGATACCGACGGCCAGGGGCCGAACCTCAAGCTGACGGTCCGCTTCCCGCCCGGAGTCGGTCTCAAGAAAGTGCTGGCGCGCTTCGTGGAAAAAGCTTGAACCGGGTCAATTCGCGTCGGATCTCGGGGCCGCGTCGAGCGGTACGCGCGCGAGCATCTCGCGCAGCTCTTGCGCCTGCCGGCGGTGGAGCGCGGCCGCGCCGGCGGACTTGCCGTCCGCCTCCTTGTCGAGCTGGTCGATGCGGCTCTGCAGTACGCTGCGGAGAAGTTGGACTTCTCGCGCCGTATTCAAGGTCAAAGTGAGCATCGGCCCTTTTTCCCCTCGCGGCTTTGCCGAAAATCGAGCGGGCAAGCTACCGGCACTATGGCCCCGGCGCAAGCGCTCCGAAAAAGCGCAACGCCCAAGCGACCCTACGTCCGCAGCGGCGGCAGAGCTCTAGCCCAGCCGGCCATGGATGAGGAACAAATCGACCAAAAAGCCGATCGCCGCCTGCACGATTCCCACCGCGATCGCCTGGCCGATGCCGATGTCGTACGCGATGACGAACACCAGGATCCAGCAGATCAGCGCGATGATTCCGGGCACGATGAGGAACCAGAAGAAGGCGAACGGCGTCACCGCCAGGGCGACGATGAGCGTGACGAAGAGGGCACGCGGCAGCGTGTTGCGCGGATTCTTGGGCGAGACCAGCGCGACCGCGCCCATCACCACGACGGCATGGATCAGCCAGCGCACCAGGAGCACGCCGATCGCGGTCATGCGCACACGCTACCACATGGCCGGCGAGTATTCGTGATCTGGCCCTGTGGATCGGCTAGATCCCATCCATGACGCCCGACGTGCCGGTCACCGACGCGCTGCTTCATGCGCTTCCCAAGACCGACCTGCACTGCCATCTCGACGGGTCGCTGCGCCTGCGGACCATGCTGGAGCTGGCCGACGAGCAGAAAGTCAGGCTGCCGGCGGACAGCGAGGACAGCCTGGCCCGGGCGATGAAGATCGGCCAGCGCCACGGCAGCCTGGAGGAGTACCTCAAGGGATTCGAGATCACCTTGAGCGTCCTGCAGACCGAGGCCGCCCTGTTCCGCACTGCCTACGAGCTGGCGATCGACGCGGCCGCCGAGAACGTGCGGCTCCTCGAAGTGCGCTACTCGCCCGTCCTGCACCTCCAGAAAGGGCTCAAGCCCACGGTGGTGGTGGAAGCGGTGCTCGAAGGCTTGCGGAAGGCGGAGCGCGAGACCGGCATCATCGCCGGAGTCCTGGTCTGCGGCATCCGCAACATGAGCCCCGAGACTTCGCTCCGCCTCGCCGAGCTGTCGGTGGCCTACAAGAACAAGGGAGTGCTCGGTTTCGACCTGGCCGGCGCCGAGCACGGCAACCCCGCCAAGGACCACCAGGAAGCCTTCCAGCTGATCCTGAACAACAACGTGAACTGCACGGTGCACGCCGGAGAAGCGTACGGACCGCCCTCGATCGCCCAGGCCCTGCACTACTGCGGGGCGCACCGCATCGGCCACGGGGTACGGCTGCGCGAGGACGGCGACCTGCTCAACTACGTGAACGACCACCGCATCCCCATCGAGTGCTGCCCTTCGTCCAACGTCCAGACGGGCGCCGTCGCGGACATGGCTTCGCACCCGTTCAAGTTCTACCTGGACTTCGGCATCCGGGTGACGGTGAACACCGACAACCGGCTCATCACCAACACCACCGTCACCAAGGAGATGAGCGTCCTCGCCCGCCAGTTCAACCTGAACTTGAACGACGTGCGCAACGTCCTGGTCGCGGGGTTCAAGAGCGCCTTCCTCACCTTCCACGACCGGGCGCAGCTCGTCCGCCGGGCGCAGCAGGAGATCGGCGAAGTGATCGAGCGGTTCGCCAAGGGGCCCGAGCTGCCGCAGGAAGGGCAGCGCGCGGCGGCCCTCCCCGGCCGCGCCGCGGCCCGGACCGCTCGCGGGTGAACGGAAAGCGCCGAGGCGCGCCCATCTGGCCACCGCGGCGTTGCGGCGGACCGCGCCCGGGTCTAGCGTCGAAAGTATGTCCGCCAAGACCCTGGCCATGATCCTGGCAGGCGGCGAAGGCCGCAGGCTGGCTCCGCTCACCCACGAACGCGCCAAGCCCGCGGTGCCGTTCGGGGGCCGCTACCGGATCATCGATTTCGTGCTCTCCAACTTCGCCAACTCCGGCGTCCTGCGGATGAAGGTGCTCACGCAGTACAAGTCCGACTCCCTGAACACCCACATCTCGCGCGGCTGGCGCTTGAGCTCGATGATGGGCCAGTTCGTCGAGGCGGTGCCCGCCCAGCAGCGGACCGGGCCCGAGTGGTACCGGGGATCCGCCGACGCCATCTACCAGAACTTGAACCTGGTCACGGACGAGGAGCCCGACTACGTCTTCGTGTTCGGCGCCGACCACATCTACCGGATGGACGTGCGGCAGATGCTCGACCTCCACGTCCGGCAGAAGGCCGACTGCACGGTCGCTGCCATCCCGGTGCCGATCGAGGAGGCGTCGTCGCTCGGCGTAATCACCGCCGACGACTCGGGCCGGATGGTCGACTTCCAGGAGAAGCCGAAGAACCCTACGGCGATGCTGGGCGATCCCACCAAGGTCCTGGCCTCGATGGGCAACTACCTGTTCACCACCGAAGCCCTGGTGCGCGAGATCGTGCGCGACGCAGGCAAGGATTCCGCCCACGACTTCGGGAAATCCATCATCAGCGAGATGTTCAAGAAATCGCGCGTCTCGGTGTACGACTTCGCCCAGAACCAGGTGCCCGGGCAGGGTCCCAGGGAGATCGGGTACTGGCGCGACGTGGGCGACCTGGATACCTACTACGAGGCCAACATCGGGCTGTGCGACGTGGACCCCGACTTCTCCCTCTACAACGAGCTGTGGCCGATCTTCACCGCCCCCAACGCCACCGGAGCGCCCGCCAAGTTCGTCTTCGCCAACGTGGCGGAGAAACGGGTCGGCACCGCCACCGACTCGCTGATCTCCGAAGGGTGCATCCTCTCCGGTGGCCGGGTGAACCGGTCGGTCCTCTCCCCCCTGGTGCGGGTGAACTCCTTCGCCGACGTGGACGAGAGCATCCTCTTCGAGGGAGTCAACGTCGGCCGGCATGCGCGGATCCGGCGCGCGATCATCGACAAGAACGTGGACATCCCGCAGGGCCTGCGGATCGGCTACGATCCGGAGGAGGATCGCAAGCGCTTCTTCGTGAGCCCCCAGGGCATCGTGGTGGTGCCGAAGGGAATGCGGCTTTCCGACTGACGAGGTGAAATGGCCGTCCGCGCCGTCTTCCTCTGGCACCTGCACCAACCCGAGTACCGAGACCCGCAGACCGGGCAGCCCATCCTGCCCTGGGTCCGGCAGCACTCCTCGCGGGCCTACACGGACATGGCGGCCGCCCTGGAGCGGCACCCGGAGGTGAAGGTGGTGGCCAACTGGGCGCCATCGCTGCTGGTGCAGCTCGACGCCTACGTGGGCGGGACCCAGGACGCGGACGAGCAGCTGGCCCGCAAGCCCGCCGAGTCGCTCACGCCGGAGGAGCGCGCCCACGTCCTGCGCGAGGGGTTCTCGGCCGATTGGAACATCTGGGTCCGCCCGGTTCCGCGCTACTCCGAGCTGCTCGACAAGCGGGGCACCGATTTGCGGCAGATCGACGCGCTCGAGCGGCAGGCGGCGTTCAGCGCGCAGGAGATCCGCGACCTGCAGGTCCACTTCGTGCTGGCTTGGATGGGGTTCGCCGCCCGGCGCGAGGAGCCCCGCGTCGCCGAGCTGATCGCCAAGGAGCGCGGCTACACCGAGGAGGAAAAGGTCGCAGCGCTCGACATCCAGAGGCGGATCGCCTCCTGCATCCTGCCGCGCTGGCGCGCGCTGGCCGAGCGCGGGCAGGTGGAGATCACCTGCTCGCCTTTCTACCATCCCATCCTTCCGCTGGTCATCGACAGCGATTCGGCCCGGCGGGCGATGCCGGCGGCGTCGCTCCCACCGCGCTTCTCCTACCCGCAGGACGCGCGCGAGCAGGTGGTGCGCGGGCTGGAGCGGGCGCGGGCCGCCTTCGGACAGACTCCGCACGGGATGTGGCCCTCGGAAGGGTCGGTGTCGCCCGAGGCGATCGATCTGCTCGCGGCCAGCGGCGTGCGTTGGTGCGCGACGGACGAGGGCGTCCTGGAGCGCAGCGAGCTGGAGCTGGGGACCGCGCTGCCCGACGGCTACCCCGCCCACTACCACCCGTACCTGGCGGGCGCCGACCACGCCGTGACCGTGCTCTTCCGCGACCGCGAGCTGTCCGACCGGATCGGATTCCGGTATGCGAAGAGCGACCCCCGCGAAGCGGCGCAGGACCTGATCTCCCGCATCGCCGACACGGAGCCGGAGGCGCTGGTCACGCTCGCGCTCGACGGAGAGAACCCCTGGGAACACTATCCCGGCTCCGGGGAGGGGTTCCTCGAGGCGCTCTACCGGGGACTTGCGGGGGGCGCGGTGCGCACCGTGCTGCCCCGGGACGAGCTGCGCGAGCACCCGGCGCGGGCCCGGATCGCCCGTCTCCACTCGGGGAGCTGGATCGATTCCAACTTCCGCATCTGGATCGGCCACCCGGAGGACAACGCGGCCTGGACGCTGCTCGGAGAAGCCCGCGCGGTGCTGGCCGAGGCGGAGGAGAAGGGCGAGCTGGCCAAGGAGCAGCTCGAGGCGGCGCGCGGGCACCTGCTGGTGGCCGAGGGCAGCGACTGGTTCTGGTGGTACGGCGACGACTTCACCACCGAGAGCGCGCCCGAATTCGACGCGCTCTTTCGCCGCCGGGTGGCGCACGCCTGGCGCGCGCTCGGCTTGCCCCCGCCGGAGCGGCTCGGGCGCCCGATCATCGCCTCCCACAAGGACGCGACCCAGGCGGCCGCCGTCGTCGTCCAGCCCTCGCGCCTCATCGAGCCCGCGATCGACGGGTATGCGAAGGGCTATTACGAGTGGGCCGGCGCCGGTTACTACCGGCCGGGCACCACCAGCGGCGGCGCGATGTTCCGCGGCCAGGGCGCCTTCACCCAGGTCTGGTTCGGGTTTTCCAAGACGAACCTCTACCTTCGCCTCGATCCGGCGAAAGGCGCGGATCTCACCGGCGAACTGCGCGTCCTTTTGTCCAGGCCTGGCGCGGCGGGTGAGAAGACGCTGCACATGCGCCTGGTTCCTGGCGGGGCGCAGACCCCTGTGACCGACGAGCAAGGAAAGACCTGCGGCTCGGGACACACCGGCGTCCTGGTGGAGGCGGCGCTCTCGCGCGACGCCCTGGGCCTGAAGCCGGGGGAGCGTATCGCGCTGACCCTGCGGATCCTGCGCGACGAGGTAGAAGTGGATCGGCTTCCCCGCTACGGCGAGGTCGCGCTGACCGTCCCCGACCGCCAGTTCGAGCTGGCGAACTGGCGCGTCTAGGGCGCAGCCCGTCTGCTATGGTTCCAAGCGCCATGCCGGAGATGCGCAGGGATCCCGTGGTGGGGCGCTGGGTGATCATCGCGCCGGAGCGGGCCGACCGGCCGAACGCGTTCTTGCGCCTGCCGCGCGACCGGGACGATCCCGCCACCTGCCCCTTCTGCCCCGGGCACGAAGCCATGACTCCGCCGGAGGTGCTGGCCCGCCGCGAGGGCGGCTCCCCGAACGGTCCGGGCTGGACGCTGCGAGTGGTGCCGAACCGGTTCCCGGCGCTGCGCACCGAGGAGCGGATGGTGCGCGCCGGCGTGGGGATCTACGACCGGATGGGCGGCGTGGGAGCGCACGAGGTGCTCATCGAGACGCCCGAGCACACCCGCGCGCTGCCGCAGCAGAGCCCCGAGCAAGTGGAACAGGTGCTGCGGGCGGCGCAGGAGCGGATGCTCGACCTGTCGCGCGACCTGCGACTGCGCAGCGCCATCTTGTGCAGGAACACCGGAGTCGCCTCGGGCGCCTCGCTCAGCCACCCGCATTCGCAACTGGTGGCGCTCCCGTTGGTGCCTCCGGAGCTGGAGCAGGAGCTCTCGGGAGCGCGCAAGCATTTCCAGGAGAAGGAGCGCTGCATCTTCTGCGACGTCGTCGCCCAGGAAGCCAGGGAGCGCTCGCGCGTGGTGCTGGAAACCGACGGCTTCCTGGCACTCGCACCTTGGGCTTCGCGCGGTCCTTTCGAGCTGCTCGTGCTGCCGCGCGAGCACCGCTCGATCTTCGAGCAGAGCACCGCGCACGAGGTCAGGGGCCTGGCGGACGCGCTGCGCTTGTGTTTGCGCAAGCTCGACCTTGCGCTGGACAAGCCGGCCTGCAATTTCCATCTCCACACGCTGCCGCTGCGCGAACCGGCCGCCGACTGGTATCACTGGCACCTGGAAGTGAGGCCGGTCCTCGCGCTGGCGGCGGGATTCGAGTTGGGCAGCGGCATCTTCATCAATCCCACCCCGCCGGAGGAGGCCGCCGCCTTCCTTCGCCAGACGGAGGCGTAGAGTGAAGATCCTGTTCGTCGCGTCCGAGGCGGCGCCCTTCATCAAGACGGGCGGGCTGGGGGACGTGATCGGCGCGCTGCCGCGGGCCCTGGCGGCGCGCGGGCACGACGTCCTGGTGGTCCTGCCCCGCTACGGCGCGATCGACGCTTCTGCGGCGAACATCCGCGACACCGGGCGGCGGGTCGAGGTCCAGTTCCCCCACCTGAACGCGTCCGCTTCGGTGCACGTGGCCGCGCCGGCGGAACGGCTGCGGTACATCCTCCTGCAGAACCCCTGGTACGACCGCAGAGAGCTGTACGGCGAGTCGGGCAAGGACTACCGCGACAACCACAAGCGGTTCGCGCTGCTCTGCGCCGGTGCCCTGGAGGCGGCCAAGCAGATCAACTTCCTGCCCGACTGCGTGCACGCCCACGACTGGCAGGCCGCGCTGGCGCCGCTCATCCTGAAGCGGGGCTGGGCGGGCCGGCCGGCGCCTTTCAAGGCGCGCAGCGTGTTCACCATCCACAACCTCGCCTACCAGGGCGTTTTCCCACGCGAGGCGATGAGCGACCTCGCCCTGCCCGGCGATCTGTTCCACCCCGACGCCCTCGAGTTCTACGGCCAGCTGAATCTGATGAAGGCGGGGCTGGTGTTCGCCGACAAGCTGACCACCGTGAGCCCGACCTACGCCCGCGAGATCGTCCAGAGCCCGGAGACGGGCGCCGGCTTGGAGGGCCTCCTGCGGCACCGGCAGCAGGACCTCTCCGGCATCATGAACGGGGTCGATTACTCTCGCTGGAGCCCCGAGGTGGATCCGGCGCTCCCCCAGAAGTACTCGGCAAAGGACCTCTCCGGAAAGGCGGCCGACAAGGCGGCCCTGCAGCGCGAGCTGGGCCTCGACCTCGACGAGAGCGCCCTCCTCACCGCCGCGATCGGGCGGCTCGCGCACCAGAAGGGATATGACCTCCTGGCGCAGGCGCTGCCGCGGATGG
The DNA here is from genome assembly GCA_035261845.1 of Myxococcales bacterium. Taxonomy (GTDB): domain Bacteria; phylum Myxococcota; class Myxococcia; order Myxococcales; family 40CM-4-68-19; genus VBKO01. The sequence goes on along the minus strand of DATFTN010000020.1, from coordinate 6,190 downwards.
TGGAGCGCAACGTGCAGTTCGTCCTCCTCGGGATGGGCGACTCGGTGCTGGAGCAGGAGTTCCGCGCCCTGGCCGAGCGCCAGCCGAACCGCATCTCGGTGCAGATCCGGTTCGACGATTCCCTTGCCCACCGCATCGAGGGAGGCGCCGACGTCTTCCTGATGCCCAGCCGGTTCGAGCCCTGCGGGCTCAACCAGCTCTACTCGCTGCGCTACGGAACGCTGCCGGTGGTGCACGCGGTCGGCGGGCTCAACGACTCCATCCGGGAAGGACCGGACGGATGGGGCTTCCGCTTCGACAACGAGGACCTCGACGGGCTGCTCGCAGCCGTCGATCGCGCGCTCGCATTGTGGTCCGACGGGCCCGCCTGGCGCGCCGCCATGCAGCGGGCGATGGCGCGCGACCATTCCTGGGACCGCGCGGCCGAGCAGTATGAAGCGCTCTACAAAGGCTGAGCGGCGGCCGCACCGGTGCCTAGCGCGGAGGCGCCGGCCGCCGCTTCGGCGCGGACCGCCTGCAGCGCGCGCCCGAGCCGCGGCAGGACGTCCTCGCGCGTGTAGCGGATCAGGTGCTCGCCCTGGATGGCGAGCTCGATCGCCCGGGGAAAAGCATGGGGTGCGCGGCGCAGGGTCCGCGCGACCAGCCGCCAGAACTGCCGCCGCCGGGGCGAGCGCAGGCCGATGGTCCACAGGGTGCGGAGCAGCACCTTGAGCCCGCCCGGCCGCCAGTGCAGCGGGGCCTTGGGGCGTCCCACCGTATCGATGAGCAGCTCGCAACGCCGGTAGAACGAGTCGGCCCGGTAGAGCTGCGCGAGCAGCTCGGCGTACCCGGCCAGCAGCGTGGGCTCGTCCATGGTGGTCTGGAAGTTCGGCCGATCGAACTGGTCGCCGGTGGTGACGATGCGCAGCCGGCCCTCCTTCTCCAGGCGCCGGGTCAGCTGGGTGCCTGGGAGGGCGGTGAGCACGCCGATCATGGCCACCGGCACCGGCACCGAGGAGATGAAGTCGCGCTGCAGCTCGAAGATCTGCGGTCCGTCGTTGTCGAACCCCACGATGAACCCGGCGAAGACCTGGAGCCCGGCGCGGGTGATGAGGCGCACCGCCTCCGCAGGGTCGAGCCGCAGGTTCTGGAACTTGTGCGTCTCCTTGAGGGACTCGGGCGAGGGCGACTCGATCCCCAGGAACACCGACGTGAAGCCGGTGCCCACCATCGAGTCGACCAGCTCGGGCTTGGTGGCGAGATCGACGCTCGCTTCCGTGTAGAACTCGAAGGGGAAGCCATGCTCCTCCTGCCACTTCTTGACGTGCGGGAGCATCCCGGCCACCGCCACGCGGTTCCCGATGAAGTTGTCGTCGACGAAGAACACGCTGCCGCGGTACCCCGTGGCGCGCAGCGCATCCAGCTCCGCGGTGACCTGCGCGGGCGTCTTGGTGCGGGGCTTGCGGCCGAACACCTCGATGATGTCGCAGAACTCGCATTGGAAGGGGCAGCCGCGCGAGTACTGCACGCTCATCGACGCGTAGCGCCGGTGGTCGATGAGGTCGAACCGCGGGCGCGGCACGATCTCCATCGAGGGGCGCTCCTCCTTCTCCGGCGAGAGCAGGCGAGGCGCCTTCTCGCCGGGAGCCTCCAGCGCTCGCACCAGGTCGTCGGTGCGCCCCTCGGCCTCCCCTCGGAACAGGTGGTCGGCCTCCGGGAACAGGGCAGGGTCGGTGTTGACGGCCGGGCCGCCCACCACCGTGCGCTTTCGCAGCCGCCGGGCCCGGGCCAGGATCTCCCGCATCGCCGGGGCGTGGATGATCATCCCGGTCAGGAGCACGACGTCCGCCCAGCGGAGGGCCTCGTCGCGCAGCGGCTCGGTGTTCTCGTCCACCACCCGCAGCTCCCATCCTGGAGGCAGCAGGGGAGCCAGGCTGAGCAGTCCCAGCGGAGGCAGGGAAGCGGCCTTGCCCGCGATCGGCAGGCTGTGCTGGAAACCCCAGTACGTGGGCGGAGTTCGCGGGTGGACCAGAAGCGCTCGCATGCGCGCAGGATGTGCGCCTCGATTGTCATGGGTTCGTCATGCCGCGTCCCGCCTGCCGCTGGCGGGCACCCCTTGCAGCCGCCGGACCGGGCTGGTATCCTGTCCTTGATGTTGAGAATCAGTCTCAATATCAGCTAGCGGGCGACGATTGGTCCTCTGCATCTGCCGGGCAGTCACCGAATGCGAGATCGACGCCGCCGTCCGCGCCGGCGCGCGCAGCGTCGACGCGGTGGGCGCCTGCTGCGGCGCGGGCACCGACTGCGGCGCCTGCCGGGAGGCGATCGAGGCGCGCATCGAGGGCTCTTGCGCCGCCTGCCCCCTGCGCGCCGGCCCCGATTGCCGGTCCGCCGCCGCCGCGCTAGCCTCCGCCTCCCACTAGAGCGTCCCTGCCGTCCCCGAGGGGGGCCACGATGAAGGGCGACCCGCAGGTCATCGCGCTGCTCAACGACGTCCTCACCGCCGAGCTCACCGCGGTCAACCAGTACTGGGTCCACGCCCGGATGTGCGAGAACTGGGGCTACCAGCGGCTGTGGAAGAAGATCCGCGAGGAATCGCTGGAGGAGATGAAGCACGCCGACCAGCTGGTCGCGCGCATCCTCTTCCTCGAGGGCGTGCCGAATCTCCAGAAGCTCGGCAAGATCAACGTCGGGCAGACGGTTCCGGAGCAGCTCAAGCTCGATCTGGCCGTCGAGCACGAGGCGGTGAAGCGGATCAACGACGGGATCGAGCTCTGCCGCGCCAGGGGCGACAGCGGCAGCCGCGAGGTCCTCGAGCACATGCTGGTCGACGAAGAGGACCACGTGAATTGGCTCGAGGCCCAAGCCGAGCTGATCGGGCAGGTCGGCGAGCAGAACTACCTGGCCGAGCAGATCAAGGAAAGCTGAGCGGCCGCCCGACAAGGCATCCCATGACGTCCGCGCTGTGTAAGGCGTAGCGCCGCCCTATCGGCGGCGACTAGACCCGGGCTTCCTTGGGCAGCTTCTCCAGGTACTCCTCGACCAGCTGGCGCTGCCTCTTCTCGTCCATCTGGGTGGCGAGGAGCCTGCCTGCCGCCTCGATGGCCAGGTCGACCACTTGCGAGCGCAAGTCGGCCACCGCCGCCCGCCGCTCCTCCTCGATGGTCGCCCGGGCCTGCTTGAGCAGCTCCTCCGACTCCTTGCGGGCGTGCTCGATCAGCTCCGCCTTCGCGGCGGCTACTTCCTGCTGGTTCTTGCGCACCATCTCGGCGGCCTCGGCCCTGGCCTTCTCCAGGGTCGCGCGCATCTCCGCCGCCGCGTTCTCCGCCTCGGCGCGCTCGCGCTTGGCAGACTCGAGCGCGTCGGCGATGGTCTTCTCCCGCGTCTCGATCATCTGGAGGATGGGCCCCCAGGCGAACTTGCCCAGGACGACGATGAGGAGCGCGAACGTGACCGTGGTCCAGACGACCAGCGCCACGTTGATGTCGGTGAGACCTGCGGCGACCAGCATGCATCGACCTCCGACGGGGCCGGGAGCTTACTCGAAAGCTCCCGGCCCTTCAGCTACGTCCGCTACTTGCCGGCCAGGAGGATGCAGACCACCTCGGCGAAGAGCGTCACGCCCTCGATCAGCGCCGCCGCGATGATCATCGAGGTGCGGATGTCTCCACCCGCCGACGGCTGGCGCGCGGTCCCTTCCATCGCCGCGGCCCCCACCTTGCCGATGCCGTATCCGGCGCCGAGCAGCGCGAGCCCGACGCCGAGCCCTGCAGCCAGGTACCCGAGTGAGAATTGGTTCACGTGACCTCCTCCTGCTTCTTTCGATGCCTCGTTGCCCGGGCGGCCGGGAGAGGCGGATTGTCGCGGGGTATGGGCCCGAGGCCGCCTGTGGCCCAGTCCGCGTGCTGCGAGAACCCTTTAGTGAGCGTGCTGGGTCATCCCGATGAACACGGCGGAAAGCATAGTGAAAACGTAGGCTTGAACGAGGGCGACGAAAATCTCCAGCAAGTAGATGCCCAGTGCGAACGCGACCGAGACCGGCGCGATGAACGGCGAGATGAGGACGGTCAGCGCGATCAAGAAGAAGATGACGATGTGCCCCGCCACCATGTTGGCGAAGAGGCGGACGGTGAGCGCGAAGGGCTTGGTGAAGAGCCCGAGGATCTCCACCGGGACCATGATGGGGAACAGCCACTTCGGCACGCCCTCCGGGACCAGGTGCGTCCAGTAACCGAGCGCGCCCTGCGCGCGCATCCCGGCGATCTGGGTGAGGACGAAAGTGAAGAGGGCCAGCACCATGGTGATGCCCAGGTTGCCGGTCGCCGTCGAGATGCCGGGGAACTTCCCGGCGATGGCCGGGATGGGGAGCAGCCCCGTCAGGTTCATGAACAGGATGAAGAAGAACGCGCTGCACAGGTAGGGCGTGTACTGGGCTGCGTGGTCCCCGATGTTCTTCTCCGCGATCTCGTCGCGGACGAACATCACGAACGTCTCGAGCAGGTTGTAGCCCCCCTTGGGGATCAGGGCCCGCCGCCTCACTCCCGCCGCCAGCACGAGCAGCAGGATCCCCGCGGCGATCCACATGTTGATGACGTGCTTGGTGATCGAGAGATCGACGTAGTGCGCGCCGATCCAGAAGCCGAGCGGCACCCACACCTCGTCGGCCACGTGTTGGAAGATGTCCTCGGAGACTCCGCCTCCCTCCCCGTGCGCCTCGCCCGGCTTCCCTTCCTCCCCGTGGGCTCGCGCCGAAGGCCCGGCTTCCGCGTTACCGAGGCTGACTCCGTGCTGGGTGGCGCGGGGCTTCTCGCCGCCTTCCACCGGCCGGGGCTTCTGCTCTTGCACCTCACTCCGCGGGGGCTCGGCTGGGTGAGCGGCTTGCGCGAGGAGGACGGCGAGGGCAAGGGCGATGGGCATCGCTTCAGGCTCCGGCCCGCCGCGTGCGCGACGAGCCCCACACGAAGGCGACTTCCACCGCCTGCGTGAGCGCGTAGAGGAGGAAGAAGTACCCGGCGAATGCGACGGCGGCGTTTCCGCGGGGGCCGGAAAGGATCAGTCCCGCCGCCACGGCCACCATCCGCGCGAAGAACCCCGCCACGAATCCGGCCAGGACTCCGTTGGTCCCCCGGGACGCGCCCAGTGCCAGGGCCGGTAGCGCGCAGGCCGCCGCCGCGGTCGCCGCCGCGGCGCCGAAGAGAGCGGAGCGCGCCTCCGAGGCGTGCGCTGCGGCCGCGAGCACCAGGCCGCACAGCGCCGCGGAGACGAGCGCGTAGGGCAAGAGGGCCGGGCGGGTCGGTGCGGGGGCTGCGGCCGCGGTCACTTCTTCCTTCCGATCGCCAGTACGGTCTTGAAGAACAGGTAGAACCCCAAGCCGATCCCGATCACCGAGCCCGACACCAAGAGCCACGGCGTGGTCCGCAACTTGGAATCCGCGAACCAGCCCACCACCGTCCACAGCGCCACCGACCCGATCAGTTGCCAGCTCGCGTCGAGGTACGGCCCCGCGCGCCGGTACGATGCGGCGGCGTCCTCTTCTCCCTGCTCGCTAGGTCGCTTCGGAGGCAACTCGACGGCCGCCCTGAAAAAATGGCAGGGCCTGATAGCACGGCGCCATTCGGGCCGTCAATGAACGGGAACCTCTCGGGATTTTTCCTTGGGTCCGGATGGTATCCTTCTGCCATGCTCCGGCCGTCCGGGTCCCTGCTCGCCTCCTCGCGCGCGGCGCAGCGGCGCACGTTCCGCCTCGAGGTGGTTCGCCTGGCGGTCGCGATCGCCCGCAAGACCAGCGCCGCGGTGGTCGACCTGGTCGGCACCCTGGCGGATCTCCTGGTGATGCTCGGGCTTCCGCTCGTTTACGCCATAGCCGCCTACCTGACCTTGGACCTGCCTGCGCGCCTGTTCGCCGGGCGGGCCCACTTCTCCAGCACCGGCGTGGGGGTTTTCCTCGCCTCGTTCGGCGTTTCCTTCCTGGGCCTCTCGCGGCTGCTGCGGGACGCGCCGCCGGTCGCACCGGTGCGCCCCAAGTTCGCCAGGGCCATGTTGCTCGCAACCTGGGCCGCCGCGCTGCTGCTGACGCTCGCCGACCTGGCCGGCTAACGCCCGGCTCCGATTCACACCGCACGCCGTCGTGCCGAGACTTCCTCCACAAGGAGGTCGTCATGGTGCGTTCGATTCTCTCCTTCCTCTCCATGCTCCTGTGGGCTCCAGCACT
>DATFTN010000019.1:0-3326 GCA_035261845.1 Myxococcales bacterium | reverse complement strand
AGCAGCGTCACAGCCGCTGCCTTCGACAAACTCCCCCTGAAAAGCAAGGGAGACCCACGGTCGTTTCGTCCTCCGACGCGGAACGCGCGTCGATGCTCTTCGGAACCAGGCCGTCTCGCGCAGGACGAGAAGTGATTGATGGTGAGAATCCCGGGACGACCCCAGGTTTGGTCCAGAGGCAATCGTGCGCGGCGAGAATCGACGGGCCGAGGCGCCTGGCGGCGCCGGGCTACCGTGCCTTGCGCGTCCGCGCTGCCTTGCGGGCTGCCGCGCGGCGCCTGGCCGGGCCCTTGGTCCGGACCGCCTTCTTCGCCGCGGCGCTGCGCGCCCGCCGGCCGCGGCGCATGGCGGCGCGGTGCGCCTGCGCAGCAAGCGCCGAACGCGAAGCCGAGGAGCGAGGCTCGCGCCGCAATGCACCTCTCACCGCCCGCGACCGCCTCGGGGACGGCCGCCGCCGGCTGCGCCCGCGTGCGACGTCCCGCGCTGCCTTGCGCCTGGTCGCCGCCGAAGCCTTCCCTCGCCCCGGCGCTCCCAGCTTGACACCGGCGCGCCTGGCCTTCGACAGGCCGATTGCGATCGCCTGCTTGGGCGACCGGGCCCCGTGCTTGCCCTCCCGTATGTGGTGCATTTCTTCGCGCACGAACTCGGCCGCCCGGTCGCAGCAAGCTCCGCCGTCACGCCGCCGCCTTCTTCACGGTCTCCCAGGTCCGTGTCGTGACCTCCTTGCCGAACGCCTTCTCGATGAGCGTCATGAAGACCGGTCCTCGGGGACCCGGGACGTAGGCGCTGAAGACCTCGCTGCCCTTCATGCACAGGATGCGCGCGCCATCGCGCTCGATGGGCAGCTCGAGCTTCGCCCGGGGCGTGCCGCGCAGGAACGTGACGACCCGCTTCGCGTCGGGCGACAGCCGGAACGGTGCATACGGGTCGGAGTCGAGGATCCTGCGCAGCGCGTCCACCGAGCGCACGATGGTGAGGAACGGTTGGCCGAGGTGCTTCTTCATCGCGGCCTCGGCCTTGCGCTCGACTGACGCCTCGGACGATGCGCGCGCGCTGAAGACGACGTTGCCGCTGGAAAGGAGCGTCTTCACGTCGGTAAAGCCGGCCGCCTCGAAGCACTTCTTCAGCTCCGGCATTTTCGCGTTCATGGGACTGACCGCCCGGAGGAACGCCGCGTATCGTTGCATCGCCGCCATCTTCTAGCCCGCGTAGGGTTGGCCTTCTGGTGCGCGCAGGTCCCGCGCTAGGAGCACTGCAAGAACGAGGAGCAGCGGCGCCGTGGCCAGACCGGGCGTGTAGCCACGCTGGTAGAGCGACCACAGCGGATGGCCGACTCCGTTCACCAGCTCGATGCAGACCCAGATCCACGCCAGCGCAACCGCGGACGGCCACGACCGCCGCACCGGTCCGAGGAGGCAGAAGACGCCGAAGGCGACGAGCGCGACATTGAAGACGATGAAGCCGCGCCGCCGGTCTGAGGAGAGGAGGCCGCTCACGAAGGCGGCGGGCGGGAAGACGTCGTAGAGCCGCCCTGCGTACTCCTCGACCGAGTGCGCTGCCTGCGCCGCGACGAGCGCGAAGAAACGGCCCTGGCGCCGGTTCATCACGGACGCATCCCCTGCGACCTGCCCCGCGCGCACATCTGCGGTCCGTCGCGCGCGCACATCTGCGGTCCGCCGCGCGCGCACATCTGCGGTCCACCGTGCGCGCACATCTGCGGTGGCGAACGGATGAACGCAGCTCCCTCGACGCGCAGGGCGCCATCCGGCGGTGTCCGGTTCACGTGATGATGCTAGCAGGGCCCTCCGACACTCGTCGCCGGGGGTGCACGCCCAGATTGAGGTTTTTCTTTGGGGGGCTGAAAAAAGCCGAAGCGATTTCGATCGCTTGCGCGAGGGGGCTTTACGTCGGCCGTCGACGGTCGGAATGACATCCGAGAACGCCCCGAACGGGGGAAGATACCCCCAGACCTGACATGTACCAGCTGTACAGGGCCGCGGACCGGACCTCTCCCCCCGCGCCGGTGATTGCACAAGCGGGGCGCACGCGCGGCCTCAAACTGATCGTGCACCCGCGGCCGGTCGGCGATCAGCCGGAGCCCCTTCAGCCGCGCGGCAGCTCCTCGATGCGGTCGACCCGATTCGGGTAGAACGCGAGGTGCCCCTTGATCGCGGCGACGTCCGGATACGGATCCTCGTAGGACCAGACTGCGTTCTCGGCCGCGCTGCCACCCGTCCGGATCGTGTAGTAGGAGGCGTCGCTCTTGTACGGGCAGTGGGTCTTGTGGGTGGTCCGCTCCAGGAGCGACATGTCCGCGTCCTCGCGCGGGATGTACTGCACGGGGGGAAGGCCCGTCTCTTTCAAGGTGAGCGCCCGGGTGGTGTCGGCGACCACGCGTCCGTCGAACAGGACCCGGACGCGGTTGGGATTGGGCACGATGGTGATGGGATGGTCCGCTCGGCGTTGCATCTGGGGTCTCCCGATCATAATCCCTGCCCGCGCATGAGCAATCCAAAGGAACAAGAGATCGTCACCCTGCGGGCATGGAGCGAATCCGCCCCCTACTGGGACAAGTACGCCTCGGTGATCCGGGCGATGTTCGAGCCCCTCTCGGACGCCTTGATCGAGGACGCCGCCCTGGGGCCGGAAATGTCCGTGCTGGATGTCGCGGCAGGCACCGGGGAGCCGTCGCTCCGGATCGCCGAGGTGTGCGGGCCCTCGACCTCGGTCACCTGCACGGACCCGGTGGCGGACATGGTCGCCGTGGCGAAGCGAGAGGCGGGCCGGCGGAGCTTGCGCAACGTCACCTTCGCCCGATGCGCGGCCGGCGCGCTCCCGTTTCGAACCGGCCGCTTCGACGCGATCGTCTGCAGGCTGGGCGTCATGTTCTTCGCCGACCCGATCGCCTCGCTGCGCGAGATGCTCCGGGTGCTCGTGCCGGGTGGGCGCCTGGCCCTGGCGGTGTGGCACGGGAGCGAATCGAACCCATTCTTCCAGGTGCCGCTGCAGGTCGTGGCGCGCTACGTGCAACTCCCGCCCACGGCGCCGGATGCTCCCGGCGCGTTGCGCTACGCGGAGCCGGGCAAGCTGGCCAGGCTGGTCGCGCAGGCTGGCGCGGCTGGGGTCTCCGAGCGCGTCCTCGCCTTCCACATCGAGGCCCCCATCGGACGGAAGGACTTCTGGCCGCTCCGCGTCGAGCTGTCCGAGATGCTCCGGGCCGTCGTGCGACAGCTCTCGCCCGAGCAGCTCCGCAAAGCGAGTTCCGACGTGGAGGAGGCCATCCGTCCCTACTTCCCAGGCGACCGGATGAGCCTTCCTGCCCAGAC
>DATFTN010000018.1:0-2105 GCA_035261845.1 Myxococcales bacterium | reverse complement strand
GGCGAACGCGCGCGACAAGTTCGGCAGCTTCCTCGCCATCGGCATCGCCGCGCTGTTCTTCTGGCACGCCTTCATCAACATCGGCATGGTGAGCGGCATCCTGCCGGTGGTCGGCGTGCCGCTCCCATTCTTCAGCTACGGGGGGTCGAGCGTGCTCGCCGACCTGCTCGGCGTGGGGATCCTGCTGAACGTGTCGCTGCGCAGGTTCATGTTCTGACCAAGCGGGCGCGCGTCAGATGGCCTTTTTGACCATCTCGGCCAGCTTCAGCTTGTCCGCCATGCCGAGCCGGTCCACCACCTGGCCGTTCTTGAAGACGATGAGAGTTGGGATGGACGTGATCTGGTATTTCAGCGGGACGCTCTCCTGTGCCTCGACGTCCAGCTTCCCGACCTTGAGCTTGCCCTTGTATTGCCGGGCCAGCTCCTCGACCGCGGGCGCGATGGCGCGGCAGGGACCGCACCAGGCGGCCCAGAAATCGACCAGGACCGGCGTCTCCGAGCCGAGGACCTCCGCCTGGAAGTTGTCGTCCGTGATGGTGAGGACATCCGTGCTCGCCATGGGTTCCACGCTCCTTGTCAGCGGCCGAAGGCCGAATGTGCACGACCGCCCCCCTCCGCGCAACCGGTTCCGAGCGGCCGCCCGCCCGGGGAAGACGATTGCCGCGGGCCCCCCTCGCTGGTATTCCTCGAAGGAGACCTCCGCCATGGATGCCGGTGGGCGCGGAGCGTTGCGCGATGGCTGACTACCTCTTCGTGCCGCAGAGCGTCCTCGACAAGTGGTCCGAGAAGGGCCGCGTGGAGGTCAAGGGGCACGTCCTCATCCTCCTGCGCGAGAACAAGTCGTTCCAGCTCACCGGCGCCGTGCGTTTCCTCAAGATGGAGGCCGGCGAGGACGTGAAAGGGCTCCTCCAGAAGGTGAAGACGCTCGCCGCGCTCAAGCAGATGGGTGCCGAGCACTACCGCGAATCCGTCATCCTGGGCGACTCCGCCTACCAGGTGCAGCAGGGATTCCTCGCCGATGCCAACGCCCTCCGCCGCGCGGCCGGCGTCTCACAGCCCCCCGGCGACAAGAAGGCCGCCGGAGGGACGAAAACCCAGCAAGGAGAAAAGGAAGGCGAGCAGGACTTGCTGGCGCAGTTCCTGTTGGACAACCTGCAGTAGCCATGGCGACCATCCTGGTGCACATCGCGCTCGTCGCCTACGCGGCGGCGGCGGCCGCCTACCTGAGCTGGCTGGTGAGGCCCCGCGAGCGGCTGGTGTCCGCCGGCCGGGCGCTGCTGTTCGCCGGTCTTCTCCTGCACCTGACCTCCTTCGCGGCGGCCGCCTCGCTCTCCCACGGCGAGGGCCTGGCCCGCGCGGGCTTCGGCTCGGACGCGTGGAAGGGGGGGCAGCTCTTCAGCCTGCTGGCCGCGGCCACCGTCGCCGGGTACCTGGCGCTCGACCTCCGCTACCGGCTGCCGGTCGCGGGCGCCTTCGTCGCGCCGGTGACCGTGGCGGTGATGGTCCCCGCGCACCTGGTCCACAGCGGCACGCGCGCCATCGCGCCCGAGCTCACCCACTCCTTCGCGCTGGCGGTGCACGTCTTCTCCGCCGCCGCCGGCACCGCCGCGCTGGCGCTCGCCTTCGCGCTCTCGCTGCTCTACCTGGCCAGTGAGAAGCAGCTCAAGTCGAAGCACCCCGGCAGGCTATTCGCGCGCCTGCCGTCGCTCGAGCTGATCGACCGGGTGGGATGGCACCTCTCGGTGTGGGGATTCGTCTTCCTCTCGGTCGCCATCGCCACCGGATCGCTCGTCTCGCACGAGGCGAGCGGCTCGGCGTTCCCCATCGCCCCCAAGCAGGGATTCGCGGTGCTCGCCTGGGCGCTGCTCGCCGGCCTCATCCAGGCCAGGCTGGTGGCCGGCTGGCGCGGACGCCGGCTGGCGCTGCTCGTGGTCGCGGGCTTCTTGCTGCTGATCGGGACGTACGCGGGCCTGCTGGCGGCGCCGCAGCACGCGCCCGCCGCCGCGGCAGCGCTGTTGGCGCCGGGGAGAGGCTGAACGGTGCCGGTCCTCCTCTGCATCGGCCTCTCGCACAAGCAGGTGCCCATCGCCGTGCGCGAGCAGCTC
>DATFTN010000017.1:0-11392 GCA_035261845.1 Myxococcales bacterium | reverse complement strand
ATATCGGCATCTCCGCGCATATCGACAGCGGCAAAACCACGCTGACCGAGCGCGTCCTCTATTATACGGGGCGCATCCACGCGATTCACGAGGTCCGCGGCAAAGACGGGGTCGGCGCCAAGATGGACTCGATGGAGCTGGAGCGGGAGAAGGGCATCACCATCCAGTCCGCCGCCACGTACTGCGAGTGGGATCCCACCGACGCCGCGCGCGAGACCCACAACATCAACATCATCGACACCCCCGGACACGTCGACTTCACCATCGAGGTGGAGCGCGCGCTGCGCGTCCTCGACGGCGCGATCCTGGTGCTCTGCTCGGTCTCCGGGGTGCAGTCGCAGTCGATCACGGTGGACCGCCAGATGCGGCGCTACAAGGTCCCGCGGCTCGCCTTCATCAACAAGATGGACCGGGCCGGCGCCAACGCCTTCCGCGTCACCCACCAGCTGCGCGAGAAGCTGAACCACAACGCGGTGCTGATGGAGCTGCCCATCGGCGCCGAGGACAAGTTCCAGGGCGTGGTGGACCTGGTCACCATGAAGGCCCATTACTACGACGGCGAGAACGGCGAGAAGGTCCGCACCGAGGAGATCCCGGCCGACCTGCTCGAGCAGGCCAAGTCCCTGCGGCACGACCTGATCGCGGCGGTCGCGGACTTCGACGAGAAGCTCACCGAGCTCTACCTCGAGGACAAGGAGCCCGCGGTGGAGGACATCCGCCGGGCCGTGCGCGCCGGCACCCTCCAGCTCAAGCTCACCCCGGTGTTCGTCGGGTCCGCCTACAAGAACAAGGGCGTGCAGCACCTCCTGGACGGCGTGGTCTACTACCTGCCGAACCCCAAGGAAGTGACCAACGAGGCGCACGACCAGAGCAAGGACGAGGAGAAGGTCGTCCTCGAGTCGCGCCCGGACAAGCCGTTCGTGGGGCTGGCCTTCAAGCTGGAAGACGGGCGCTACGGACAGCTCACCTACCTGCGGGTCTACCAGGGCAAGCTCGCCAAGGGCGACTTCATCGTCAACAACCGCGACGGCAAGAGGGTCAAGGTGCCCCGCCTGGTCCGCATGCACGCCGACGAGATGCACGACATCGATCGGTGCGAGGCGGGCGACATCGTGGCGATGTTCGGCATCGACTGCGCCTCGGGCGACACGTTCACCGACGGCACGGTGAAGTACACGATGACCTCGATGCACGTGCCGGACGCGGTGATCTCGCTGGCCATCGCTCCCAAGGAGAAGTCGGCCGCCGCCAACTTCTCCAAGGCGCTGAACCGCTTCACCCGCGAGGACCCGACCTTCCGCGTCCACCGCGACGAGGAATCCGGACAGACCATCGCCTCCGGCATGGGCGAGCTGCACCTCGAGATCTACATGGAGCGGATCAAGCGCGAGTACGGCTGCGAGGTGACCGTCGGCCAGCCGCAGGTCGCGTTCCGGGAGACCATCCAGCAGCGGGGCGAGTTCGCCTACACCCACAAGAAGCAGACCGGCGGCTCAGGCCAGTTCGCCCGGGTGGCCGGCTACCTGGAGCCCCTGCCGCCCGACTCCGTCGAGGCGCAGGAGTTCGTCGACGACGTGGTGGGCGGCGCCATTCCGCGGGAGTTCATCCCCGCCGTGGAGAAGGGCTTCCTGGAGGCGGTCAAGAAGGGGTCCCTGATCGGCTTCCCGGTGGTCGGCGTCCGGTACGTGGTGAACGACGGCCTCGCCCACGCGGTCGACTCCAGCGAGCAGGCCTTCAAGACCGCCGGGCTGATGGCCTTCCGCGAGGGTTACGAGAAGGCCAAGCCGGTCATCCTCGAGCCGATCATGAACGTCGAGGTGCAGGCGCCGGAGGAGTTCCAGGGCGCGGTGGTCGGCCAGCTCAACCAGCGCCGCGGCGTGATCCAGTCCACCGAGACGGTGGAGAGCTACATGGTGGCCACGGCCCACGTACCCTTGAGCGAGATGTTCGGGTACTCGACGGACCTCCGCTCGGCCACGCAGGGCAAGGGCGAGTTCTCCATGGAATTCGCCAAGTACCAGCCGGTGCCGCGCGCGACGCAGGAGCAGATGATCAAGGAATTCCGCGAGAAGCAGGCGGCCGCGAAGAAGTAACACGCCACTGCGTTGTCGAAGGTACCACGCTGGTGACGTTAAGATGGCCGTCCGATGACAGGAACGATCCGGCCCGGCGAAGTGGTCGAGGCAGAACCCCTGCCGCCCTTCCCGGAGCGCAGCATCGGGGCGCTGGTCCGTTCGCGCGCCGAGCGGTTCGGCGACAAGGACGCGGTGCGCTTCCGCACCCGCAGCGGACGATGGCAGGAGCTGTCGTTCCGCCAGCTCGACTACTTCTGCCGGGTCTCGGCCGCCGCGCTCGCGGAGCTGGGTGTCCGCCGCGGGGACACGGTCCTCATCTGCGCGCCGAACGGCGTGGCGGTCCTGGTAGCGGAGCTGGCCCTGCTCTCCCTGGGCGCGGTGAGCGCGCCGGTCTACTCGGAGTACTCGCCGGATCTGCTCGCGCATTGCGCGCGCGACTGCGGAGCCAAGATCGCGCTCTGCGGGACCGCCGTGCAGCAGCACAAGCTCTCCCGGGCTGCGTCGCTGGAGCAGCTCGTGGTCCTCGACGAGCAGGCCCTGCCCGGCGCCCTCAACGCGGTGAGGGTCCTGGACGAGGTGCGGCAGCTTCCCGAGGAGGAGCGCGAGCGGCGCCTCGCGGCGGTCGAGGAAGCCTGCGCCTCGGTGCGGCCCGAGGACCCTGCCTTCCTGCTCTACACCAGCGGCACCACCGGCCGGCCCAAGGGGGTGGAGCTGACCCATGGGAACGCGCTCTCCCAGCAGGCCGCCATCGCCCAGGTGTGGGACGTCTCCTCGCGCGACGTCTTCCTCTCGTACCTGCCCTGGCACCACTGCTTCGGAGGGCTCTTCGAGCGCCTCATGGCCCTGTGGACCGGGGCGCTCCTGGTGATCGACGACAGCCGCGGCCGCGACCTGGACAAGCTGCTCGCCAACTTCCGCGAGGTGAAACCGACCGTCTATTTCAGCGTGCCGCGCGTCTACCAGGCCCTGATCGCGCGGGCGCGAGCCGACGCGGAGGCGCGGAAGGGGTTCTTGCACCCCGGCCTCCGCCTGGTGTTCACCGCCGCCGCGCCGCTCCCGGCGCCCGCCTACCGCTTCTTCGAGGAAGCCGTGGTGCCGGTGCACGAGGGCTGGGGGCTCACCGAGACCTCGCCGTGCGCGACCCTGACCCGCCCCGGGGAGCCGCGCGAGTCCGGCGTGGCGGGATGGCCGCTGCCGGGTACCGCAGTCCGGCTCGAGCGCGTGGAGCAGGCCGATCCGCCGCAGGGCGAGGTCCTGGTCCGCGGGCCGCAGGTGATGCGCGGATACCGCAATGCTCCCGAGGAGACCGCCCGCGTGCTCCGCGACGGCTGGCTGCGCAGCGGAGACCTGGGCGAATGGACCGAGCACGGCCTGCGCGTGCGCGGCCGGGTGGACGGCGTGTTCAAGCTGGAGAACGGCGAGAAGGTCTCCTCCGCGGTGGTCGAGGCCCGGCTGCTCGCGTCCACCCCGCTGCTCGAGCAGGCGGTGGCCCTCGGCGACGGACAACCCTTCACCACCGCGCTCTGCTGGCTGTCGGTCGCTGCGGTCAGGTCGTGGGCCGAGGCGAGCGGGCTCGCGCCGGAACCCGGCGAGCTGCCCTTCGTCCCGGAGCTGCGGCGCGCGTTGACCGAGGTCCTGCAGGCGGCAAACGCGCTCGCGCCCGTCCCCTACGAACGGGTGCGGCGCGTGGCATTGCTGGCGTCCCCTCCCTCGCTGGAGACCGGCGAGCTGACCCCGACCCAGAAGGTGGTGCGCACGGCGGTGATGCGGCGTCACGCGCAGCTGATCGAAACGACGCGCGAGGGCTCTCCTCACCCGGCGGTGTTGGAGATCGAGCGCCGCGGCGACGCCTTCAGCCAGGCATGAGCGGAACGTGAGCGTCCTGATCAACTTTCTGGTCCTGATGACCTTGCTGTTCGGCGGCCTCGCCCAGACGGCGAAGCTGCCCCCGCGCATCGCCTGGAGCATCGCCATCGGCTGCGCCGTGGTCGCAATGACGCTCGCGGTCGTTCGCTACTCCCGTTCCCGGAAGCAATAGCCGCCAGCCGCCAGCCAAATTCAGTGCAGCTGGCTGACAGATCAATCTAGCTCGAAACCGATCGGCTTCTCCGGACCGAACCAGAACCGCACCGCCTGCTTGTCCACTTCGTAGATCCGCTTCGCCGCGTCTCCGGGGACCACCGCGTGCTCGGGGTTCCCGGGATCCTCCACCACGGCCGCGGCGCCGCTCTCCAAGAGCCTCGCGGTCTCCGGCGACACGGCCACCCGGCCGACCTTTCCGCTGCGCTTGACGAAGTGGAAGTTCACCTCGCCGGGCGGCTCCCGCACCCGGTTCTTGTCCACCAGCTGCCGCAGCCGCAGCGCGCGCTCCGACTGCTGCCGCGCCTCCGCCTTCTTCGCCGCTTCCTTGCGGCGCTCCTCCGCCAGCTCCGCCTCGCGCAGCGCGAACGCCTCGCGCCGCTGCCGCTCCTCCTCGGAGAGCGACTGCTGCTTCTGCTGCACCGTGCCCTGCGGCTTTGCGGCCTTGCGATCCGCTTCCTTGGCTTGCTTCTCGCTGACCAGGCCCGCCTTGAGCAACTTGTCGCGCAGGTTCTGCATGGCGCGTATTCTACCCTGCCGTGCGCGTGGTGTTCGTCGAGCAGCCTGGCAGCCTGCCCGCGCCGCCCGACGGCCGCGTGGCGGTGCTCGACGTGGCCTTCGCCGGAGGGGATAACTTCGAGAAGGTGACCGTGCCGTTCCTCGACGCCCTGGGGGATCGACTCGCGGTCTGGATCGATCACCACGAGCATCCCGTCGGGTGGGCGCGGGTCCGCGGCGATCCGCGCTTCCGCCTGGTCCCCAACCGCGATGCGCACGCCTGCCCCGAGCTGGTGACCCCCGACGTGGTGGAGCGGGCCGGTCCGGTGGATGCGATCGTCGCGCACGCGGACCTCGACGGACTCTTGTCGGCGGTGAAGTTCCTGCGCAAGGGCGAGCCACCCTGGCCGGAGGCGGACGAGGACGCGCGCGCCGCGGACAGCCCCGGCCGCGGACATGCGCTGTCTTCCTTCGGACGGCTCCTGTTGGAAGCTCTCGACGAAGCGGGGAGCACCCTGCGCTCCAAGGCCCGCGAGTCGCTCCGGCAGGAGCTCGTCCTTGGGCTGAGCCGGGCGCCCGAGCCGCTTCCGCCCAAGCTGCGAAAGCGGCTGCAGGACCTCCAGCGCGCCCACGCGGAGACCCTCGCGCCGGTCGACGAGCTCGCCGCCTCCGCCCGCGAGGAAGCACGCGGAGTGCTGGTCGTGCGCGTCCCCAAGGACCTGGGGCGGCCGGTGAAGAAGGCTCTCTTGTCGCGGCTGGAGGCGCGGGCCCCCGTCGGCGTGGTGGTGGAGGGACGGGCGGTCACCGCGGCGACGTTCCGCGAGGACCTGGACCTCTCGCGCGTCGACGAGCTGACCGCCGGCCGGAGCGACTACCGCTTCACCCAGGTCGACGACCAGGGAAGGGCGATCGTGCAGCGGCTCGGCCGGCTGGTGGAGGAACAAGGGGGACGCGGTTAGAACTCCAGGGGTAGCCGGGCATCCAAAGGAGCGCCATGACGTTGCCTCTCTCCAGCCAGCCGGCCCCGCCGAAAGGGCCCGTGCCGCAGGGCGAGGCGCTCCTGCGCGGGATCGAGCGCCTGCGCAAGGAGCTGGACGCGGTGATCCTCGCCCACTACTACCAGGACGCGGAGATCCAGGACATCGCGGATTTCGTGGGCGACTCGCTGCAGCTCTCGCAGCAGGCGGCCGCCACCAAGGCCAAGGTGATCGTCTTCTGCGGCGTTCACTTCATGGCCGAGACGGCCAAGATCCTGAACCCCGACAAGCAGGTGCTGCTCCCCGATCTGGACGCCGGCTGTTCCTTGTCCGACCGCTGCCCGCCGGAGGAGTTCGCCCGCTGGCTCGAGCAGTATCCCGGCCACAAGGTGGTCAGCTACATCAACTGCTCCGCCGGCGTGAAAGCGCTCTCGGACGTGATCTGCACCTCTTCCAACGCGGAGAAGGTGGTGCGCAGCTTCCCCGCCGAAACGCCGATCGTCTTCGCGCCGGACCGGCACCTGGGCGCCTGGGTGCGCAAGAAGACCGGCCGCGACCTGGTGCTCTGGCCGGGCTTCTGCATCGTGCACGAGCAGTTCACCGAGCGGCAGCTGACCAAGCTGAAGGTGCGCCATCCCGAGGCGAAGCTCATCGCGCACCCCGAATGCGAAGAGTCCGTGCTGGCGATGGCCGACTACGTCGGATCCACGCGCGGGCTGCTCGAGCACGTGAAGACGAGCCCCGCGAAGAGCTTCATCGTCGCCACCGAGGTGGGCATCCTGCACCTGATGCAGAAGGCGCGGCCCGACGCCGAGCTGATCCCCGCGCCGCCCAGCTCGGGCTGCAACTGTGCGATCTGCCCCTACATGCGGCTCAACTCGCTGGAGAAGGTCTACCTGTGCATGCGCGACCGCGCCCCGGAGATCACGCTTCCGGAGGAGCTGCGGCTGCGCGCCCTCGCGCCTGTCCGTCGGATGCTCGACCTGTCCGCCTGAGGTCGCTGCCCTTTTCTTGGAGCGCTCCCCGGTTCATGGCTACGTTCCGTGGCCGGAGGGCCCGTTCCCCCGGTCCCTCGCAGGACTAAGCCCTTCCGGGGCGAGGAGGACACCGTGCTGAAGTTCCCCACCTTCGGTGCCGCTTTCGCGATCGCGGCGCTCGCTGCAGCGCCCGCGCATGCGCAGTTCAAGGTCCGCCTGGGCGCCGAGACGATGGTGCTGAACCACATCAACAACCCGCCCGCGAGCGTGTCGTCGACGACCTGGCTGACGGACCAGTGGCGCCCGTCGATCGTCGGCATGCTCGGCTTCTACGTGCTCCCCTTCCTCTCCCTCGATGGCGAGCTGTCCGAGTCGTTCCAGACGAATCCGCCGGCCAACCAGAGCGGGCGCCTGGGCACCACCTTCAGCCTGGGAGCGACGCTCGAGCCGCCGCTCTTGCCGTTCTACTTGCGCGCGGCGTTCCCGCTGCACCTGGAGCCGTCTCCGTTCATCGCCAACATGCGGGCTGCCATCGGCACCCTGTTCGGCCCGCCGTTTGCCAAGCTCTACCTCGAGCTGGCCGCGGACTTCCCGCTGGGCGGCGGCAGCGGCGCGCCGGACTTCTTCAGCCAGCAGACGATCTCGGTCGGCGCGGGCCTGCAGCTGAACCTGTAGCGGGGAATGCCCGAGGACGGGGAACAGCCGCTCGCCCTCGTCCTCTCGGGGGGCGGCGCCCGCGGCGCCTACGAGGCGGGCGTCCTGCGGTACGCGCTCGGCAAGCTCGCCCTGCGCCGCGGCCGCTCCGCCGTTCCGCAGATCTTCTGCGGCACCAGCGTCGGCGCCATCAACGCCTGCGCGCTGGCGGCCCGGTCCAGGCTGCCCGACCTGGGGGTGCGCCTCCTCGCCGAGCGCTGGGAGTCGCTGCGGCTGGAGGACGTCTTCCAGCTCGGCTGGGGCGACCTGGCCGCGATCGCGCGGTGGCTCCTCGGGAAGGTGGGCCCGGACGGCGTCGGCTCGCTCCTCGACGCGCGCCCGCTGGCGGCGCTGGTGCGCGAGTTCATCCCCTGGCGGGAGCTGCACCAGAACGTGGCGGACGGCGGCGTGCGCGCCGTCACCCTCTCCGCCACCGACGTGGAGACCGGGCACACCGTCATCTTCGTGGAGAGCTGCGTCGACCAGACGCTGTACTCGACCGACGCCTCGGTCGAGTACGTCTCCGCGCGCCTCAAGCCGCAGCACGCGCTCGCCAGCGCGGCCATCCCCATCATCTTTCCCACCGTCCGGGTGGGCGGGCGGCTCTTCGTCGACGGCAGCGTGAGGCAGAACACCCCCATCTCCCCGGCCATCCGGATGGGCTGCGAGCGGGTGCTGGTGATCGGCCTGCGGGCCCACCCGCGCACCCTGCTCGCGCGCGCCTCGCGGCGGCAGGAGGCTGCCCAGCAGGAATCGCTCTCCTCGCCCCTGTACCTGTTCGGCAAGCTGCTCGACGCGCTGCTGCTCGACCGTATCGAGAACGACCTGGCCAACCTGCGCCGGGTGAACGCGGCGCTGCACGCCCTGACGCCGGTCATCCTGCAGGACCAGGAGGTCGCGCTGGCGCTGGTGGCGGCGGGCGGCTCGCTGCGGCCGGTGCGTGACCTGTTCATCCGGCCCAGCCAGGACCTGGGCAAGCTCGCGGCGGAAGTCCTCTCCAGGCCGGGGGTGCGGGCCAGGCTCTCCGGGCCCGCCGGGTACCTCATGCGGCGAGTCGGAGAGAACGCGGTGGCATCGGGAGACCCGTCGGACCTGCTCAGCTATCTGCTGTTCGACGGGGAGTACGCGAGGGAGCTGGTCGCGCTGGGGGAACGGGACGCGCACGAGGGGCGCGAGGAGCTGGAGGCCTTCCTCGGAGGCGCGTGAGCGGTAAGCGAGCGGCCGGGCGGACGGGCGGCCCCCGGAAAGAGCGAGCGCGAACATTCGATGAAAAGCGGCGTGCGCGTCTGCGTATCGCTACTCTATCCTGTCCGATTCGAGAGGGACGGGATGGTCTTGGAACAGGAGGCGGGTCCATGAGGCGGCGGGCGATGACCGCGCCGCAGCGGGGGCTCGCAGACGATCCGCTCTGGTACAAGGACGCCGTCGTCTACGAGCTGCGCGTCCGCTCGTTCATGGACTCGAACCGGGACGGGATCGGGGACTTCCGCGGGCTCACCGGGAAGCTCGACTACCTGCAGGACCTGGGAGTGTCGGCCCTGTGGCTGCTCCCCATCTGCCCCTCGCCGGGCAAGGACGACGGATACGACATCTCCGACTACACCGACGTCCACCCCGACATAGGCACCCTGGAGGACTTCAAGTTCTTCCTCGACGAGGCGCACCGCCGCGGGATCCGGGTGATCACCGAGCTGGTCCTGAACCACACCAGCGATCAGCACCCCTGGTTCCAGCGCGCCCGCCGCGCTCCGCCCGGCTCGCGGGAACGGAACTTCTACGTCTGGAGCGACACGCCGGAGCGGTACAAGGACGCCCGCATCATCTTCCAGGACTTCGAGCCGTCGAACTGGTCCTGGGACCCGGTGGCCCGGCAGTACTACTGGCACCGCTTCTTCTCCCACCAGCCGGATCTGAACTTCGACAATCCCGAGGTGCACGAAGCGATGCTGGGAGTGGTCGACTTCTGGTTCAACCTGGGGGTCGACGGGCTGCGCCTCGACGCGGTGCCCTACCTCTACGAGCGGGACGGCACCAACTGCGAGAACCTCCCCGAGACGCACGCCTTCTTGAAGAAGCTGCGCGCGCACGTCGACGCCCGCTTCAAGAACCGCATGCTGCTCGCGGAGGCGAATCAGTGGCCCGAGGACTCGGCCCGCTACTTCGGGAACGGCGACGAGTGCCACATGAACTTCCACTTCCCGATCATGCCGCGGATCTTCATGTCGATGCACATGGAGGATCGGCTGCCGATCATCGACATCCTGGCGCAGACGCCGCAGCTGCCCGCGGGAGCGCAGTGGGCCATCTTCCTGCGCAACCACGACGAGCTGACCCTGGAGATGGTCACCGACGAGGAGCGCGACTACATGTACCGCGCCTTCGCCCACGACCAGGCGATGCGCATCAACCTGGGCATCCGGCGCCGCCTCGCGCCGCTCCTGGGAAACGACCGCCGCGGAATCCAGCTGATGAACGGCCTCTTGTTCTCCCTGCCCGGCACGCCGGTCGTCTACTACGGCGACGAGATCGGCATGGGCGACAACGTGTTCCTGGGCGACCGCAACGGCGTGCGCACGCCCATGCAGTGGAGCGCCGACCGCAACGCCGGCTTCTCGCGCGCCAACCCGCAGCGGCTCATCCTTCCGGTCAACATCGACCCCGAGTACCACTACGAGTCGCTCAACGTGGAAGCGCAGCAGCAGAACCCCAACTCGCTGCTCTGGTGGACCAAGCGGCTGGTGGCGCTGCGCAAGCGTTTCCAGGCCTTCGGCCGCGGGTCGATCGAGTTCCTCTCGCCCGACAACCCGCACGTGCTGGCCTTCATCCGCCAGCACGAAGACGAGACCGTGCTGGTGGTGGCGAATCTCTCGCGCCGCGTGCAGTACGTGGAGCTGAACCTGGGCGCCTACAAGGGGCGCTCGCCGCTGGAGCTGTTCGGGCAGACCAGGTTCCCCGCCATCGGGGAGCTTCCCTACCTGCTCACCCTGGGCGCCCACGAGTTCTACTGGTTCTCGCTGGAGGAGCCGAAGGCCGCGGCCGACGTGGCGCGCGAGGCGGCGCACCAGCCGCTCGTCGTCGAAGCGCCGGCGCGGATGGAGGCGGCCGCGTCCGATCGGGCGCTGCTCGAACAGGTGCTGCCCGGCTACATCGAGGGACGGCGCTGGTTCGCCGGGCGCGGCCGCGAGATGTCGGCTGTGCGGGTGCTCGACATCCTTCCGCTGGGCGGCGTGCTTTTCGCCATCGCCCGGGTCGAGTTCACCCTGGGCGAGCCGGAGGACTACGCGGTGCCCCTGGCCGTCGAGACCGGCGACCGCGCCGCGCTCTTGCGCGAGCGGTCTCCGCAAGCCGTGATCGCCTGCTTGCGCGCGCCGGGGCGCACCGACGAGCCCACCGGCGTCCTGCTCGATCCCGCCGCGGACGCGCACTGGTCCATCGTCCTGCTCGAGGCGCTGCGCGAGCGGGCGCGCGGCACGGGGAGCCTGGGCCCCGTCTGGGCCGCGCTGCGCCAGGATCTCCCTGCGGGACCGCTCGAGCCGCGGCTGCCCCGGTCGGACCACCGCCACGCTTCGGTCGCGTACGGCGAGCACCTGGTGCTCAAGCTGTACCGCCGCCTGGGCGAGGGCGTGAGCCCCGAGCTGGAGCTGAATCGCAGCCTGTCGGAGCGCGCCCCCGAGGGGCTGGTGCCGCCGCTCTTCGGTGCCGTCGAATACCGCCCCGGCCGCTCGGAGCCGATCACGCTCGCCACTCTGCACGGCTGGGTCCGCAACGAAGGGACCGCCTGGGAATGGGCCCGCGACGAGCTGCGGCGCTTCTACGAGCGCGCGCTGGCCAGCGGACCCGACGTGCGCCCACCGCCGCGCCCCGCCGGCGCGACCCTGCTCGATCTCGCAGCGATGGAGCCGCCGCCGATCCGCGAGCTGTTCATCAGCTCGCTGGCCGGGGCGCGCCTGTTGGGACGGCGGACCGCGGAGCTGCACCTCGCGCTGGCCGGGGACGAGCGGCTGGGCACCGAGCCCTACTCCACTCTCGACCAGCGCTCCAACTACCAGACCAAGCGCAACCTGACCGGCAAGGTGCTGCGGCAGCTCAAGCT
>DATFTN010000016.1:0-4471 GCA_035261845.1 Myxococcales bacterium | reverse complement strand
GCGCGAGCCGCGACGCCTGCTCGAGCAGCTCGGGGTCGATGCGGAAATCCGGCAGAGGCCCGCGGACCGCCAGCAGGAACGCGACCCCGGCGCGGGCGGCGCGGTCCGCCTGCTGCGCCAGGTCCACCGCCTGCTCCGCTTCGAGCAAGGCCACTTGCGCGCGGGCCAGCTCCGCCTCGCTGATCGCCCCCACCCGGTAGCGGGTCTGGTCCAGCTGCTCGGTCTGGCGGGCGAAGTCGCGCAGCTCACCGGCGAGATCGAGCTGGGCGCGCTGCAGCGCCGCATCGACTACCGCCTGTTGCAGCGCGAGGCGCAGGGTGCGCTCCGCGTCGTCCCGGGAAAGTCGCGCCGCTTCCACGGCCGCGCGGGCGGCGTCGACCCGCAAGCCCCGCTTTCCCGAGAGCACGTCCGACAGCGCCGCCTGATCGGAGAGCCCGGCGCTCACCGCCAGCGCGGAGCAGCCGGGGCACGTCGTCGAGTCGTACCCGAAGCTGCGCCCCAGGCTGCCGTTCAGGGCAGGATTCGGCACTGCTCCGGCGGCGGCTTGATCTCCGCGCGAGGCGGCCACCTGCGCGTCGGCGAGCAGCAGATCGAAGCTCCGCTCGTGGAAGATCCGCAGCGCCTCCGGCAGAGTGAGCACCGCCGGAAGCGGCGGCTCGGCGGGGATGGCGAGCAGCAGGGCGAGCAGAGGACCGGCCATGGATCGCTTCTAGGCCGGCCCGAGCGACACCGCCCTCCGAAGGAGGTCCCTCCAACCAACGTCACTCGGCCGCGGAACCGATGGGCCGCGGTGCGAGGGCGTAGGGCCAGGTGCGCGGTTGACAGCGGGCCCGGGATGGCCGAATGGCATCCGCGGCATGAGGACGCAGCTGGTCCGCACCGCGGTGCTGGAGATCTACGAACAGGTGCGCCGCGAGGCGGCCCGCGCGGACCAGGCCATGCAGCGGGTGCTCCGGCGGGAGAAGGCGCTGCGCAGCGTGGAGCGCCGGGCGGTGGCGGACGCCGTCTACGGGCTGCTCCGCCTGCAAGGTCGCGTCGATCACCTGCTGGAGCGCGCCCTGGCGACCCGCAAGCTGCGGATGTCCGGGCTGGCCACTCCCACGCAGCACCTGCTGCGCTACGCGGCCTATCTCGTGGTTGGGGAAGGGCAAGGAGCCGAGTCCGCGGCGAACCTCGCCGGGCCCGAGGCGGCGCCGTATCTCTGGGCGCTGCGGCTGGTGGCTCGGCCGGAAGGGCTCGCCGCCCCGGCGGACCCGATGGACGCGCTCGCGGCCGAGACCAGCCTCCCCCGCTGGTTGGCGGCCCTCTGGGCGGAGCAGCTCGGGGCGGACGAGACGCGCTCGCTGGCCGCCGCGCTCAACCAGCGCGCCCCGCTCACCGTTCGCGCGAATCTCTTGAAGGCGACCCGCGACGAGCTGCGCGCGGCCCTGGAGGCGGAGGGCGCGCGGGTCGAGCCCACCCGCTGGTCCCCGTACGCGCTGACGTTCACGGGGCGCACCAACGTGTTCGCCTTGAAGGCCTTCAAGTCCGGGCTGTTCGAGGTGCAAGACGAGGGCAGCCAGCTGATCGCACTGGCGTGCGGCGCCCGTCCCGGGCAGACGGTGGTGGACGCGTGCGCCGGAGCGGGCGGAAAGGCGCTGGCGCTGGCGGCGGAGATGGGCAACCGGGGCAAGCTCGTCGCCTGCGACCGCGACGGCCGCCGCCTGGACGAGCTGCGGCAGCGCGCCCGGCGCGACGGAATGCACAACTGGGAGGCGCGCAGCGTCCCCGAGGGCCCCTCCGGCGAGGCGCGGCTGCATGACCTGCGGGCCAAGGCCGACGTAGTGCTGGTGGATGCTCCGTGCAGCGGCCTGGGGGCGCTGCGGCGCAACCCGGACGCCCGCTGGCGGATGGACGAGGCGGAGGTGGACTCGTTCCCGCCGCGGCAGCGGGACATCCTCCGGCGCTACGCGGCGCTGGTGCGCGCGGGCGGACGGCTGGTGTACGCCACCTGCTCCATCAACCGCCGCGAGAACGAGGACGTGCGCGCGGCCTTCCTGGCGGAGCATCCGGAGTTCATTCCGGTGCCGCCCTCCGAGCTTCTGGGCGCGGAGCTCGCGGCCGCGCTGGGAGCCCGGACGGAGGACGTCCAACTTCTTCCCCACCGGCATGGGACGGACGGTTTCTACGTCGCCGCCATGCAGCGCCAACCGAGGGAAAAAATGGTGGAACCGGGCCCTCCGGGGTAGAAGCGATCGATCGCTCCACGCGGGCGAGCACACCCGTCAGACCACGGAGATTGAGAATGGCGAAGAACGGAAAGGATCCGCTCGTAATCGCGAGCAAGGCCAAGAGCGTCCTCAAGAAGGCCGGCTGCAACACCGCGGGCGACGCGTTCCAGGCGCTGAACGGCTACCTGTACTGGCTCTTGGAGCAGGCGGCGAAGCGCGCCAAGGCGAACGGCCGCAAGACCGTCCGCGCGCATGACTTCATGGCGTAGCTGTCAGGCCGGCTCCGGAGGGACCTCGGCGGCGGTCCGCGGAGCGCGCATCTGGGCGAGGATCACTCCAGAGATCACCACCAGCGCGCCGCCGACGAACTGCGGGGTGACGTGCTCGCCCAGGAAGAGGTGGGCGAGCACCGCCGTCGCCAGCGGTTGCAGGTTGGAAAAGATCGCCACGCGCGCGGCGGGCAGGTGCGCGAGCGCCCAGTACCAGAGCAGGTATGCAATCACGCTGGTGACCAGGATCAGGTAGGCGAGGCCGAACCAGGCGGCGGGCGAGGCGTGCGCGATGCGGTGCACCGTGCCCGGCACTGCCAGCGAGGCGACGCCGAGGGGCAGATACATCATGGTTCCGCCGATCAGCGTCCAGGCGATGACGGCCAGAGGACCATGGGTGGTCACCAGCGCGCGGCCCTCGGCGGTGTAGAAAGCCCAGGCGACCACCGCGACCAGGAGCAGCAGATCGCCCAAGAGCGGCCCGCGGGAGAGGTCCAGGCCCCGCCAGGCGAGCACGTACAGCGCGCCGGCCAGCGCGAGCAGCGTACCGGCCACCGTGCGCAGCCCGGGGAACTCGCGCAAGATCGCCTGCGCGAGCAGCAGTACGAACAGCGGAGTCAAAGTGTAGAGCAGCGCGGCGTGCGCCGCGGTGGAGAGCGAAAGCCCGCCGAGGAAGAAGCCCTGGCTGACCGGCCCTACCACGAACGCGAGCAAGAGCAGCCTGGGCCGGGCGGACGGGGGCGGTAGCCGCTGCCCCGGCGGGAGGACGCGCCGGAGCATCAGCGCGAGCAGCGCGCTGGCACCGAGGAAGCGGATCAGGCCGAGCGGCAGGGGAGGGATCTCCCGCAGGGCGGACTTGCCGCACAGGTAGCTTCCGGCGGAGAGGAACGTGTGCAGGAGCAGCCCGCCGTAGAGCAGGGCGCGCCTCGGCGGACTGGGCATCGGGCGGGTGGATCTGCGAGCATCGGGCTGCATTAGTCAAGGAGGAGTCCCATGGGCCTGGCGGGAAAGACGATCGTGGTCACCGGCGCCTCCGGCAACCTGGGCCGCGCGGTGTGCGCGCGCCTCGTCGAAGGGGGAGCGCGGCTCTTGCCGTTCGTGCACAAGAAGCGCTCGCCCGAAGAGCGCGCCGTCGAGCTCGCCGACGAGCGGTCGGTGGAAGCGGGCTTCGAGGGCGTGTCCGGGTTGTGGGCCGCGGTGAACTGCGCGGGCGGGTGGAAGGGCGGCGTGCCCGTGAAGGACACGCCCGTCGAGGTGTTCGAGACGATGATCGACTCCAACCTGCGCAGCGCGTTCCTGATCAGCCGCGCGGCGCTGCGCAGGTTCGGGCCCGAGGGAGGCAGGATCGTGAACGTCTCCGCGACCACCGCGGCCTCGCTCACCGGCCTCGGCGGCTCGGCGGCGTACGCGGCGGCCAAAGCGGGAGTGATCGCGCTGACCAAGGCGCTGGCGGAGGAAGGCGCCTCCACGGGCGTCCGGGCCAACTGCGTCGCGCTGGGCATCTTGCGCACTCCGGAGAACGAGCGCGCGATGCCGGGGGCGAACCGCGAGAGGTGGGTGAAGCTGGACGAGGTGGCCGAAGCGATCGCGTTCCTGTGCGATCCCCGCTCGACGGCGGTGAACGGCGCGGTGATCGCGCTACCGTAACTCCACGGCTCGCTTGAGTTGACTGCTCTGCCGGCGACAGCACGCTCTTCGATCCGGCGCCTTCGGCGCCTCTACGATGGGGGAGCTCGCTCCCCCCTCTCACGATTCGTCACATTCCGCGTAACTCGCTCGAGCCGAGTTTTGAGCAGCGACTCCACGGCGACGACAAATCGACGGGCGGTCTCCGTTGCTTTTCAGGGGAATGGTCGGGCGCAGCAGCGGGCGCGGAACTCGACTCGCGCGCGAGCGGTGCTTCTTCGAATGCCGCGCGGTCGTTCGAGCAGCACGCGAGATGTAACGCAGCGCGTCCCGTCCCGGGACGGGACGCGGCGCGTCAACGGAGTA
>DATFTN010000015.1:0-2307 GCA_035261845.1 Myxococcales bacterium | reverse complement strand
CTGCATGTGCGCGCACATCTGACTCCATACCAAGCCCCCGTCAAGCCGGCTCGCGTCGGACGCGTAGTGCGTCGCGTCAATGCTCGGAGCGCAGGCGGCCGGGAGTTGGCCGGCAGCCCTCGCGTGCTGGTTTACTGCCGGGCCATGCGCCGGATCGTCCGCTGGTTGAAGCGCCTGACGGCGTTTCGCATCGGCCTCGCCACCGGTCTTTGCTTCGCGCTGCTCCACCTGTGGGAAGTGGGCAGCCGGCAAGGCCTTCCGCTCGCGGGCCGGCTCGAAGGCGCGCTGCTCGACGCGCGCTTCCGGCAGCGCGGCCAGGCGCCGCACTCCGGGCGCGTGGTGGTCGCCGCGGTGGACGAGGCGGCGATCGCGAAGTTCGGCCGCTTCCCCTGGGACCGCCGCGTCCTCGCGCAGCTCGTCGACCGGCTCGACGCCGAAGGGGCCGCCGCGATCGCCTTCGACATGAGCCTCTCCGACGAGGACCTCGGCGCGCAATTCGCCGGCGCCAAGCGCTTCCACAAGCGGTTCGAGGAGATCTCGCTGGCGGCGCCGGGCGGCTCCGCCGCGGTGGACCGGTTCGGGAACGCCGACGCCAACGTGGCCGGTGCAGCCAGCGCGCTGCAGGCGCTGCGGGCGGAGCTGAAGCCCGGCGGCGACGCGCTCTTCCGGGCGGTCAAGGGCCGCCTGGAAGACGGCCGCCGCGCGCTCGCCGATTCGCGCCGGCGGTTCGAGGCGCTGGTCAAGGAGCACGCCGCGTACGCCGTCGAGCTGGAGCGGGAGGTGGCCGGCCTCGACCCCGATCATGCGCTCGCCGCCTCGATCCGTCGCGCGTCGGCCAAGGTCGCGCTGGGGTACATCGCCCAGACCGTGCCCGAGATGGGCTCCTTCCAGGACGCCGAGGTCGAGGAGAACGTCCGGCGCGTGGAGCCGTCGAGGATCGCCCCGCCCGAGTTCCGCTACCGGATGGACGGCGGAGTGGAGAAGGCGGACCCGGTCGCCAGCACCTGGATCAAGGAGTACCCGGGGCTGCGCTCGCCGCTCTCGCCGATCGCCGCCGCTTCGGGCTCGTTCGGGTTCTTCAACACGCTGCCCGACGCCGACGGCGTGATCCGGCAGGCGGCGCTCGCCATCCGGGTGCGCGGCCGGCACCTGCCTTCGCTCGACGCCGTGCTGGTGGCGGCCCTGCTCGGAGTCCCCCCGTCGCGCATCGTCCCGGTGACGGCGGACGACGGCGCCGCTGGCCGCGCGAACGTCGACGGGTTCGACTTCGGGGGCAAGCTGTTCGTGCCCACCGACTTCCGCGGGCTCCTCCCGATCAACTACGCGGGAGGAGACGGCACGTTCACGAACTACTCCATCGCGGACGTCGTCGAGAAGAAGCTCCCGCCTGGAGCGCTGCGGGGCAAGGTGGTGCTGATCGGCGCCACCGCCCAAGGCACCTTCGACCAGCGGGTCACGCCGTTCATGCGCATCAGCTCCGGCGTGGAGACGCACGCGAACGCGGTGGAGACGATGCTGTCGCGCACCTTCCTGCGCCGGGACGCGACGCTGCAGGGGTTCGAGGTGCTGGCCCTGGTCGCGCTCGCGCTCCTCTTCGCCTGGCTGTTCGCGCGGGTCCGGGTGCGGATGGCGCTCCCGGCCGCGTTCCTGGCCGCCGCGGGGGTGTGGGCGGCCGCCTCGCTGCTGTTCCGCGCCGGCTACCAGGTGATCGCCGCGCTGCCGCTTCTGGAGATGGGCTCGATGTTCGTCCTGGTCACCGTCTACCGCTACGCCACCGAGGAGCGGGCCCGAAAGCAGCTGCGCAAGGCGTTCCAGCTCTACCTGAACCCGGAGGTGATGGACGAGATGGTGCGCGAGCCGGAAAAGCTCCAGCTGGGAGGCGAGGAGCGCGAGCTGACCGTGCTCTTCGCCGACATCCGCGGGTTCACCGGTATCGCCGAGGCGCTCTCCCCGCAAGCGCTGGTGCGCCTGCTCAACGCCTACCTCTCGCCCATGACCGACATCGTCTTCCGCCGGCGAGGCACCCTCGACAAGTACATCGGCGACGCCCTGATGGCCTTCTTCGGCGCGCCGCTGTCCAATGCGGCGCACGCGATGGACGGCTGCGAGGCGGCGCTGGAGATGCTGCAGGGCCTCGCGCGGCTCAAAGAGAGGTGGCGGATCGAGGACCCCGGCCTGCCGGACATCGAGATCGGCATCGGGATCAACTCCGGTCCCATGGTGGTGGGCAACATGGGCTCCTCGCAGCGCTTCAGCTACACGGTGATGGGCGACAACGTGAACCTCGCCTCCCGCCTCGAGGGCCTG
>DATFTN010000014.1:0-12453 GCA_035261845.1 Myxococcales bacterium | reverse complement strand
GATGCGGGGAGGGTTCTTCTTTCCGCGCTCGATCGCGACGTCCACTTCGTGCGGCACCTGGGTCGTGAGCTCGTGGAAGGAGAGCGCAGAGACGAGGCAGATGACTCCTTCCGGGACCCGCGTCGCCACGGTCACGAGATCCGGGCTTCCCAGCGGAGGCAGGTCTCGCAGCCGAAAGAGACCCCTGCTCAGCTGCTCGAGGACGCCGGCGTCGCGCATCGCATAGAAAGTCTTCCGGCTGATGCCGAGGCGCAGAGCATCGGACATGCGGACCATGCCGCCGCGGGAGCGGATGGCGTCCCGCTCCTTGGCGAACACCTCCCTATGACGACGCGCCATGGAGACATAGTAGCACCACTTAATGATAAGTGGATGCCTTTTGTCTTCCCGTCCAGGCTGGTCGTGGTGGGCGCTGCAGGATTCGAACCTGCGACCCCTGCCGTGTGAAGGCAGTGCTCTACCGCTGAGCTAAGCGCCCGACGAGGCCGGGTCCATTCGCATGCCGGGCGGACGCAGTCAAGGCCGGTTAGCCTCGCCGGGATGCGCACTCCGACCGCTGCGTGGAGCGTGATCGCCGCACTGGCGGCGTGTTCGAGCGAGACCAATCCAGAAATGCCGACCGGGCCGGCCACCGTTGCGCTGCAAGACGCCTTCGGCGGGCTCCGTTTCCAGGCCCCGCTCGCGGTGGCCCAGGTTCCCGGCGAGTCCCGCTTCGTGGTGGTGGAGAAGGGAGGGACGGTACAGGCGATCTCGGGCGGCACGAAGACGACCTTCCTGGACATCCGCTCGCGAGTGAATTCCACCCCGGGGGAGGCAGGCTTGCTGGGGCTCGCCTTCCACCCACAGTGGGCGCAGAACCGCCAGGTCTTCGTGAACTACACCGCCCCAAGCCAGACCAGCCCCGCGAATCTGAAGACCACCATCTCCCGGTTCGCGAGCACGGACGGCGGCGCCACGTTGAACCCCGCGAGCGAGCAGAAGCTGATCGAGCTCGATCAGCCGTTCGAGAACCACAACGGCGGCAGCGTGGTCTTCGGACCCGACGGCTTCTTGTACCTGGGGCTGGGCGACGGAGGCTCCGGAGGAGATCCGCAAGGCAACGCGCAGAACACTTCGGTGCTGCTGGGGAAGCTCCTGCGGATCGACGTCGACTCGGCGACCACTCCCTACGGCATCCCCCCCTCGAATCCGTTCGCGAGGGGCGGCCTCCCCGAGATCTACGCCTACGGCTTGCGCAACCCGTGGCGTTTCAGCTTCGACCGCGCGACCGGCACGCTGTGGCTCGCGGACGTGGGCCAGGACAGCTGGAAGGAAGTCGACTTGATCGTGGCGAGCAGGAACTACGGATGGAACCGCCGCGAGGGAACGCACTGCTATCCTCCCGGGCAATCCTCTTGCGCCGGGACGTTCATCGATCCCGTGGTCGAGTACTCGCACGCCGAGGGCACCTCGATCACCGGCGGGTACGTCTACCGCGGCGCCGCACTGCCCCAGCTCACGGGCCAATACGTGTTCGGAGACTTCGGCTCGGGCCGCATCTGGCCGTTCCGGCGGCGGGACCGTACGCTCGGGTGCAGATCGGGCAGGGAAACGCCATCTCGTCCTTCGGCGAAGACTCGCAGGGAGAGCTGTACGTCGTGGATCTGTCCGGTCCGGTGGGCAGGTGTCCAAGCTCGTCCCACCCGTCGGGCCCTGAGCCTTGCCACGAGCATTTCCTGCGTTACCTGAATGACATGGATACCGCCGAGAGGAAGGGCAACAGGCGCGAGATGGAGGTCGAGAGCGGCTGCACGGTCTGCGGCGGCCCCGTCGCGGTGAGGTTCTCGCGGTCGCGCGCGGTCAGCGTCTGCCGCTCGTGCCGGCACCTCGCCATCGCGCTCGTGCACGTCGAGAACGGCAACCTGGTCTTCGAAGAGGTCGTGCGCGCCGCGGCCTAGTCGATCTTCCGGGCAGCCAGGAGCTGATCCAGCTCTTCGGTCAGCTCGGCGCAGCGGCGCTGCAGCTGCGAAAGGCGCTTCCCCGCCGACTTGAAGTCCTGCCGCGTGACCAGCCCGGCTGCGCGCCGCGCCTTCTCCTGCGCGTCGTCGAGCGCCGCCTTCGCCTTCTGCAGGCCGCCGATGGCGGAGGCGATGGCTTCCGCCCGCTTGGGGTCCTCGAACACCTTTCCGACGACCTTCATGCCGAGTTCGGTGGCGCGCTCGCGCAGGGTCTTTCCCACGGCTTATTGGCCTCCGAACACCTTCCGGATCGAGGCGAAGATCCCCTTGCGCGGCTCGTCCTCCAACTGCTGCTCGGCGAGCAGCCGGCGGCGCTCGTTCTCCTCCGCCCAGGCCGCCTTGAGCGTCTCGGGCGTGTCGCGCGTGGCGAGCAGCACTTCCTTGGGCTGCGTCTCTCCCCGCAGGCCCTCGACGGTGACGTGCAGCAGACATTCCTCGTCCAGGTTGAAGTTCACCCGCTGCCCGGCCGCCTCCGGTGGGAAGCGCAGCGTACCCAGGTACTCGTTGTCGATGATGCGCTCGCTGTCGCCCTGGAAGATGTCCAGCTCCATCACCGCGCCCTTGGTGGGCGGCAGCCGGAAGCTCCGCTGGATGGGGATCTGCGTGTTCTTCTCGATCACTTTGCGGAACCGCCCGCCCGGCATGGCGAAGCCGATGGGCATGGAGAGCGCGTCCACCAGGGTCACGGAGTCGATCTCCGACATCGACTCCGCGAGCAGCGCCGCTCCCAGCGCCACCGACTCGTCCGGATGCACGCCCTTGCGCGGCGGCCGGCCGAAGTGCTGGTGCGTCTTCCCCTGCACGAGCGGCATGCGCGTCTGCCCGCCGACCAGCAACACTTCCGCGATCTCGGAAGTCGGGATGTTCTTCTCGCCCAGCACCCGATCGACGATCTCGAAGGTGCGGGCCACCAGGTCCATCACCAGCGTGTTGAGCCGCTCGCGCGACAGCGGGATCTTGAGGTCCACCGGTTTCCCGCGCTTCTCCGTCACGTAGGGCAGCTCGATCACCACGTTCGAGAGCAGCGTCAGGTCGATCTTCGCCGCTTCGGACGCGTTCTTGATCCGCTGCATGGCGATGGGGCTGTCGGTCAGGTCCAGCTTGGTCTCCTCGCGGAACTCCTCGAGGACGAAATCGATGATCCGGTTGTCGAAGTCGACGCCGCCCAGGAACGTGTCGCCGCCGGTGGCGAGCACTTCCATCACGTTCCCGTGCAGCTGCAGGACGCTGACGTCGAAGGTGCCTCCGCCCAGATCGTAGACCAGCACCTTGTGGTCGAACCCGCGGTTCATGCCGTAGGCGAGCGCCGCCGCGGTGGGCTCGTTGACGATGCGCTTCACCTCGAAGCCGGCCAGCCGCCCGGCTTCCTTCACCGCCTGGCGCTGGTTGTCGTTGTAGTACGCCGGCACCGAGATCACGGCTTCCCTGATCTCCTGCCCCAGCGTAGCCTCGGCGACGCGCTTGCAGTGCTGCAGCACGAATGCGCTGATCTGCGGCAGCGAGTAGACCTTGCCGGCCAGCGCCACCGCCGCCTCGCCCTCCGACCCCTCGACGATCTCATAGGTGAAGTAGTGCTTGATGTCCTGGACGACCTTGGAG
This sequence comes from Myxococcales bacterium, assembly GCA_035261845.1. Lineage (GTDB taxonomy): Bacteria > Myxococcota > Myxococcia > Myxococcales > 40CM-4-68-19 > VBKO01. The sequence continues at coordinate 8,857 of DATFTN010000014.1, read as the reverse complement.
TTGTACTTGCGCCCGATCAGACGCTTGGCCCCGTAGATGGTGTTGCGCGGGTTGACCACCATCTGGTCCTTGGCGACGTTGCCGACCAGCATCTCCCCCTTCTCGGAAACGGCCACCACGCTGGGGAGGATGAGCGCACCCTTGTCGCTGGGCACCACCTTCGCGATCTTGTTGCGCACGTACGCGACGCACGTGTTCGTCGTGCCGAGGTCGATTCCGAGCAGGATGGGTTTTTCCGCCATGTCCGGAGGCTAGACGAGTTGCCCGATGGTACGGTGCGCGGGCGGGGCGGCGCAAGAAAAGCCCGTCCGGCCGCGACCCTACCACCTCACCCGGTAGCGAACGGTCGCACCCGCGAGGGTGGACTCCGCCACCTGCCCGGGACCGACCTCGCCGGTCACGCCGCACAGCTCGAAGATGAACTGCAGCGAGCCCCGCAGGACGTGATAGGCCGCCTCCGGAGTGGCCGGGCCTTCGAAGCGCGCCACCACCGCGCCCGACCGGTCCGAGTCCGCCGTGTAGGTGAAGGTGATCCCCCTGGTCACGAGCGCGAAGAAGCGATCGAGGTTCTCGAACACGACCGCCGGGGTCTGCCCGAGCAGCAGGAACGCCATGCGGAGGACGGGCCGGACCACCGTGGTCCCCAGGTTCCGCGAGCAGATGCGGCCCATCTCGACCGTCTGTTCGAGCCCAGCGACGGCGAGGAACGCCGACTCCAACTCGTCGATGTGGACCGAGGGCACCCAGCTGAACCAGCCCGGCGGCTTGTCGCACAAGGCGCGCGTCTGCGGCGAGACGCGCTCCAGCACCTCGGTCTTCATGCCGCGCTCATAGATGAAGTCCACGATGTTGCGGAAGAAGGTGCCGATGCCTTGCCTGGGCGCCTCGCTCGCGCGGGCCGTGGAGGGGGCAGGTTCCACTCTGCGACGGTAGCACGCGCCAGCCGCCGCCCATAACGCCCTGGCCGGTTCCGAAGGTAGGGCGCGCTACTCCATCGGGGGTGCGTGTGCTCAACCTCATCTCGACCGCGGAGGGACTGGCTTACCCGTTGGTTTGTCGATCCGGCTGCAGCGGCGAGTCGGGCGCGCCATCGACATCCTCCGCGTCCTCCGCGCCTCCGCGGTGATCCCTTCGGACTTTTTCGGTCGGATCGAGGCGGTTGTGGGCGAGCTCACCGGAGCTCTTCACCAGCAGGACTTCCGCAAGGATGGAGATGGCAATCTCGCCGGGCGACTTGTCGCCCAGCTTGAGCCCGACGGGCGCATGCAGCCGCGGGTCCGACCGGGGATCGCGCCCCAGGCGGCGAGCGATCGAGCGCAGGATCAGCGCGACCTTGCGGCGGCTGCCGATCAGCCCGACGTAGCGGGCCGGAGTCCGCAGCGCCGCCTCGAGCACCGCCTCGTCGAGCGCGTGGCAGCGGGTGAGGACCAGGACGAAGTCCTCCGGCCCCAGGTACAGTCCGCCCAGCGGCTCCTTCGCCAAGTCGGCGCAGAGCACCTCGGCAGCGCGCGGGAAGCGCTCGCGCCTGGCGAAGTCCGGCCGATCGTCCACCACGACGGCGCTCAGCCCGGCCTCGGCGGCGACGTGAGCGACTCGCTCCCCGACGTGCCCGGCGCCGTACAGAACGAGCCGGGCGGCCGGCCTGACCACATCGATGAAGACGCTCACCTCGCCGCCGCACTTCATGCCCAGATCTTCCCCCGGCGCCGGCAGCGCGGGCAGCGGCTCGGCGGCATCCCCCGCGGTGGTCAGGGCGAAGCGCCGGATCCCGGACGCGCCGCCGCCGCGGAGCAGCTGAACCGCTTCGAACAGGACGCTCGCCTCGAGCGGTCCACCTCCCACGGTGCCGCAGATGGATCCGTCCGGCGCCACCAGCATCTTGGCGCCCGCGTCGCGAGGAGCGGAACGGCGGGTGGCGACCACCGTGCACAGGGCGAAGGGCTCGCGCGCCGCCGCCCGGCGCGCCGCCTCCGCGAGCAAGTCGGCGTCCGCTCTCGGGCCGCCAGGCAAAGGCATTCCCTTCGCGTCGATCACGGCTCGAACTCCACCCGGAGATTCTACAACGGCCAGAGAACTTCGTTCTTGCGAGATTCGCGTTCGCCCGGTTATGCACGTCCGGTGCAAACCACTCCGGTCGCCGTCGTCTGCGACTTCGACGGCACCGCCACGGTCCTCGACATCGGCGACGAGATCAGCAAGCACTTCGGCGGCGCCGCGCACTGGGAGGCCGAGAGCGCGCGGTTCCGCCGGGGCGAGCTGGACACCCGCGGGATCATCCAGGCCATCTACACCGAGGTGGTCGCCAGCGAAGAGGACGTGCGCGATTTCGCGGCCCGCAACGCGCGGCTGCGGCCCGGCTTCTCCCAGTTGGTCGCGGCCTGCCGCGAGCGCGGCGCTCCGTTCGTCCTCGCCTCGGGCGGGCTGCGGCAGTACATCGAGGCTGTCCTGGAGGCGAACCTTCCTCCCGAGCTGCGCACGCACGTGAAGATCCTCGCCAACGAAGGAGTCTTCGGCCGGGCCGGGTTGAAGGTGCGCTTCCCCACCGAGGAAGCCGCGCGCGAATTGGGCTGCAACTCGTGCGGCTCTTGCAAGCGCGTCGCCGTGGCCGAGGCGCGCAAGGCGGGCGCGCAGCACGTGATGGGGGCCGGCGATGGATTCGCGGATCGGTGCCTGGCGCGGTCGGCCGATTCAATCTGGGCGCGCCAAGGAAGCTATCTGCACCGCTGGTGCGTCGAGCATCACATGGCGCATTCGCCATTCGCCGACCTGCACGGCCTGGCAAACGCGGTCGCGTCGTTCCCCGCGTAGAGCGCTACGCGGGCTGCTGCGCGACTTCGAGCGCCAGCATGGCGAGCGCCCGGTTGAGCAGCGACAAGCGCCGGCGGGCAGCGGCGATCGCAGCGCGAGCCCGCGGAGAGTCGTCGTGGTAGCGCTGCATGGTGTCCTTCAGGTGCTCGTACGCCAGCTGGACGCGGCCGATCAGCTCGATCCGGCTAGCCCTGTCCTGTCCCCGCTTCGCCTGGCTGCGCATCTTCGGTCCCTCCGACGCGAGCGCTGCCGCCCACGCTGGATGCAGGTTGGATGCACGTGGCCGGCCAGTTCTTCAGGCATACGTAACCATCGGAAATCATTGTGTAGTGCACATGTCCATGAAAGATCTACAGTGCCGAAGATCCAGACGACCGTCGACGGATCGACAGGCAGCGCCCAAATTTTTTCCCAACGGGCGACCGGCTGTCACTCCTCGGGTCCGACCAGGCGGGACAATGTCTTCCGATCGATGCCCAGTGCTTCCGCCGCGCGGGTCTTGTTGCCCCCCAGGTCGCGAAGCACCCGCTCGGCATACCGGCGATTCAGCTCGTCCAGCGTCGGCCGGTCCGCCAGCAACGGGTCCGGGGCTGGCGGCGCGGCGAGGGGCGACATCTGAGGCGGCGTTGGGGCGCGTTCCGGCAGACCTTTCGACCTGCGCCACTGCTCGCGGACGGCCTCCGGCAGATCCTCGGGGAGGATGGTCCCGCCGGGGTTCAACGCCAGCGCGCGCGCAACTGCGTTCTCCAACTCGCGCACGTTGCCGGGCCACTGGTAAGCGAGCAGCGCCTCGCGTCCTTCGTTGGTGACGTTCGCCCCGCGCGCGCCCGCGTGCCGCGCAGCGAAGTGCTCGGCCAGGAGCGGAATGTCCTCTGGCCGTTCCCGGAGCGGGGGCAGCCGGATGGTGACGACGTTCAGCCGGTAGAAGAGGTCTTCGCGGAACCGGCCCGCTTTCACCTCGGCGGACAGGTCCTTGTTGGTCGCCGCCACGACCCGCGTGTCCACCTTCACCGCCGACGATTCGCCCACGCGGCGGATCTCGCCTTCCTGCACGACGCGCAATAGCTGACCCTGGATGCGCTGCCCGATGTCGCCGATCTCGTCGAGGAACAGGGTGCCGTTGCTCGCCTCCTCGAACAAGCCGCGCCGGGCGCCGGTGGCGCCGGTGAAGCTGCCGCGGGCATGGCCGAAGAGCTCGCTCTCCAAGACGCCCTCGGCGATCGCGCCGCAATCGACGGCGATGAACGGGCCCTGGGCCCGGCGCGAGGCGCCGTGGATGGCGCGGGCCACCAGCTCCTTGCCCGTGCCGGATTCGCCGACCACTAGCACCGTGGCGTCGGTGGAGGCGACCCGCGCCGCGGTCTTGTAGACCTGCAGCATCGCCTCGCTTCGCCCCACCACGTTCTGCAGAGCGTACTTCTCGCGGATCTCCCGCTTGAGACGGCGGTTCTCGGCGCTGAGCCGGCGGTGCCGGAGCGCCCGGTCCACCACCAGCTTGATGGCGTTCACGTCGTAGGGCTTGGAGATGTAGTCGTACGCGCCGCGGCGGATGGCGTCGACCGCGCCGTCCACGTTGCCGAACGCCGTGACGAGCAGCACCGGGGTCTCGACGGCGTTCTTCACCACCCAGTCGAGCACCTCGAGCCCGTCTGCCTCGACCATCCGGATGTCGCTCACCACCGCGTCGAAGCCGTCGCCGCCGCGCTGCTGCTCTTCGCGCAGCAGCTTGAGCGCCTCCGCCCCGTCGGTCGCCACCGTCACCTGGTGGCCGTCCTCGGACAGGATCTGCGCCATCAGCCCCCGCGAGGCCAGGTCGTCGTCCACCACCAGGATGTGCGCCAACTCTCCCATCGGGCTTCACTCCGCGAGCCGCTGGAACACTCCAGCGTACTTGCGGCGGGATTTGGCGACCACCTTGCGCAGCTTTGCGGATCGCTTCGCCGATGGCACGGGCGAAACCACGAGCACCGTACCGTCGGTGGAAACCTCCAGCTCCGTGTCAGCGTCGATGTTCGCCTCCTCGAGGAGGGCTTTGTCCAGGACCAGAGCGAGCCTGTTTCCGGTCCGCACGAGCTTCTTCCGCATGCGCACAACATACCCTGCCGCTCCGCCGAAGCTGACTAACATTCGGTGGCCGTAACATCTCGGGGCGGGTCCTCGGGACGTGCGGGCGACCGTGCTGGCGCTGCTGCTCTGTGCGGCCTGCGGCCACGTGTCGAACCAGGCCGCCACCGCCATGACCTTCGCGGCCGCGGCCGCAGTCGCCCAGCTGTTGGCTCCACCCGCGCTCGAAGGGCGGACGGGCATCTGCTCCGAATATCGCGAGATCCGCTGCGTCACCGCGACGCTGTGCGCGCACAGCGAGCGCCTCGGGTGCGACGTCTGCCGCTGCGAGCCTTTGTTCCCTTCGCTCCTGCCCGTCAACTCCGAAAGCGCTTTCGGCGCGCTGCCGCTGACCTCGCCGTGGGCGCTGCCGCCGCGCTAAAGGCCGGGGATCAGGACGTCGCCTCCGCCGGGAAGCGCACGGTGAAGGTGGAGCCGCGGCCGGGCTCCGATTCCACGTCGATGCGGCCCCTCAGCGCGCGGGCGATCTCCTTGCAGATGGCCAGCCCCAGACCGGTGCCCATTCCTTCCGCCTTGGTGGTGAAGAACGGCTCGAAGATGCGCCGCTTCACCTCCGGTCCCATGCCCGTTCCCGTATCCACCACGCGGAGGACCACGTCCGCGCCGTCGCGGCGCGCCTGCACTTCCAGCTTGCCGCCGTTGGGCATCGCGTCCACGGCGTTCGCGACCAGATTGGAGAGCAGGTGCCGGACCAGGCCCGGATCGGTGCGCACCAGCGAGGCGCCGTCCAGCACCTGCCGCTGGACCTGGATCTTCGCCCGCGCCTCGGTCCCCAGCGTCAGATCGAGCGCCTCGTCCACCAGCGGCTGCATCTCCACTGTCTCCGCCGACGGCTTGAACCCGCGCGTCTGATCGAGGAACCGCCGGATGACTTCGGCCATCCGCTGGATTTCCGCGTTCGCGATCTGCACCTGGACGCGAGCGGGCTCGGGCAGGTCGGTCCGCCGGGCCAACAGCTGAACGTGGCCGCTCACCACGTTCAGCGGGTTGCCCAGCTCGTGGGCGATGGTCCCCGCCAGCTGGCCGAGCGCGGCCAGCCGCTCCTGGGCGGTCAGGTCGCGGCGGGCCGCCACCAGGAGCTCGTTCAGCTCTTCCAGCGCACGGTTCTTGCGGGTCAGCTCGGCGGTGGCGTCCTCGATCTTCGCCTGCAGCTCCGCGTTGAACCCGCGGATCTGCGCCAGCATCCGGTTGAACCCCCGCGCTAAGTAGGCCAGCTCGTCGCCGCCGTGGGCCGGCCCCGGCGCGCTCACGTCGTAGAGCCCGTTCTCCACCGCCCGCATGGTCGCGGACAGCAGGTCCACCCGCCGGACCAGGATCCAGCCCAGCAGGATCCAGAAGGCTCCGATCAGGAACAGGCTGCCCGCCACCGCGGTGGCGAGCAAGGCGCGCCGCTCCGCCGAGACCAGCCGCTCCGCCTCGGCGAGGGACGCGATCAGGACCAGCCTCGCGCGCGCTCCCCGGCCGTCGGTGAATGGCTCCGCCCATCGCAGCGCCCGTCCCTGCTCGGGCTCGTCGACGATGGCCGAGGCGCGAGGCAGGTTGGGCAAGGGGCCCCGCCAGCGCGTCAAGCTGATTCCTTCGGCGGTCACTTGCGCCGAAACGAAGTCCGAATCCAACCCCAGCGCGGCCGGTCGGGCCAGCTCGGCGCGCAAAAGGCCCCGGTGCATGCGGATGGTAGCGGCCAGCTCCTCGGAGATCTGCTCGTCGTCCGTCCCGGCGCGTCGCAGCGCCGCCGTCGCGGCGCGGGCCAGCCCGACGGTGCGATCCCGCACCTCGGTTTCCACCGATCGCTGCGCGATGCGGAGCCCGAACCACGTGGAGACGAGCAGGATCGCGGCGAGCACCACCGCGAACAGCGCAACCAGCTGGAGCCTCAAGGACATTGCGGCTCCAACCGTACACCGGAACTGCGCCTGTCCGCCCGCCGATCAGGTGTTGGGCGGCGGCGGCAGCTTCTCGGGCTGCTTCTCGTCCTCGCCGAGCCCCGACATCCCCTTCCGGAAGCCGCGGATCGCTTCGCCGAGGCTGGAACCCAGCTGCGGCAGCTTGGACGGGCCGAAGAAGAGGAGCGCGAGCGCGAGGACTACCAGGATTTCGCCAAAACCGAGCCTCATCGAAACCTCCGGAGGCATGTCTATACCAGGACCGGCCCGCGGGCACTCCCATGAAGGTCCCTGCCCCCGCGCGGCGTGGCGTGTACGCACAGGTGCGAAGCAGACCTTTCCTGGACGTGGACGGGATTCGGGTAATCTCCCGAGCGTGCGCTTGCTCCCGCTCGCCCTCGCCGCCCTGTCGCTTCCGGTCCGGGCGGCCCTCCCGGGCCAGCGGGCGCTGGAGGCTGCCCTCCGCGCTGCGGTGGCGGGATCGTGCCCCGGGTCGTCGTTCGCCGTGGATCCCGACCTCACCCGCGCCGCTCAGTCGTTCGTCTCGGCGGTGCAGGCGGGCCGCGCCCCCGTGAGCGGCGCGGCACTCGGCTTCTATGCCGCTCTGGAGAGCTACGAGCCTTCTCCAGTGTCGGGCATCGCCAAGGTGTCGCCCCCCGCGAAAGCGGACCGGGCTGTGGGTGACCTCTTCGGGCGGGAGTGCAGGTTCAACCGGGCAGGCGTCGCGGCGGCGGTGCTTCCCGGAGAGGAAGCGCTGGTAGCGCTCGTCACCGCGGCCCACTCGACCGAGCTCGCGCCGATCCCTGGCAGGGTTCAGCCGGGCCAGACCGTCGAGGTGGACGTCACCTTGGGGAGCGCGCTCTCCGCGCCGCGCCTGTTCGTGCTCGCGCCGGGCGGGCGCACCGAAGAAGAAACCACTGCCGGCGACGGACGCAGGCTGCGCGCGCGGGTCGGTTTCGCCGCCCGAGGCGAGTACACGCTGGAGATCCTCGCCACCGGACCGGGCGGACCCGAGGTGGCCGCCATCCGGCGGGTTTTCGCGGGGGTCGCTCCGCCGCAATCGCCGCCCCCGGAGCACCCGCGGACCGAGACCGGAATCGTCGCGGTCGAGCACGCCATCGCGCGGGTGCGCGCATCGCACGGCCTGCCCCCCGTCCAGCGCGACGCCGCGCTCGACGCGGTCGCCGAGGGCCACAGCCGCGAGATGGCCCGGACCCGGACGTTCGCGCACGTCCTGCCCTCGGACGGCAGCATGACCGATCGCCTCCGCAAGGCGGGATACGCCTACCGATCGGCGGGCGAGAACATCGGGTTGTCCGTCGACGCCCTGAGCGCTCACGAGGCCATTGCCTCCTCCCCGGCGCACCTGGCGAACCTCCTCGACCCGCATCACCGCCGGCTGGGGTTGGGCATCGCCCAGGGGACTTCTCCAGACGGCGCCGAGGGGATCTACTTGACCGAGGTCCTGGCCGCGCCCATCGAGCAGTCGCGCGACCCGGAGGGAGACGTCGCCCGCTTGTTGCAGGAAAAGCGCCGTTCCCTGGGGCTCAGGCCGCTCGCACGGGACGCCCGGCTGGACGCCATCGCGGCGCGCGAGGTGCGAGCGCTGGCCACCAGCGGCGAATTGTCGCGCGATCTGCAGCGCTCGGTGGTGGAGGAGGCGCTCTCCGCCGAGCCGCGATTGCAGGGGGCGATCGCGGAAGGATTCGTGGGTAGCGGGGCCTGGGCGACGGGCAACTCGCCCAACGCAGCCTCGCCGGCATGGACGCGGGTCGGCGTGGGCGCGGTCTATGCCAGCTCGGAGGCTTACGGTGCGGGGCGGCTCTGGGTTCTGCTTTTGTACGCCAGGTAGTGGTTACGCGGACTTGCGCTGGGTGGCGAAGGCTTCGATCGAATGCTCCGGAGACTCCACGATGGTGTAGTTCGGGCAGCGCACGCAAGTGAAGCTGTTCCAACCGCGCTTCACGGCCTCGTTCAGGCAGTCGTCATAGGCGGTGCAGAAGAGGTTCCGGTGCGCCTCGACGGACATCTTCCGATTGCCT
>DATFTN010000013.1:0-2281 GCA_035261845.1 Myxococcales bacterium | reverse complement strand
TCGCGGAGCGACTCGAACGTCCCCTTCTCCTGGATCTCGACCGCGATCCTCCGCGCCCGGCCGTACGCGGCGCGGGCGAGCCCGCCCCCGACGGAGACGCGGCGCACACCGAGGCGCTCGAGCTCCGCGACGGGCGGGCTGTCCGGCGTCGCAAGCACGTTCAGCGGCCCTTCGATCTCGCGGGCCAGGCGCCCGATGAGGTCCCGGTCGGTCACGAAGGGCACGAAGGCACAGTCGGCGCCCGCCGCCAGGTAAGCGTTGGCGCGGCGCACCGCTTCGGCCGGGCGCTGCGCGGAGGGAATCTCTTCGGCGCCGAACACGTCGGTGCGGGCGTTGATCACCAGCGGCACGCCGGCGGACTCGCCCGCCGCCCGGGCCGCGCGGACCCGCTCGACCTGCACCTCGAGCGGGAGCAGCCGGCCCTCGTCCGCGTCCTCCAGGTTCATTCCGACCGCGCCGGCGGCGGCGACTCCCCGCGCCGTCTCCGCGGCTGCCTGCGCCGTCGTGCCGTAGCCGGCCTCGACGTCCGCGGTGACCGGCACCCGAACCACCCGCGCCATCCGGCGGACCATGTCGAGCATCTCCGCGCGCGCGATCCGCTGGCCGTCCGGGTAACCGAGCGCGAACGCGACTCCGGCGCTGGAGCTCGCGATGGCCGGAGCGCCGGCCGCCTCGATCAGACGCGCGCTGGCCGCGTCCCACGCGTTCGCGAGCACCAGCACGCGCGGGCCGGCGTGGAGCCGTCGCAGCGCTTCCGCTTTGTCGCGCAGGTCCGTCATGTCGGTTCCTCCGGTTGAGTCAGGCGGGTTCCGCGAGCGGCGCCTCGCGCTGGACCGGCTGCGGAGCCGGCGCGCGCTGGTACCAGTCGACGACCTTGTACCGGCGAGCGACCAGTGCGAGGCCCGCGGCGGCGAGGTAGGCGAAGCCAGCGTAATAGAAGAACAGCGCGGTCCCGCTGAAGAAGACGAACGCGGAGGCGAGCGCCACGGCCAGGTTCGCCGCGGCCGTGGTCAGGTTCCAGAAGCTCTGGATGACGCTCTTCATCGTCAGCGGCGCCTGGGTGTACGCGAACTCGAGACCGGTGACGGAGACCAGGATCTCGCCGATGGTGAGGACCACGTACGGGAGGACCTGCCAGACGACGGAGATCTTCTGCCCCGAAGCCACCGGCACGTTGAGGAGCCCGGCGATGACGAACGAGGTCGCGCCGAGAGCCATGCCGATCGGCATCCGGCGCAGCGGCGTCAGCTCCCAGCCCAGGCGCTTGAAGAACGGGTAGACGATCCCGGTGGTGACGGGGATGAGCAGCATCACCAGCGCGGGGTTGACGAGCTGCATCTGGGAGGGCTCGAAGTTCCACGAACCCACCCGCAGGTCCATCGAGCGCGCCTGCACTACCCAGGTGGAGGCCTTCTGATCGAACAGCATCCAGAAGAAGGGGATGAAGGCGAAGATGGAGAGGACGCGGAAGACGGCCTTCACGCCCTCGACGGCCTCCTGGGGGTGCTCGGCCCGGGCGCCGTCGAGCAACGAGCCGGCGCGCGCGCGGTTCCTCAAGGCGCTTCGCACCACCGCGAGGAACGAGTGCGGATTCTTCCCGGTGGGCGGGACTCTCACGTACTGGTTGCGGCCCAGCCAGAAGATGACCGTCGCGATGCCCATCAGGATCCCCGGGATGCCGAAGGCGACCGCCGGGCCGAAGAGGCGGAGCGTCTTGGGGATGAGCATCGAGGCGAAGAAGCTGCCCAGGTTGATGCTCCAGTAGAAGATGGCGAAGACCTTGTTCACCAGGTGCTTGTTCTCGGCGGTGAACTGGTCGCCCACCAGCGCGGAGACGCACGGTTTGATGCCGCCCGACCCGAGCGCGATCAGCACCAGGCCGGCATAGAAGCCCTTCGGGTCACCGTGGAAGATCGCCAGGCAGGCGTGCCCGGCGCAGTACAGCAGGGAGATGTAGAGCACCGTCCGGTACTTCCCCAGGAACCGGTCGGCGAGGAATCCACCCAGGAGCGGGGTGAAGTACACGCCGAAGACGAAGAGATGGAAGACGGCCTTCGCGGAGGCCTCGCGCTGGGACTGGCCCGGCAGGTCGTTCCGGAGCAGCCAGTCGATGAGGAACACCGTGAGGATGTTCCGCATTCCGTAGAAGCTGAACCGCTCGCACGCCTCGTTCCCGATGATGAACGGGATCTGCGGCGGCATCCTCGTCGCGCGTGCTGGGGTGGACACGGCGACGATTTCTACCCCGCGACGGGCGGCTCGTGGAAGTCAGTGCCCGTCA
>DATFTN010000012.1:0-46343 GCA_035261845.1 Myxococcales bacterium | reverse complement strand
TCGTCTCGGTGACCTGGGGAGCCAGCCCCAGCGAGGGTTCGTCGAGCAAGAGCAGCTTCGGCTTCGCCATCAGCGCTCGGGCGATGGAGAGCATCTGCTGCTCGCCTCCGGAGAGCGTGCCGGCCATCTGCCGCTCGCGTTCGCGCAGGATGGGAAAGAGGGCGAAGCCGCGCTGCATGTCCGCCTCGATCCCGTCCTGGTCCCGGCGCAGGAACGCGCCCAGCAGCAGGTTTTCGCGCACGGTCAGGTTGGGAAAGATGCCGCGCCCCTCGGGAGCGTGGGAGAGGCCCCGCTCGACCAGCTTGTACGGCTTGATCCCCGCCACCGGCTCCCGGCGGTACACGATGCTCCCGCCCGAGGGCCTGAGGAGGCCCGAGACGGCGCGCAGCGTGGTCGTCTTCCCCGCGCCGTTGGCGCCGATCAGCGTGACGATCTCCCCCTCGCGCACGTCGAAGGAGATCCCCCGCAGCGCGTGGATGGCGCCGTAATGCACGTCCAGCCCGGAGAGGCGCAGGAGCGCGTCGCTCACGGCTGCACCCGGCCGGCCGCGATCTGCCCGGCGTGCTCGCGGGCATATTTCTCGCCCAGGTACGCCTCGATCACCCGCGGGTTGGTCTGGATCTCGCGCGGCAGCCCCTGCGCGATGGTGACTCCATGGTCGAGCACCAGGATCCGCTCCGAGACGCCCATCACCAGCTTCATGTCGTGCTCGATCAGCACGACGGCCACGCCGAAGCGGTCGCGGATGCCGCGGATCAGCTGCATCAGCTCGGACTTCTCCTTCTGGTTGGTTCCGGCGGCGGGCTCGTCCAGCAGGAGCGCCTTGGGGTCGGTGGCGAGCGCGCGGGCGATCTCCAGGCGCCGTTGCTCGCCGTAGGGAAGGTTCTTCGCCAGGTCGTCGCGCCGGTGGAGCAGCCCCATCACTCCGAGGAGCTCCTCTGACCTCTGGGTGATCCACTTCTCCTCCACCTCGGCCAGCTCGCCCTTGCGCACCGAGGCGGCCATCGACTCGCGAGTCAGGTGATGGCAGCCCAGGCGCACGTTGTCGAAGGCGCTGAGCTCGCGGAAGAGGCGGATGTTCTGGAAGGTGCGCGCCAGCCCGAGGTGCGCGATGTCGTGCGGCGCGAGCCCGCGGGTGTCGCGTCCGCGCACCAGGATCGTTCCCTCGGTCGGCGGGTAGACGCCGGTGAGCAGGTTGAACACCGTGGTCTTGCCCGCTCCGTTGGGGCCGATCAGCGCGACCAGCTCGCGAGGCTTCACGGTCAGCGAGAAGTCGCAGACCGCCGTCAGGCCCCCGAAGCGGATGGTGGCGCGCCGCACGTCGATGAGCGCCTCGGATAGCTCGGGCGCTCTGACGGGAGGAGGCCCCTTCTCTCGCCCCCAGGGGAGCAGATCCCAGGCTTCCCGCGTCCCGAACAGGCCGCGCGGGCGCAGGATCATCAGGAAGATCAGCGCGAGCGAGTAGATGACCATGCGCAGGTTGGCGAGCGCCCGCAGGTATTCGGGCAGGAGCGTCAGCACGGCCGCGGCGATGGTCGACCCGGTGATGGACCCCATGCCCCCCAGCACCACCATGGCGACGATCTCGAACGAGCGGACGAAGGTGAAGCTCTGCGGCGAGAGGTTCCCTTCGAACGCGCCGGAGAGGGCCCCGGCGACGCCCGCCATTCCCGCGCTGATCACGAAGGCGCGCACCTTGTAGCCGGTGGTGTCGACGCCCATCGCCTCCGCGGCCACCTCGTCCTCGCGCACGGAGAGGAAGGCGCGGCCGTGGGTCGAGTCGCGCAGCCGCTTGCTGATCAGGATGGTGGCGATCGCCGCGGTCCAGATCCAGGTGAAGTCCGCGTAGCGCGGGATCGGCGAGAGCCCGATGGCGCCGCCGAAGAGGCGGGTATTCTCGATGACGACGCGGATGATCTCCCCGAATCCCAGGGTGACGATGGCGAGATAATCGCCGCGCAGGCGCAGCGAAGGCTTCCCCACCAGCCAGCCGGCGAGCGCCGCCGCGCCCGCGCCGCAGGCGATGGCCAGGACGAAGAACAGCCGGTACGGGTCCTGGGGCGGGCCTCGCATCAGCACCACGGCGGAGACGTAGCCCCCAACCGCCATGAAGCCCGCGTGGCCGATGGAGAACTGGCCGGTGAGGCCGTTCACCAGGTTGAGCGAGACCGCCAGCATGATGGCGATGCCGATGTGGTTGATGTTCTGGAACGCGTATTCCCAGTCGGGCTGCTCGGCGAGAAAGTGCTGCACCAGCCAGAGCAGCGGAATGGCGGCGACGAACGGCAGCCAGCTGAGCAAGGCGCGACGGGCCTGCGAAAGGGCCGAGCCGCCGAACAGGCCCGCCATCTAGACCTTCTCCGCTTCGCCGCGTCCCAGAAGGCCGGTCGGCCGGACGAGCAGGACGAGGATCAGGATCGCGAAGGCGACCGCGTCGCGCCACGACGAGCTGAGGTACCCGGACACGACCTGCTCGGCGAGGCCCAACACCAGGCCCCCCAGCATCGCTCCGGGTACGTTGCCGATGCCGCCCAGCACTGCGGCCACGAACGCCTTGAGCCCGGGCATCAGCCCCATCAGCGGCTGCACGCTCGGGTACTTGCTCGCGTAGAGGATTCCCGCCACCGCCGCGAGCACCGAGCCGAGCACGAAGGTGAAGGAGATTACCCGGTCGATGTTCACGCCCATCAGCGACGCCACGGTCGCGTTGAAGGACACGGCGCGCATGGCCGTGCCCATCCGGGTGTGAAACACGATCCTCTGCAGAAGGAGCATCAGAGCCACCGCCACGACGACGGTCACGACGTCAACGTAGCCGAGCGAGACCGGACCGATGTGCCGCGCATCGTGGGGCGGCAGAACGCTGAAGAAGCGCGGATTGGGGCCGAAGAGGTATTGGCCGCCGTATTCGAGGAAGAAGCTCACCCCGATGGCGGTGATGAGGGAGTTCAGCCGCGGCGAGTTGCGCAGCGGCCGGTACGCGAACCGTTCGATGAGGAACCCCAAAAGCCCGCACGCCAGCATGGCGGTCAGCGTGATGAGCAGGGCGCCCGGGATGCTCGGGCTCTGGGACTCTTTCGTGAAGCGCGCGACGTAGTACCCGACCATCGCGCCGACCATGAAGACGTCGCCGTGCGCGAAGTTGATCAACTTCAGGACGCCGTACACCATCGTGTAGCCGAGCGCGATGAGCGCGTAGATCGCGCCCACGCTGATCCCGTCGATGATGTGCTGGAAGAACTCCGCCAAGCTTCACTATTTCTTGGGCTGTCCGGTGTTCGAGGCTTCCGATCCCGGCTTGGCGGCGCCGGAGGTGGCCTCGCCGCCCGAGCCGCTCTCCGGCTGCATCCCCTCTGGGTAGATCTTGGTCACGAACTCGTACTTGCCACCCTTGCCCACCTTGAGCACCACCGCGGGCTTTAGCGGATTGCGGTTCTGGTCGAGCGTGATGTTGCCGGTCACGCCCGCGTAGTTCTTGGTCGCCGCCAGCGCGTCGCGGATCGAGGGGCCGGTCAAGTCCTTGGCGCGCTTCATCGCGTCGACCAGCATCCCGGCTGCGTCGTAGGCCTGCGCGGCCAGCGAGTCGGGGAGCTGCCCGCCGTACGCCTTCTTGTACTTGCCCACGAACTCCTGGATGCGCGGGCTCGGATCGTCGGGCGAGTAGTGGTTGGAGAAGTAGCTCCCGACGATGGCGTCGCCGCCGATCTCGAACAGTTTCTCGCTGTCCCACCCGTCGCCGCCCAGAAGCGGAGCGGTGATGCCCACCTCGCGCGCCTGCCGCGCGATGAGCCCCACATCGGTGTAGTAACCGGGGACGTAGAGGGCCTGGGGGGCCGCCGCCTTGATGTTGGTGAGCTGCGCCTTGAAATCCACGTCTCCGTTCGAATAGCTCTCCTGCGCGATGATCTGCCCGCCGCCCTTGGTGAAGGCGTCGATGAAGTTCTTCGCCAGCCCGACGGAGTAGTCGTTGCGCACGTCCTTCAGGATCGCGACCTTCTTCAGCTTCAGGTTGTTGTGCGCAAAGGTAGCCCCTACGTACCCCTGGAACGGGTCGATGAAGCAGGCGCGGAAGATGTAGTCGCCCTTCTCCGTGACCGCGGGGTTGGTCGAGGAGGGCGTCACCATCGGCACTTTCGCCTGCTGCGCCTTGGGAGCCATGAACATCGAGCGCGTCGAGGCCACTTCGCCCAGGAGCGCCACTACCTTCTCGCTGGAGATCAGGCGGGTGGCGGCGGTCGCCGCCTCTTCGGGACGGCCCTGGTCGTCGAGCACCTTCACTTGCAGCTGTCTACCTTTCACTCCCCCCTTGGCGTTGAACTCGTCGATGGCCAGCTGGATGCCGTTCGCGCTGGAGAGCCCGAAGGTGGCCTCCGTGCCGGTCATGCTTCCGACCTCGCCGATGACGATCGGTCCGGTCGCGTCGGAACTGGTCGTTCCGCTGCCCTGGTCCTGCTTCTTGCATGCGGCAAGGGCGGCGAGTGCGAGGACGGTCGGCAGAATCCTGCGCATGGCGAATCCTCTAGCGTCGATTGGAAAAAGCGGCCCTGCTTAACACTCCGGGAGGGCGCGATCAACCGTGGCCGTGCCCCCGGTCGTGCATGGTACAGTGGCTCACCTTGTCCTTGCCGCGGATCCTCGTCGTCGACGACAACCCGGAGCTCCTGACCCTCCTTTCCTCCTCTTTCGAGGAAGCCGGCTATTCGGTCCTGACGGCCAGCCGCGGGCGCAACGCCCTGGACCTGGCGCGCAAGGAAAAGCCGGCGCTCGCCATCGTCGACGTGCTCCTGCCCGACCTGATGGGGTTCGACGTGGCCGAGATGCTCAAGCGGCTGAAGATCCCCTTCATCTTCATCTCCGGCGTGCACAAGGGCGGCGCCTCGGCGAAGGGCGCCCACGCCAAGTACGGCGCGATCGGGTTCTTCGAGAAGCCCTTCGACCGCAAGGCCCTCCTGGAGGCGGTTCGCAAGGTCGTCCCCGTGGCCATGGCTCCCCAGCGGGAGATCGAGCTGGACCTCGAGGGGGCGCCCCCGGTCGCCGAGGAAGCCGAGGCGATGGAGCTGACCAGCCGCATCGACCTGACTGCGGAGGGCTCTCACGTCGGCCTGCGCGGAGGCGGCAAGCTGGCCCTCAAGCCGATGGGCTCCGAGCAGCAGACCCGGTTGAGCGGCGCCGCCAGCCCGGCGACTCGACGCGTCAGCGTCTCGGTTCCCACCGAGCCGCCCCCACCCGGAAGGCAGGACGAGCCGGAGGAGCTGCCCGCGGAGGCCCTGCAGCCGATCGCGTCGAAAGACAGCGTCCGGCGGGGCGAGCTGAAGGACAACCTGCCCAATCTCTTCGCCGCCTTCTACCAGGCGCGGGAGACCGGCGAGCTCGGCTTGCAGAAGGGGCAGGTGAAGAAGGTCGTCTACTTCGAATCGGGCATGCCGGTCTTCGCGCTCTCCAACCTGGTCGCCGACCGGCTGGGGCAGTTCCTGGTCCGGGCCGGGAAGATCGACGAGTCGACGCTCGAGTCCGCCGCCGACGAGGCCTCGCGCAGCAAGCAGCGCACGGGCGACGTGCTCATCTCGATGGGCGTACTCACCGAGGAGGAGCGCCTCTACTACATCGCGCAGCAGATCAAGAGCACCCTCTACAGCCTCTTCGCCTGGGAGACCGGCTCGTTCGCCCTGTCGTTCCAGGCGCGGGCGCGCCGGGAAATGGTCAAGCTGGACATCCACCCGGCGAACCTGATCGTGCGCGGCGTGAAGAAGCTCTACAAGCCGGAGCGGCTGCGCCGGCTCCTCGGAGCCGAAGAGCGGCTGATCCCTTCACCCGATCCGGCGTTCAACCTGAGCGACGTGGAGCTGCAGGCGTGGGAGGCGCACCTGCTGCCGCGCTGCGACGGCACCCGCACCGTGGCCGATTTGGTGAAGCTCTCGGGGCGGCCGGAGAACGAGGCGTGGGCCACGCTGGTCGCCCTGCGGGCGCTGCGCGTGCTGGACGTGCGCTAGCGGCCCTTCTCGGTCTCGGCCTGGATGTGGCCCAGGACCCGCTCGTGGATGCGATGCACGAGCAGATCCGACCAGATCGACCAGTAGGCCTGCGGGCCCATCTCCAGCTGATACCAGGTGCTGCCCTCGAGGCGCGTGCGGCCGCCAGGCAGACCGACCAGGCGGAACTCCCCGCGCCGGCTGCGCATGGTGCCGGCGAGATGTGGCGGGTCCAGGTGGCGATAGGGGCTCCACTCTTGCATGGGCGGGGGCTCCGAGGCCACGTCGAAGCCGAGGCGGCGGGGCGGGTCCCAGGCCGTGATGGGCTCGATGAACGCGCCCGTGGAGAATTCGCACCGGCGGACGGCCCCCACGCCCGTGCCCGTGATCCGCGCCCGGACCGGGTATGCGATCCCCGAACGGAAGAACCACTCGGCAGGCGCGGGGAGATCGGAGAACCGGATCACGTGCGGCCAGACTTTCTCCGACGGGGCGGCGATCTCCACCGAGCTGACGACCTCGCGCAGCGGCGCCTGCGCCAGGGACTTTTCCAACCCTGCCGAAGCGGGCACGGCGAACGCGATGGCGAACGCTGCGCGCGTGGAGAGGTGCTCCGCCCTCATCGCGCGCCCGGCGATGGCGCCGAGCATGCCGAGCGGCAGGGCCAGCGGCAGCGCCATCGCGACGCAGATCCCTCCTTCCAGGGCCAGGGCGAGCGACGCGAGCCCGGCGACGACCACCGCGAGCGCGCCGACTCCGGCGGTCGCGCCGGGCCCTTTGAGCCATCCCCGGTTGAAGAACCAGCCGGCCGCCGCTCCCATCGTGAACGGAGTGCCGAGGAACACGGCGGCGCTGTAGCGGTGCAGGAGCAGGACGTGCAACCCGAGGGAGACCGCGCCGATCAGCGTCCCCAGCCCGACGCCGAGCAGCGCCGCCCTCAGTCGATCCGTCCCCGCCGGGGCGGTGGTTTGCACCGCGCGCGGCCGCGAGGGTGCGAGGGCGAGAGCGCAGATGAGGACCCAGTTCAAGTAGGGGACGAAGAAGAGCAACGCGATCCACGGCGAGATTCCCGCGTCGAGGGCACGCCGGAGCGACATCGAGATGCCGATCCAGAGGAACGGCAATGCCCACACGGCCATCGCTCCGAGCAGCCACTCCGGCTTCGGATAGAGGTGGCCGCGGACGGAGAACATGGGACTCACGTAATCGAGCGGCGTCCAGAGCTGGCCCGTGACGAAGAAGACGGCGAGCACGTCGACGCCCAGCTTCAGCGCCGTGAGCGCCGCGCCGTGCAAGAGATAGGTGCGCCGGTCGACTCGCCGGGTCAGCCCGAACCACAGCCGCAGCAGGTCCCGCATCCTCGGAGACTAGCGAAATCCGAGTCGTCCTGCCGCCTTGACACCCCAGGTGCTTCGACATAGACGTGCGCGCCCGATGATCGCCTTGTCCAGGAAGGCGGGGGAAGTGCCCTCGCCCTTCGATCCCGAGCAACAGCGCCGCTTCGACGAGGGATTCGACAAGGCGGTGGCGAAGTACCCGCCCGATCGGCGGCGAGCGGCGCTGCTGGCGGTGCTCCACCTGGCGCAGGACGAGATGGGCTGGCTCTCCGAGGCGGCGATGGCCTACGTCGGATTCCGGCTCGACGTCCCGCCCGTGCGCGTCCGCGAGGTGGCCACCTTCTACACCATGTACCGGCTGCATCCCGTCGGGCGGCACCACATCGGCGTGTGCAACTCGGTGTGTTGCTGGGCGATGGGGAGCGAGCAGATCCTGCGCTACTGCGAGGATCGGCTGGGGATCCGCCCGGGCCAGGTCACCGAGGACGGCCAGTTCTCTCTCGAGGAGGTGGCCTGCCTGGCCTCGTGCGGCACCGCGCCCGCGGTATTGCACAACAACTTCACCTACATCGAGAACGTCACGCTCCAGTCGATGGACGAGCTCATCGCCCGTCTGCGCGCCGAGCCCGGTCAGCGCATGGCCCCGGGACCGACCCCCGTCCCCACACCGAAGAGGTGAGCGTGGCCGAGCGCGTGAAGATCCTCACCGTCGATTGGGACAAGCCCGAGAGCTGGTCGCTCGCCACCTACCGCGCGTCCGGCGGCTGGCAGGCGCTCCCGAAGGCGCTCAAGATGCAGCCGCAGCAGATCGTCGACGAGGTGGTGAAGAGCAACTTGCGCGGCCGCGGCGGCGCGGGGTTCCCCACCGGCATGAAGTGGAGCTTCGTGCGCAAGGAGACGAGCTTCCCCAAGTACCTGGTGGTGAACGCCGACGAGGGGGAGCCGGGTACCTTCAAGGACCGGGCGATCCTCGAGAAGAGCCCTCATATGTTCGTCGAGGGGCTGGTGATCGCCTGCTTCGCGCTCGACTGCCACCTCACCTACGTCTATTGCCGCGGCGAGTTTCGCAAGAGCGCGGCGGCGCGGCTGCAGCAGGCGATCGACGAGGCGTACGCGCAAGGGTACCTGGGAAAGAACCTCCTCGGCTCGGGGTTCGATCTCGACGCGCAGGTGGTGATCGGGGCCGGCGCCTACATCTGCGGGGAGGAGACGGCGCTGCTCGAGTCGCTGGAGGGGCGCAAGGGCTACCCCCGCCTCAAGCCGCCGTTCCCTGCCAACGCGGGCGGAGGCCTTTTCAAGCAGCCGACCGCGGTCAACAACGTCGAGACGCTGGCCAACATGCCGGTGATCGTGGAGAAGGGCGGCGAGTGGTTCGCGAAGGTGGGCGTGCCCAAGAACGGGGGTACCCGGCTGTACGCGGTGAGCGGCCACGTGAACCGTCCCGGCGTGTACGAGGCGCCGATGGGCACCAGCTTCCGCGTCCTGCTGGACGAGTACTGCGGTGGGATGCGCGGGGGCAAGAAGCTCAAGGCGATCATCCCCGGCGGCGCCTCGGCGGCGGTGATGACTGCGGACGAAGCCGACTGGGCTTCGGACTTCGACACCCTCAAGGCCAAGAAGACCATGGCGGGCTCGGGCGGCGTCGTTTACCTCGACGAGGACACCAACATGGCGTTCGCGCTGGCCAACGTGATGCGCTTCTTCGCCCACGAATCGTGCGGCCAGTGCACGCCGTGCCGCGAAGGGACGGCGTGGCTGAGCCGGCTCCTGGACAAAATCTGCGCCGGCCAGGGCGAGAAGGTCGACGTGGACAACGTGCACCAGATCGCGCGCCAGATGGAGATGAAGACGATCTGCGCGCTGGCCGACGGCGCCGCGATGCCGGCGAAGAGCTACATCGAGAAGTTCCGCGCCGACTTCGACGCGCTCGTGCGGGGCTAGCAATGGCCGAGACCGTGCTGTTTTGGATCTTCTTCGCCGGGGTGATCGGCGCCGGCGCGCAGGTGGTGCTCAGGCGCAATCCGGTCTACGCGGCGATGTCCCTGGTCGCCTGCTTCTTCTTCCTGGCCGGAGTGTACCTGCTCCTCTCGGCGCACCTGATCGCCATCCTGCAGGTCATGGTCTACGCCGGCGCCGTGATGGTGCTGTTCGTCTTCGTCATCATGCTGCTCAATCTGAGGGACGAGGAGCTGGGCAAGGAGCGAATCACCGTCTGGAAGGGCATCGGCGCGCTCGCCATCGCCGCCACGGTGGGACTGATCGTTGTCCGGGCGCTGCGCGGCGCCTACCCGGGAGCCGTCCGCGACCTCGCCGTCGAGCAGCTGCCCACCGGGTTCGGCACGGTCAAGTCCGTGGGCCGCGCCCTCTACCTGTTCAGCGTGCTGCCGTTCGAGGTGACCAGCCTGCTCCTCACGGTGGCCATCGTCGGCGCGGTGGTCGTCGCCAAGGGGAAGATCTGATGGTGGGCCCTCTGCACTACCTGTTCCTGGGCGCGGTGCTGTTCGCGCTGGGCGGGGTGGGCGTGGTGCTGCGGCGCAACGCCCTGATCGTCCTGATGAGCATCGAGCTGATGCTCAACGCGGTGAACTTGACCTTCCTCACCTTCTCCCGCTTTCCGCTGGTGAAGAGCGCTCCCACCCAGGCTGGCTTCTTGAGCGGCCACACCGCGGTCTTCTTCGTCATCGCGGTGGCCGCCGCCGAGGCCGCCGTCGGCCTCGCCATCGTCATCGCCGTGTTCCGCAGCCGGAGCACGGTCAACGTGGACGAGCTCGACACGCTCAAGTTCTGAGGACCTGGATGGAAGTCTCCTGGCTCTACCTGATCCCGTTGCTCCCGCTCGCCGGGGCGGCCGTGAACGGCCTGGTCGGCCGCTGGCTTCCCAAGGCGTGGCTCTACGCGGTCGCGCTCTTGACGGTGCTCCTCTCCTTCTGCATCGGGCTCTTCGCCTGGTCGCAGATGGCGGGCCTGGAAGGGGAGGCGGCGCAGCTGCGCCAGATCGTCTTCGGCTGGTTCTCGGTGGGCAGCCTGCGGGTCGACCTGGGGCTCGCCTTCGACCGGCTCTCGGGCACGATGGTCCTGGTGGTCACCGGGGTGGGCTTCCTCATCCACCTGTACTCGGTCGGGTACATGGACGAGGACCCCGCGTACTGGCGCTACTTCGCGTATCTCAACCTGTTCGTCTCGATGATGCTCTTGCTCGTCCTGGCCGACAACCTGGTGGCGATGTTCGTCGGCTGGGAAGGCGTGGGCCTCTGCAGCTACCTCCTGATCGGCTTCTGGTACGACGACGAGACCAAAGCGTACGCTGGGCGCAAGGCGTTCATCGTCAACCGCATCGGCGACTTCGGGTTCCTGATCGGGATCTTCGTCGTCTACTTCTACACCAGCCAGGTGAGTTTCCACGCGCTCAAGGTGGCGCCGCTCTCGCTGGGCGTGGCCTCGGCCTCGGCCGCCTTGCTCTTCGTCGGCGCCATTGGAAAGAGCGCGCAGCTGCCGCTCTACGTCTGGCTCCCTGACGCGATGGCCGGACCCACGCCGGTCTCGGCGCTGATCCACGCCGCCACCATGGTGACCGCGGGCGTGTACATGGTCGCCCGCTTGAGCTTCCTCTACGTGCAGGCGCCCGGGGTGATGGCGGTGGTGGCCACCATAGGCGTCCTCACCGCGTTCTGGGGCGCCGTGATCGGCACCGCGCAGATGGACATCAAGCGCGTGCTCGCGTACTCGACCGTCTCGCAGCTCGGGTACATGTTCGTGGGCGTGGGCGTGGGCGCGTTCGCGGCGGGTACCGCGCACCTGATCACGCACGCCTTCTTCAAGGCCTGCCTGTTCCTCGGCAGCGGCGCGGTGATCCACGGGCTGCACGACGAGCAGGACATGACCCGCATGGGCGGGCTGCGCAAGCTGGGGCTCAAGCACACCGCGGCGACCTTCTTCATCGCCACCGTGACGATCACCGGCCTGCTCCCCTTCGGCGGCTTCTTCTCCAAGGACGAGATCCTGGCGCAGGCGTTGAACACCCGCGCGTTCGACTTCCTCACCCTCCTTCCCAACCCGGCCTCGCCGCGCCTGTCGTTCCTGGGGCCTGCCATCTACGTGGCCGGAACGGTGACCGCGCTGATCACGTCCTTCTACATGTGGCGCTGCTACCTGCTCACCTTCGAGGGCGAGTACCGCGGCCCCGCCGAGGTGCATCCCCACGAGGCGCCCTGGGTGATGACGCTCCCCCTCTGGGTCCTGGCGGGGCTCTCGGTGGCCTCTGCGCTGATCGTGCTCCCCTCGCACCAACTGCCGTTCACCTGGGCGCACTTCACCGAGGGCGTGTTCGCCCGGCCCCGCGGCGGCGCTCCCGTGGAGCGGTTGCCCGAGCTGGTCGCGTTCGGGATCGCGCTGCTCGTGGCCTGGGCCGGCTTCGCGGCCGCCTGGTCCCTCTACGCCCCGGGCCGGGCCCTGGAAGGCGACGAGCGCATCGCCGGCGCGGTCCCGCGGCTGCGCCGCGCGCTGGCCGCGGCCCTCTACGTGGACGGCTTCTACGACCGCGCCTTCGTGAAGCCGCTGTGGGCGACGGCGCGCGCGCTTTGGCGGGTCGTCGACGCGACGCTGATCGACGGCCTTTTGGTGAACGGGCCGGCGCAGGCGGTGGCGGCCATCGCCTCGGTGCTGCGCCGTTTCCAGAACGGCGACGTGCAGCGCTACGCGGCGGTCACGGCGGTGGGCGTCTTGATCCTGGTCTACGTCTTCCTGGTGCGAGGCTGAGATGGACTTCGTGCAGTCGCACCTCCTCACCCTGGTGATCTTCGCGCCCCTGGTGGGGGCCGCGATCATCGCCTTCCTCCCGCGGGAGGAGGGCGGCCAGCACAAGGGCGTGGCGCTGATCGCCTCGATCTTCACCTTCGCGCTCTCCGTCCCCCTGGCCGCGGGCTTCCGGCCCGCCGCGCGCGGCTTTTCCTTCGAGCAGCGCACCGAATGGGCGCCGAACCTCGGATTCAGCTACCACGTCGGGGTCGACGGCGTGGCGCTGCTCCTGATCCTCCTCACCACGTTCTTGGGTCCCATCGTCTTCCTGAGCTCGTGGAAGTACATCCAGACCCGGGTCAAGCTCTACTGCGCCTCGCTGCTGCTGCTCGAGACGGCGATGATCGGGACCCTCGCCGCGCTGGACCTGGTCCTCTTCTACGTCTTCTGGGAAGCGATGCTGATCCCGATGTACCTCTTGATCGGGATGTGGGGGTCGGAGCGGCGCATCTACGCGGCGGTGAAGTTCTTCCTCTTCACCTTCGTCGGCAGCGTGCTGATGCTCCTGGCCATCTTCTGGCTGTGGAGCCACTCCGCTCCGCCGGGGCAGCCGCGCACCTTCGACTACGTCGCGCTGCAGGCGCAGATGACGCCGCTCGGGGCGGACGCGCAGAAGTGGCTCTTCCTCGCCTTCGCTCTCGCCTTCGCCATCAAGGTGCCGATCTGGCCGCTGCACACCTGGCTGCCCGACGCGCACACCGAAGCGCCGGCGGCGGGCTCCATCGTGCTGGCCGGAGTCCTGCTGAAGATGGGCACCTTCGGCTTCGTGCGCTACGCGATGCCGCTCTTTCCTGCGGCCGCCTTGCGGTACGCGCCTGCCATCGCCGCGCTCGGAGTGGTGGGAATCATCTACGGCTCGCTGATGTGCATGGCCCAGCAGGACCTGAAGCGCCTGATCGCATACTCCTCGGTCGCGCACCTCGGGTTCGTGATGCTGGGGCTCTCGGCGCTCACGCCCGAGGCGGTGAACGGCGCCGTGCTGCAGATGGTGAACCACGGCATCTCCACCGGCGCGCTGTTCCTCATCGTCGGGTATTTCTACGAGCGCACCCATACTCGCGATCTGTCGCAGTACGGCGGGGTGGCGCGCGTCGCGCCGGCGCTCTCGGCGGTCTTCCTGTTCGTCGTGCTCTCGTCGATCGGGCTCCCCGGGACCAACGGGTTCGTCGGCGAGTTCCTGATCCTGATCGGGACCTTCACCTCGACCTCGCCGCTGGGGAGTTGGGGCGGCGTGCCGCGGGGCCAGCTCTTCTCCATCCTGGGCGCGAGCGGCGTCGTGCTGGGCGCCGTCTACATGCTGTGGATGGTCCAGCGCACCCTCTTCGGCCCCAAGCGTCGCGCCGCCGAGCATGGAATGACGGACCTGAGCGTGCGCGAGTGGCTGACCGTGGTGCCGCTGATCGCCGCCATCCTCCTCATCGGCGTGTACCCGCAGCCCTTCCTCAACGCGTCGCGGCTGCCGGCGGAAGACTTGATCCAGCGGGTCGCGCGTCCGCGGGCGGCGCGGCCCCAGGGAGCCGGCCTGCAGCGGATGGGGCCCGAGCCGGGCGGCGGGGCCCGGGCGGAAGGCGAGCGATGAACTTCAACCCGTCCGACCTCGAGGGAGTGCTGCCGGCCCTGATCCTGGCGGTAGGCGCCCTGGTGCTCCTCACCTCCGAGGTCTTCCTGCGCAAGTCCGGCACCGCCGACCGACGGTACCAGGCGTGGCTCGCGGCGGTGTTCGCCGGGCTGGCTTTCTGGGCCGCGGTCGCCCAGCTGGGAGACCCGGCGGCGCCCATCTTCTCCGGGGCTGCCGTCGCCGACGGGTTCGGGCGGGTGGTGGCCGCGGTGGTCTGCGCCGCGCTCGCGCTCTCCTGCCTGGTTTCCTTCGGCTACCTCGAGGCGCTGCGCGCCACCCGTGGGGAGTACTACGCGCTGGCGCTGTTCTCGGCCTCGGGCATGTGCCTGCTCGGACAGGCGACCGATCTGATCGTCATCTTCATCTCGCTCGAAGTGATGTCGCTCGCCGTCTACTGCCTGTCCGCCTACCTGCGGCGCGGGCAGCGCCCGGCCGAGGCGGCCTTCAAGTACTTCGTGCTGGGGTCGTTCGCTTCCGCGATCTTCCTCTACGGCGCGGCGCTCGCCTACGGCGCGACCGGCTCCACCCGCCTCGCCGACGTGGCCAACGCGGCGCGCCTGGCCGCGTCCGGAGGCAGCCCGCCAGCCATCGCCGCGCTGCTGTTCGCCGCCGCCGCGCTGCTGGCGGCCGGCTTCGCTTTCAAGGTGGCCGCCGTCCCGTTCCACATGTGGGTGCCCGACGTGTACGACGGAGCGCCGGCGCCGGTGACGGGCTTCATGGCCGCGGCGGTGAAGGTGGCGGCGTTCGCCACCCTGGTGCGCATCCTGGTGGGAGGCTTCGGAGACCCGTCGGCCGCGCTGGGCCCGCATGGCTGGCAGAAGCTGGTGGTGTGGCTGTCGGCGCTCACCATGCTGGTCGGCAACCTGCTCGCCATCCCCCAGCGCAGCGTGAAGCGCATGCTGGCGTACTCCTCGATCGCGCACGCGGGCTACCTGCTGGTGGCGGTGGCGGCGATGGCGGGCGCCGTTCCCCGATCGGACGCGCTGGAAGGACTGCTCTTCTACCTGGCCGCTTACGGGGCCACCGTGATCGGCGCCTTCGGCGTGGTGGCGCTGATCGAGCGCAAGGAGGCGCTGGCGGGGGCCGGAGACGACCTGTCCTCCTGGGCGGGGCTGTCGGAGCGTCACCCGGCGCTGGCGGCGGCGATGACGCTGTTCATGGTCTCCCTGGCGGGGATCCCTCCCACGGCGGGGTTCATGGCGAAGGTCACCGTGTTCCGCTCCGCCATCGCGGCGGACCTGGTCCCGCTCGCGGTGCTGGGCGTGCTGACCAGCGTGGCCGGCCTCTACTACTACCTGCGCGTGGTCGTGTACGTGTACATGGTCCCGCAGTCGAAGCCCGAACCCGTCTCCAGCGGCCACCTGATCGCCGCCGGCATCGCGCTGGCCGGCTGCGCCTTCCTCGTCCTCTGGATGGGCATCCAACCCGACACCTTCGCCCGCCTGGCCCAATCCGCCACCTCCTCCTTCTCCCGCTGACCCAAAAAACGTTTCACGCGGAGGAGGAGAGGGAGAGCGCGGAGGAGCCCGGGTTTTCAAACAAAGTGAACCTCCGCGCCCTCCCTTTCCTCCGCGCCCTCTGCGTGAAACGCTTGAGGTCCTCATTAGAGGCGGCGGAGGAGGACGTAGACGGCGCCGAGGCCGCCGTCGTGGGGGCGGGCGGTGGCGAAAGCCAGGATGTGGTTGGCGAAGCGGGCCGTCCGCATCCAGCGTTTCAGGGCGTCCTTGAGGACCGGCACCTGGTCCTTCGAGTGGAGGCCGCGGCCGTGCACCACCAGCACGCAGCGCTTGCCGCCTTGCCGGGAGCGGGCCAGGAAGGTCTCCAGCTGCGCGCGCGCCTCCTCGCGGGTGAGCCCGTGCAGATCGACGTGGGCCTGCACGGCGAACTCGCTCCGCCGCAGCCGCCGCAGCACGTGGTGATCCAGGCCGCGCGCCGACCCCTCGATGAACTCGTCCGAGTCCGCGATGTCGAAGGGCGCCGTGCCGTCCACCAGAGCGCGCAGCTCGTCGTAGGCGGCCAGCTCCGGGTCGAGCGGCCCGGCATCCGTGGCGATCGGTTCCGGGTCGGGCTTGATGCGCGCGCTGCGGTCGGCGAGCGGGGCTGCGCCTTCGACCGCCAACGCCCAGAGGTCGTCGTCGGAGAGCGGCCGCCGGGGATCGGCGGGCGGCGGGGCAGGAGAAGCCGGGGGTGCCGGGGCGGGCTTCGCCGGGGGGTGCCGCTTCTTCAGCTCGAGCCGCTCGAACGGGTTGTTGAACGGCTTCTTCTTCGGCACCCGCCGGAGCTTATCAGTCGCGGCGCAGGCCGAGGCGCTTCATCTTCCGCCAGAGGGTCGTGGTGGAGACGTCCAGATCCCGCGCCACCTTCTCCAGGCTGCCGCCGCAGCGGGCGACCGCCCGCTGGATCGCTTCGCGCTCGGCGTCGTCGATCTGCTGCGCGAGCGTCTTCGCAGGGGCGGCCCCCTCCCCCTGGGCGCCGGCGCCCGTCCCACCCGGCCTCTCCAAGAAGACGTCTTCCGCGCCGATCGAATCACGCCGGGCCAGCGCGGCCGCCTGCTCGATCACGTTCTCCAGCTCGCGCACGTTGCCTTGGAACCCGTGCGCGGTGAGTCTCACCAGCGCTCCCTGGGTCAGGGTGCGCCGCGTGCCGTTGCGCTGGTTGAAGCGTTCCACGAAGTGGTGGGAGAGGAGCGCGATGTCCTCGCGCCGCTCGCGCAGTGGCGGCACCACCAGGGGCACCACGTTGAGCCGGTAGAAGAGGTCCTCGCGGAAGCGCTTCTCCGCGATCGCCAGCCGCAGGTCCTGGTTGGTGGCGGCCAGCACCCGCACGTCCACCGGGATGGACGCGTTGTCTCCCACGCGCCGGATCTCGTGCTCCTGGATGACGCGGAGCAGCTTGGCCTGGAACGCGGGAGTGGTCTCGGCGATCTCGTCGAAGAAGAAAGTCCCGCCGCCCGCCTCCTCGAGCAGGCCGCGGCGCAGCTTGACCGCCCCGGTGAACGCGCCCTTGACGTGCCCGAACAGCTCGCTCTCCAGGAGGCTCTCGCTGATCGCCGCGCAGTTCACCGGCACGAACGGCCGGGACGCCCTGCGCGAGTTGGCGTGGATGGCGCGGGCGATCAGCTCCTTGCCGGTGCCGCTCTCGCCGGTGATCAGCACCGTCACCTCGGTGGGGGCGACCCGCACCACCTTGGTGAGCAGCTCGCGCATGGGCGCCGAGCGGCCCACCAGCTCCTCCAGCTTGTACCGGCGGCGGAACTCGTCGGAGAAGAGCCCGACGTCCACCAGGAGCTTGCGCTTCTCCAGGGCGCGCTGCACCCGGACCAGCAGCTCCCCCTCCTTGAACGGCTTGGAGAGGTAGTCGTGCGCGCCCTGCTGCATGGCGGCCACGGCGCTCTCCACGGTCCCGTAGCCGGTCATCACGATCACCTGCGTGGTGGGCGAGATCTCCAGGGCCCCGCGCAGCACGGCGATGCCGTCGAGCGGGGCCATCTTGAGGTCGGTGAGCACCACGTCGAACGGCTCGGCCAGAAGGCGCGACAGCGCGGCCTCGCCGCTCTCCGCCTCCGCCACGTCGTAGCCGGCCTGGCGCAGGACGAGCGCGGTGGTGGTGCGCATGTTCCGCTGGTCGTCGACGATCAGGACGCGGGAGACCGGAGCGGTTTGGGCGCGTGGCGCGGTGGACTCGCTCATCGACCCCGCAGTCTACCCGGACAGCGGCAGGATCAGGTGGAACTCGGTGCCGCGCTCGCTGTCGGCGAGCAGGGCGCGCCCCCCGTGGCCCTCGGCGATCCGCTTGACCACGGCCAGGCCCAGCCCGGTCCCGGTCGGCTTGGTGGTGAAGAACGGTTGGAACACCTTCGAGCGCGCTTCCGGAGGAACTCCCACCCCCGTGTCGTGCACTCCGATCCTCGCCTGGGCGCCTGCGTCGGAGAGCACTCGGGCAGCGCTCACCGTCAGGACCCCGCCGTGGGGCATCGCCTGCAGAGAGTTGGTCACCAGGTTGACCACCGCCTGGCGCAACAGGCGCGCGTCGGCCCGCACGGGCGGCAGGTCCGGCTCGACCTGGAGGCGGACCTCGACCGAGTTCTCCTCGCCGGGACGCCGGGTGGAGGCGATCGCCTCCTCGAGCAAGGGCTGCAGCGAGACGGGCTGCAGCGTGGGCCTCAGCGGGCGGGAGTAGTCCAGCAGATCGCCGACCATCCGGTTGAGGCGGTCCGACTCCTCGCCGACGATGTCCAGGAGCAGCCGCACGTCGCCTTCCGGCTGCAGCAGGCGCTTCAAGCTGCCCAGCGAATTGAAGATGACGCCCAACGGATTGCGCACCTCGTGAGCGACGGAGGCCGCCATCTCGCCCAGGGCGGCGAGCCGCTCGCGCTCGATCAGCTCGGCCTGCGCCCGGGCCAGATCCGCGTAGCTCTTGCGCAGGTCCTCGTAGAGCCGGGCGGAGAGCAGCGCCAGGGCGATCTGCTGGCAGACGGCGGCGGTCCGCTCCATTTCGGCCTGGGTGAACACACGCGCCCGCTCGGTGTCGTCGAGCACGACCACACCCAGCACTTCGTCGTGCGCGATCAGCGGCACCGCCAGGACGGCCTGCTGGCGCAGGTGCTCGACCAGCCGCCGCGAGGCGACCTGATGGAGCGCCGGCCCCTGCGCCTGGGCGGCGCGCCGGGTCCGGATCACCTGCGCGGACAGGGAAGGCTCGTCGAGGCGCAGCTGCACGCCGCGCATGAACTTCTCGTGCTCGGGATTGCAGGCCGCCACCCTGAGCAGCTGATCCGCCGGATCGAGGAGCATCACGAACCAGTTGCTCGCGTCCACCAGCTTGCGCAGCGTCTGCCCCGCCGCCCGCAGGAGCGGCTTGATCTCCAGCGCGCCGGCGAACGAGCGGCTCACCTGGTTGAGCAGCGTCATCTCCTCCGCGCGGGCGCGCTGCTCGGCGTAGAGACGGGCGTTCTCCAACGCCACCGAGAGCTGCGCGCAGACCGCGTCGAGGATGCGCAGCTCGTCGGCGGTGAAGTCGCGCTCCCCCACTCGCGCGAGGCACACCGCCCCCAGGACGCCGCGGCCGCCGGGGAGCCGCGCGCACGCGCAGCGCGAGAGGCGCAGCCTGTCCGACCCGCTGCGCAGCGTGCACGAATCGAGCACGGCCTGCTGCAGCTGCGTTGCGCACGCGGGCCCGCCCGCCCAGGGCACCCGCGCCGGCAAGCCTTCCGCGGTGCCCTGCTTCGCCTGCGCCCAGGAGAGCCGCAGCTCTCCCTCCCCGCCGGTCTCCTGCTCGTAGACCACGGCCAGGTCGGCCTCCACCAGTTGCAAGAGCCGCGCGCCGGCCGACTCCAGGAGCTCTCTCTGATCGAGCTTGCCCGTGATCGCGCCGGACAGGCCCTGGAGGAGGGCCAGCTCGTCGGCGCGCCGGCGCTCCCGCTCGAAGACGTCGGCGCCCGCAACCGCGGCGGAGAGGAGCTGCGCGACGTGGCTGGCGAGCCGCACGTCCTGGGCGACGAAGATCCGCTCCCCGCGGGACATGAGCGTGAGGACGCCCAGCGGCACGTCGTGCGACAACAGCGGCACGGTGAGCACCGAGCGCGAGCGGAACCGCTGTACGACGGCGGGATCGATGCGCTCGTCTCCCGCCGTTTCGGGCGACGTCTGCGGCTTTCGGCTGGAGAACGCCAGCGTCGACATCGAGTGCGTGCTCATCGGCACCGTGAGGCCGGGGGCCACGCCCGGAGGGGCGTCGGGGTCCTCCATGGCGGCCAGCTGGAGCGCCGCTCCGCCAGGCTCGGGCAGGTAGAGGTACGCGGCGCTGCAGCGCAGGACCCGCGCCGCCGCGGTCGCGCCGGCCTGCAGCACCCGCGAAAGGTCGAGGTGCCCCAGCGCCGACTGCCCCAGCTCGAGCAAGAGCGACAGCTCCTCCACCCGGCGCTGGGTCTGCTCGAACAGCGTGGCGGTGAGGAGCGTCACCGCCAGCTGCGCTCCCAAGGTGGAGAGCAGGCGCAGGTCCTCGGTGCCGACCGGGGAATCCCGCACCGCCAGGAGCACTCCGTGCACCGCATCCCCGACCTGGAGGGGCAGGGCGATGGCGTTGTGCCCCTCGGCCGGCGGCAGCGGCATGCCTGCGGGCGCCACCGGGACCACGCCGTGGGGCGGCGTGCTCAGGCGGCGCGAGGACTGGCTGACCGCGCCGTCAGGCCCGACGGTGAACAGCACCGGCTCGCCGGATCGCGCGCTCTCGGCCCAGGGGGTCGGGGCCGCGAGCGGCTCGACCGCGGCCAAGGTGCGCGGGGTGAACCCGCGCTGCGCCGCGATCAAGAGACTCTCGTCCTCGCGCCTGAGCACCGCGGCGCGCGGCAGCGAAGCCTCGTCCGCCAGCTGCTCCAGGGCGGTGTCGAGCGAATCGCCCGAGGCCAGGCTGGCGCTGGCGCGCGCCACCCGGTTGACCGCCAGGAGCTCCCGGTTGGACCGCGCCAGCTCGTCGATGCGGCGCAGGGTCTCCAGCGCGGCGCCGACCTGCTGGCCGAGCAGCCCGAAGGCGCTCGCCACGGTCGAATCCAGGCCGGCCCCGGTGGCGGAGAGCGCGAAGCGTGGCGACCCGTCGACCGGCACCCGGCAGAACATCGCGTTCGCGGGAATGTCGGCGGGGAGCCGGTCGCGTTCCTTCCCCAGGGCCCGGGCGATCGCCGCGGGCAAGTCCTCGATCAGGAGTCCCTGGGCGCTGTCCGGCTGGGACCTGAGCCAATCGAACGCCGAGACCGGCAGCTCTCGCGGCCAGCGCTGCCGCAGTGCCTCGATCCCGGCGTGCGCCTTCCCGCCCACTTCCAGGAGCTCGAACGTCTCGCCCGATACCGCGCTGAAGTTCGCCCAGAGCCCCACCGCCGCGAGCCGCTCGACGACCATGCGGAAGATCCCGTCCTGCGTCGGCTGCCGCTGCGCCGAGACCGCCACGTCCACGAAGGCGCGGATGAGCTGCGAAGTGCGAGCGCGCCCGCGCTCGTCGGTGATGAGCAGGAGAAAGGCGCCGGTCCCCGCCGGCGAGTAGCTGGAGACGCGGACCCGGACCGGGATCGGCGAGCCGTCGCGCCCGAGCAAGGCGTAGTCGTACTCCTCCGGCTCTGGCCGCCCGAGGGCGCGAGCGGTGTGCCGGGCGAGGACCCGGTCGGCGTGCTCGGGAGCGATGAAGGCGTGGAACGGGTCGCGCTCCTCGAGCAGCTCGGCGCGGCTGCGGCCGAGCAAGGCGCAGAACCGGTCGTTGGCGGCGACGATCCGGGCTGCCCGCACCACGAACGCCGGCATCGGGATGTGCGCCAGGAAGGGGGCGGTCGCGTCCTCGGCCGCGATCCGCTCCGCGCTCATCGCTCCCGCTCCTTGCGCAGGACCCGCTTGTCACCCACCCGCAGCGTGACGCGCTCCTTGTCGAACCACTCCGCCAGCGGGATGGTGAACTTGCGGCTCTGGCCGGTCAGCTCCTTGAACCCCTGCGCGTCGATCGACCCGTGCTGCTGGAGGTGCGCGAGCAGCCGGGCGCGCAGGCCGTGCAGCGCCTTGGCCGCGAACCACAGCTCCTCGCTGACCTTCACCGCCCGCCCCTTCGCGGCCAGCGACTTGAGCAGCTGCTGCGTCCTGTGAGGGGTCTCTCCGGCCAGCCCGGGCAGCTCGTCGGCGCGGGGCGGGGCGAGGTCCGCCGACTCGAGCACCGAGGCGAGCTTCTCCTGGGCGTCCGCATCGGGTCCCGTGAGCGGCGCCGCCGCGCTGGCCGGGCGCACGCGCTCGGCGTCCTGGCGCAGCTCTCCCGCCTCCGCCAGCTGCGCGAGCGCCCGGGCGAAGAGCCGCGGCGGGGGAGAGCCGCTCCGCTGGCGCAGCTCTTCCTTGGCGATGCTGGGGTCGAGGGGCGACTCCCGCGCGTGGTCGGCCAGGCGCGTGGCCAGCTTCAGCTCGAGCTTGCGCAACAGGCCCGCGTGCACGTACAGCCGAGCGTCCCGATCGAAGAGCACCGCGCGCCCCAGCTGGGCGAGCCGCTCCAGTGCCCGGTCCGCGGACTTGAACGTGAAAGCGCCACGGGCGGCGAGTCGCGCGGGAGAACACCCGAGGTGGCCGGATTCCAGCACCAGCTCCTCCGCCTGGGCGAGCGGATCGTCGCCCGCCAGCGCCTGCAGGGCCGTCACGTCGGCGTCGCGCCGGCGGCGCCGGCGGGGCGCGACGGACAGGATACGCCCTCCGCCCAGCGTGCTGGCATGCGCGCGCGAAGCGGCGGCGACGCGGCCGGGTGTGGAAGCTTCGGTGGGCTTGCCCAGCTCGCCGCGCAAGAGGAAGCGAAGCCCGGCCAGGGCCGCCACGGGTGTCCCCAGCCGCAGCTGGGCGAGCGCGCGCTCGCCGGGGAGGAGCTCCGCGCGATCGACCAGCGCGACCACCGCCTGCGCCTGCGCGGTGCCGATGTGCGCGAGCAGCCGCGCGCGGTCCTTCAGCGGCCGGGCCGCCCAAGGGAGCAGCTCCAGCTCCACGTCCAGCACGTGCGCGGGCCCGGTGGCTTCCAGCGTGCCCGCGGTGACCAGCGCCGATCCGCGCGGCGCCTCCGCCACCTCGATGCCGGCCAGGTTGGCCGCCGTCCGCTGGCCCGCCTGGGCGCGCTGCACGGGCTGCCCGTGGACCTGCACGCCCCGGACGCGCACGCTGCGCGCCTTCGCGCCGGCGCCGACCACGTCGACTTCGTCTCCCGGCTGCAGCGCTCCGGAGAACAAGGTCCCGGTGACCACCGTCCCGAAGCCCTTCACCCCGAAGCCGCGGTCGAGCGGAAGGAACAGCGGTCCCTGGTCGGAGCGCGGCGAGTCGAGCCTGGCGCGCACCGTCCCGGCGATTGCGCGGATCAGCTCCGGCAGGCCCTGGCCGGTTCGCGCCGAGCACTCCACGATCGGCGCGTCCTCCAGGAACGAACCGGAAAACAGCTCCTTCAGCTCGAGCAAGAGCAGCTCCCGATGGTCCGGCCCCAGCCCCGGGAGCAGGTCGGACTTGGTCAGGGCGACGACGCCCGCGCTCACCCCGAGCAGCCGCAGCACGTCCAGGTGCTCCGCCGTCTGGGGCATCGGCCCCTCGTCGGCGGCCACGCACAACACCGCGACGTCGACCCCGAACGCCGCGCCCACCATCGCCCGCAGGAATCGCTCGTGGCCGGGGACGTCCACCACGCCCGCCGTGCCGATGCCGGGCAGCTCCAGGTGCGCGTAGCCCGCCTCCAGCGTGATGCCGCGCCGCTTCTCCTCGGGCAGACGGTCGGTGTCGATCCCCGTCAGGGCCTTCACCAGCGCCGTCTTGCCGTGGTCGACGTGCCCGGCGGTCCCGATCACCACTCGCAGCGGGCCGGTCATTCGTCCACCCAGCCGACGCCCGGCGCCAGCCTGCTGCGATCGAGGCGCGGCTCGCCGTGCAGGATCGCCACCGGAGCCGCGCAATACAGGGAAGAAAAGAGCCCTGCCGGCCGGTGGTTTCCACTGCGCTTGAGGCCGCCGAAGGGCAGTCGCCCGCTGGCGCCCACCGTCGGCGCGTTCCAGTTGACCACGCCGCACTCGAGGCGGGCCAGGCACCGCTCGAACGCCTCGCGGCTCCCGGTGTGGACGCTGGCGGCCAGGCCGTAGTCCGTTGCGTTGGCGATGTCGACCGCTTCCTCGGCGGAAGCGGCGTGGTAGACGGCCAGGTCCGGGCCGAACAGCTCCTCCCGCTCGTAAGCGGAGCCGGTGCGCGCGCGCACCCGGTGGACGCCCGGCGTCGCGTACGACCCGCGCAGCCCGCCGGGCGAGAGGGGCCGCGGCTCGAGCACCGTCTCGGGCGCCTTGCTCGAGCGGGCCAGGAACTTCGCCAGGGCGGGGTCGGATGCGAGCG
Organism: Myxococcales bacterium; assembly: GCA_035261845.1. Taxonomy (GTDB): domain Bacteria; phylum Myxococcota; class Myxococcia; order Myxococcales; family 40CM-4-68-19; genus VBKO01. Next base: position 22,759 of record DATFTN010000012.1, on the reverse strand, counting down.
GGCCCATGAACACGCCGTCCCGCAGCGGGTGGCCGATGGAGAGCCGCCGCGCGGCCGCCGCGATGCGGGCGGCGAGCGCGTCCGCACGTTCCGGGGGGCCTTCGACGATCAGCCGGCTGGCGGCCGTGCACCGCTGCCCGGCGGAAACGAACGCCGAGAAGAGCGCGTCATACACGGCCTTGTCCAGGTCCGCGTCGCTCAGCACCAGGGCGGCGTTCTTTCCGCCCATCTCCAGCGCGAGCAGCTTGGACTGCCCCAGGCAGGCGCGCTGGATGGCCAGGCCGACCGCCCAGCTTCCGGTGAACAGCACACCGTCGACGCCAGCATGCGCCGCCAGCGCCGCGCCGACCGGGCCCGGGCCCTGGACCAGGTTGAACACCCCGGCCGGAACGCCCGCCTCGGCCAGGCACCGCGCGTACAGCTCCGCGGCGTGCGGAGCGATCTCGCTGGGCTTCAGGACGACCGCGTTGCCGCAGGCCAGGGCCGGCAGCACGTGCCCGTTGGGGAGGTGCACCGGGAAGTTGAACGGCCCGAGCACCGCCAGGACGCCCAGCGCCCGGAACCGGCATTCCGCGCCGGCCTGGCCGGGCGCCGGGAACGCGGCCACCAGACGCAGCCCGTCCTCCACCGTGATCGCCGCCTTGGCCACGCAGGCCTGCACCTCGGCGCGCGATTCCCACAAGGGCTTTCCCACGTCGAGCGCGATGGCGCGCGCCAGCTCCTCCTCGTGCGCCCGCAGCACTTCCCCGATGCGGCGGACCAGGGCAGACCTCTCGGCGAGAGGCCGGGCGCTCCACGCAGGCTGCGCCGCGCGCGCCGCCTCCACCGCGCGGTCGACCTGGGAGGCGGACCAGCCGTGACGCCCGAGCAGGACGGTCGCGTCGGCCGGCGAGCGGTCCTCGATGATGCCTTCCGGGCGCTGGGGCTCGGCGAAGGTTCCAGCTACGAAGTCCACGGCAGGCGAATAACACTGCCTTGCCCCCCCTGGCCACGCGGAAAGGCGTCGAGGCCGGTGCGTGCAACCGCCAATGCTCCATTCACTTGACCGTGGTCTGTTGGGGGGTCGAGGGGGGAGCTCAAGGGCGCCACCTTCACCCTCCGCCTCCCCGCCCACTTCGCCACCCAACCCCTCCAACGCGCCAGCTGATCCAGTCCGCGATGCCGCCTCATACGTTTCACGCAGAGGGCGCGGAGGAGGGGGAGGGCGCGGAGGAGCCTGGCTTTTTGAAAGACGAGTTCCTCTGCGCTCTCCCTTTCCTCAGCGCCCTCTGCGTGAAACGTTCTTGGGGTCAGTCGAAGGGGATGGTGTGGAGGCGGTCGCCGGGGCGGGAGCGCAGGGATTCGCGGGCGGAGGGAGGGAGACGGACTTCGGAGTCGCGGAAGCTGCACAGGGCGCGGACCGCGCGGAAGCGGTTGCGCCCCTGCTGGCGCTCCGTGGCGATCAGGCGCGGCTCGACCTCGCCCGGGGCCGCCTCGGCGTCGGCGGGGAGGTCGTCGCCGGCGAGGCGGGCTCGCCGGTACCGGCGGATCGGTTCCACGTCGCGAGTCGCCGCCGAGTAGTGGGGACCGCCGTCGAAGGGATCGATCCGCTCGTCGTAGCGGAAGCCGATCTTGGTGAGCATCTGCCGGGCGCCGGCGGTCTCCGGGCCCACCTCGCCGATCGCGTCCTGGATCTTCTGGGTGAACAGGGTGGCGTAGATCTCGCCGGGCGGGAACAGCTGCTGGATGAACTCCTTGTTCTCCCGAGAGAGCCGATCCGCCTCCTGGTAGGAGAGGCCGGTGAACTTGCGCCCCAGCGCTTCCCAGAGCGGGCTGCGCCGTTCCTCCTCCAGCTTGGGGAGCAGCTCCACCAGCACCCGGTCGCGGAAGCGGGACGGGTGCATCGCGATGTAGAGGAACCGGACGTAGCTGAGTTGCTTGCCGGGCTTCTCCGGTCCGCCCCGGTGGCCGGAGTCCACCACCAGGCCGCCGATCTCGGTGGGCCCGTCGAAGTTGTAGCCGATGGAGAGCACGCGGTGCCGGAAGTGCCGGTCCACGCTGGCGCTGTAGTGCTCCTTCTCGTAGACGTCGAAGAAGATGTGCGGCGCGTCGCGGGTGCCGTGCTGCGCGATGACCAGCGACGCGCCCAGCACCCGCTCCGAGCGCGGCTCCTCCAGCACGAACAGGTACTCGCGCTGGAAGGGGTTCTTCACCCGCCCGTCGAACGAGCGCGCCGACCAGTCGATGATGCGGAGAAGCTCCCGCTCGTCGTCGGGCAGGTTGACCGTGTTCAGCTCGCGGGCCAGCCTCTGCACAGCCGGCAGGTCGCTCCTCTGGACGTCGCGGATCACGTACATGCCCTTCCCGATCCCTCCGGCTTCAAGCGCCTCGCGCCGTCCTACCCGCAGAGCTCGAGGAGGACCTGCTCGTATACCTCGATTGCCCGCTCGAGTTGCGCGATCTCGATGCGCTCGTTCGGGGTGTGCGCGTTGCCCGTCGAGCGGCCGGGGCCGATCACCACCGCCTGGCATCCCCTGCGCGCGAACACGCCCGCTTCGGTGCTGGTCGGCTTGGCGCGCGGCGCGGGATCGAGCCCCGACCGCGAAAGGACGCGCCCGAGCGAGGCGACCAGCTCCGCGCCAGTATCCAGCGACATGCCAGCCGCGTTCCGGGTAACCTCCACGCGCAGGGACAGCTCGCCTCCGCCCAGGCTCCGCACCCAGTCCTGCGCCTTGCCTTCGAATCCCCGGAGGAACGCGTCGGGGTCGTGCTCCGGCAACAGGCGCGCGTCGAGCGTGGCATGGACCGCCCCGTGCCCGTACACCTCGGCGCCGGAGGCTTCGCCCTCCGATTCGAGCACGTTCAGCCCGCCCACGCCCCCGGGCGGATCGAAGCGCGGGTCCTCCCGCGGAGCCAGCTCGCGGAGCGGACCGAGCCACAGGTCCTCCAGCGCGCCGGCCGTCATCGCCGCGCGCCACAGGTTCGGGCGGGGCGTGGATGCCGGGAGGAACCGCACCTCGTCCGGGGGCGGAGCGCCCGAGTCGCGCGGCGCGGGCACCTCCAGCACGCAGCTCGCGGGGACCACGTTGGCGGAGGTGCCCCCCGCGGCGGAGAGGAGCGGCGTTCCCGCCGCGCGCGCCCAGGCCAGTGCGCGGCGGATGGCGTTTTCGCCCAGCTGCGGCGTCGAGCTGTGCGCGGCCTTCCCCGCGAAGATGAGCCGCTCCACTCCGGGCCCGGCGCTGGAGACCACGCGCGCCTTCGAGTCGGTCAAGGTGCAGCGGACGACGGCGTACCCCTTGTGCGCGGTGATCAGCTTCAGCTCGCTGGGCTCTCCGCAGAGCACGAACCGCGGCTGGATCCGCTCGAACGGCGCGCTCCCCGCGAACCTTCGCGCGCCGCGCAGACCCACCTCCTCGCCGCAGGTGCCGAGCAGCCAGAACGGCCGGGCGAGCTTCTTGCCGCGCAGCCGCCGGGCCGCTTCGATCTTGCAGAGCGCGTCGAGCTTCACGTCGGCGCAGCCCAGGCCGAAGAGCGTCCCCTCCCGAGCGGTCAGCGCCCAGGGATCGCCGCCCGTCTGGGTCCAGCGCTCGGGCGGGCCGGCGGGCACGGTGTCCAGATGGGTGACCAGCAGCGTTCCGCCGGCGGCTGCCCCGCCCGGTGCGCCCGCGCCGCCGGTTCCGCCGGGACCGGCGAGGACGTTGACCTCTCCCGGCTCGTCCTCCTGCCGCTGCACCGTGAGGCCGGCCGCCTCGTACAGCGGGGCGAGCAGCCCGGCTGCCGCCCCCGTCCCCCGCCCCGGCGAGGTGTCGGTCCGGACCAGGGCGCGCGCCGTTTCGAGGAACCCCGGTGGGAGCGGCATCGGAGAGGCGGTTCCTGTCACGCAAGCGGCTTGCGGTCAAATGGGACCAGCGGGGCTCGCGCCAATCCTTGCCACGCGCTAGGTTGCCGGGCGCCCCGAACGGGCAAGGAGACCGACAATGGAACAGAAGCCGACGCCGTTCCTCAGCGACATCCAGGAGATCCGGCGCCGCGCGCGCGAGCACGTGGAGAAGGGCGCGGTCACGCCGGACTACAAGGCCGACCTGACCACGGCCCTGAAGCTGCTCAACGAGGCGCTCGCCACCGAGATCGTCTGCGTCCTCAGATACCGGCGCCACTACTTCATGGCCACGGGGATCCATCGCGAAGGCGTCGCTGGCCAGTTCAAGGAGCACTCGGACGAGGAACAGGGGCACGCCGATCAGATCGCCGAGCGTATCCGCCAGCTCGGCGGCGCGCCGGACTTCGACCCGCAAGGGCTCCTCACCCGCAGCCACGCGCAGTACGCCGAGGGGGAGTCGCTGGTCGACATGATCAAGGAGGACCTGATCGCCGAGCGCATCGCCATCGAGTCCTACACGGAGATGGTCCGCTGGTTCGGAGACAACGATCCGACCACGCGCCGCATGATGGAGGAGATCCTCGCCAAGGAGGAAGAGCACGCCGACGACATGGCGACGCTGCTCGAGACGCTCGATCCCCGCGAGCCTCCCGGGAGCGCAAAAGGCGAGTTCCATTGATGTAGGCTCGCCCGCATGCGGGCGGTCGTCCAGCGGGTGAGCGAGGCCAGCGTGACGGTGGACGGCAAGGTCGCCGGCCAGATCGGCCCGGGACTGTGCGTCCTGGTCGGGGTCGCCCTGGGCGATACCGTGCAGGACGCGGAGTGGCTCTCCACCAAGGCGGTCGAGCTGCGCATCTTCGAGGACGAGGGCGGCAAGATGAACCGCTCGTTGCTCGACACCGGAGGCGCGCTCCTGGCCGTCTCCCAGTTCACGCTGCTGGGAGATGCGCAGAAAGGGCGTCGCCCGGCGTTCACCGCGGCGGCGCCTCCCGGGGAAGCGGAGCCGCTCTACCAGAAATTCTGCGCACTCTGCCGCGAGCGGGGCGTCCGCGTGGCGGAAGGCGTGTTCCGCGCCACCATGCAGGTGCGGATCGTCAACGAAGGACCGGTCACGCTGCTGCTCGACAGCCGTAAAGACGCGAAACCGGTGGCGCCGGAGGGTCCGCGCCGTGAAAAACGCAGCGCCGCCGAATCCGGCGGCGACTGAGGTCAGCGATGGACGACTGCATTTTCTGCAAGATCGCGCAAGGCAAGGTGCCGGCGAAGCGATTGGCCGAGGACGCGGAGCTGCTCGCGTTCCCCGACATCGAGCCCCAGGCCCCGGTGCACGTGCTGGTCATCCCCAAGCAGCACTTGCCCTCGCTCCTCGACGTGAAGGACTGGTCCCTGGTGGGGCGGATGCACGCGTTCGCCCTGCGGGTGGCCCGCGACCAGGGGATCGCCGACACCGGGTTCCGGGTGCTGATCAACAGCGGGGCCGACGGCGTCCAGACGGTCGGTCACGTGCACCTGCACCTGTTGGGCGGCCGGACCATGCGATGGCCGCCCGGGTAGGCCGGCGTGGTTGACCGGACGGGATGTTTCCTCTAGGTAGCCAGCCACATTCTCATGCCTCACGACACCGCGCACGACGCCAAGGCCGGGCCGCCCCCCGTCGAGCGCAAGCTCCCACCCGAGATCGCCGACGAGCGGCTCGACCCGGACGCGGTCAAGGTGGTCCGTCGGCTGCGGCGGGCGGGATTCACCGCGTACCTGGTGGGCGGGTGCGTCCGCGATCTGCTCCTGGGGATGCACCCGAAGGACTTCGACGTCGCCACCAGCGCGCATCCCAACCAGGTGAAGGAGACGTTCCGCAACTCGCGGTTGATCGGGCGCCGCTTCCGGTTGGCCCACGTCTACTTCCGCGGCGGGAAGATCATCGAAGTCTCCACCTTCCGCAAAAGCCCGCTGGACGAGCTGGCCGACCTGCCGCAGGACCTGCTCATCCGTCACGACAACGTGTTCGGGTCCGCCGAGGAGGACGCGCGCCGGCGGGACTTCACCATCAACGGCCTGTTCTACGACGTGGACGAGGGCCGCGTGGTCGACCACGTCGGAGGCAAGGCGGACCTCGCCCAGCGCCTGGTGCACACCATCGGAAACCCGGACGTGCGGATGCGCGAGGATCCCATCCGGATCCTGCGTGCCATCCGCTTCGCGGCCAAGTGCGGGCTCCGCATCGAGCCGGAGACCCTGGCGGCGATGAGGAAGCACGTAGCGGAGATCTCCCGCTGCGCCCCGCCGCGCGTCCTGGAGGAAGTCTTGAAGCTCTTGCGCAGCGGCGCCTCCCGGCGCTCCCTGGAGCTGATGCGCGACGTCGGGGCGCTGCGCGTGCTCTTGCCGCCCGTCGCCGAACACCTGGAGCGGCGCGGAGCGGAGGAGGCCGCGAGGCACTTGCGCGCGCTGGACGCGCTCGATGCCCACGTGCGGGTGGGCGAGGTCCCTTCCGACGCCGTGCTGCTCGCCACGCTCCTGGCGCCGCTGCCCCGGGGAAAGGGACCCCGCGGACCCATCCCGCGGCCGGGCCGCCGACCGGAGCCCGCTGAGCAGGCGCCCGCGGCCGGCGAGGCCGTGGCGGAGGCGCCCGAGCCGCCAGCGGAAGAGTCGGACGAGTTGGACGAGGAGCTGTCCGAGCTCTCCCGGGAGTTGGATGAGGCCGGAGAGGCGGATCCGGCGCATGCGCCGCTCCCCGAAGGCGCCCTGCGGGTAGAGGAGGCGCACGACGACCGCATCGAGGCCACCGTGCCGCCGGCCTTCTCGAGCTCCGGCGCGCCGCCCGAGCCCTGGTCGTTGCCGCAAGGCGCGGTCGCGCCGGAGATCGTGCTGGCGGAGATGGTGCGGACCGCCCGCCTGCCGCGCCGGATTGCGGAGCGCGCCCGCCTGATCCTGGCGGCGCAGCCGCTGCTCTCGGGCGAGCGCAAGAAGCGCCGTTTCTCGGCGCCAGCGTTCGCCCGGCAGAGCATCTTCCCCGAGGCGCTGGCGGTGTTCGAGCTGTCGGTCGCGGCCACCGGCCGCGGCGCCGATCAGCTGCAGAAGTGGCAGGCCACCTTCGCCGGGCAGGACTTCTCCCAACTCGAGCCCGAGTCCGATCGCCGCCGCCCGGCCCGCGCCCCCTCCGCAGGCCCGCCTCGCCGCCGCCGCCGCCGAAGCGGCCGCCCCCGCCGCCCCTCCAAACCCCACCCTTGACCCTGAGTGTCCTTAGAACGTTTCACGCAGAGGTCGCGGAGGAAAGGGAGAGCGCAGAGGAACACGTTTCTTTGAACCGAAATCTCCTCCGCGACCTCCCTTTTCCTCCGCGACCTCCGCGTGAAATGCAGTTGGTACTTACTGTGGCGGAGTAGGGGTCGGGGTGGTGCCGGGGGAGGGAGGGGTGGCGCCGGGAGGGGTGGGTTCGGTCCCCTGGGTGGCGGAGGCGAGCTTCTCGGTCATCATGCCGATCGTCCAGCCCGGGGAGCTGTCGCGGATGGTGTCCAGGCCCTTCATGGCGCGCGAGTACTTCGCCTTGTCGTCCGCGTCGAAGAAGATCACAGGGGGACCTTGGGTGGCCTCCTTCGACTTGGCCGCGCGGTACCAGACCTTGAGGCGGTCCAGCGCGTTTTCGTCCGTGAGCGTCTCGGAGTTGACGTGGAATACGCCCTGCTCGTCCACCTTGAAGAGGATCTGCAACAGGTCCGGAGCAGGCGGCTCGATCGGCTGGGTCTGGTCCTGCTCCTCCGGCACGCGGACCGCGATCTCCTTCTCCATCAGCGGCGTGAGCACCATGAAGATGATGAGCAGCACCAGCACTACGTCGACCAGCGGCGTGATGTTGATGTCCGAGCGCGGACCCTTCTTGGCGCCGACGTCCATTCCCATGCGTTACTTCCCCTTCAACTCTTCGGCGGCCAGCTGGACGCCCTTCAGCTTGGCCTTCGAGGCCCGCTCGATCACCGGCCGGACGGCGCCGTACTCGGTGTTCACGTCGGCCTTGATCATGACCCGCTTGCCCTCGGCCACCGCTGCCCTCATCGCGTCGACCAGCTCCTCCGGCGTGGCGGGCTTCTTGTCACTCTCGATGTAGGTCTTCCCGTCCGCGGTGACGCTGACGAAGAGCGGCTCCGGTCCCTGCGCCTTGTTCTGGACCGCGTTCCGGGCCTTGGGCAGCTCGACGCTCTTCCCCCGCTGGAGCATGGGCGTGACCACCATGAAGATGATCAGGAGCACCAGCACGACGTCGACCAGCGGAGTGATGTTGATGTCGGAGCGGACGCCTGACTTCGCTCCGATGTCCATCGCCATGGGCCGCTCCTCAGGCCTTGGGCGGCGGAGGCCGCGCGGCGGCGGTGGCGGTGGCGGCGGCGGCGGGCTGCTTGTTCGCGCCCGGGTTCGTCAGCGGCTCGTCGAACCGGCCTTCCTTGAGGAAGAAGTCGACCAGCTCGTTGGAGGCGTCGGCGATGTCCACCGTCATCTCCTCCACCCGGTTCGTCAGGTAGTTGAACATCATCAGCGCGGGGATGGCGACGAGCAGGCCGAACGCCGTGGTCACCAGCGCCTCGGAGATGCCGGCCGACACCGAGGCGAGGCCGCCGGAGCCGGAGGTCGCCATCAGCTGGAAGGCGGTGATGATGCCGAGCACCGTGCCCAGAAGCCCCACGAAGGGAGCGGACGAGGCGACGGTCGCCAGCCCGGACAGGCCGCGGCGCAAGTCGGCCGTGACTCGCAAGGTGGCTCGTTCGATGGATCGGTTGATGGCCTCGACCAGGTCGAATTCGCCTACGTCGTGCGGCCCCTTGTGCGCGAGGGCCTCGCGTCCGCGGTTGTACTCGGCGATCCCGCTGCCCAGCACCCGGGGGATGTGGCCGTACTTGAGCGTGTTGGCCACGCTGGCCGCCTCGACCAGCTGATGGCCGGGGAGCAGGTCGCGCAGCTTCTCCGCGTACCGGCGGCTCTGCTCCTTGGCGCGGGCGAACGAGAAGAGCCGCTCGGCCATCACGCTCAGCGAATAGATGGACATGATCCCGAGGACGATCACGACCAGGCGGGCGGGAATGCCCATGGACTTCCACATCCCGAGGATACTGAAATCTGCGCCACCCATAATGGAAACTTCCTCCTGAAACCCGTTGCTGCTGCTTCGAAGCGCGGTCCCGCCCGAAGCGAAAAGGCGGCGGAGACTACACACGCCCATATTGGCTGTCAACGTGGTTGATCGTCCTCCCTTGGCCCGGTGCGGCGAACAGATCGCAACAATTGCGTCGTTTCACCGCAGCCCATCCAGGGCCGAGGCCAGATCTTCCGGCAACGGGCTGTCGAATCGCGGCCGCCCGCCGCCGGGATGCGCGAAGGCGAGCCGCGCGGCGTGCAGGAAATGGCGGGAGAGGCCAGGCAGCGAGGGCCCTCCGTAGAGAGCGTCGCCGGCGAGCGGATGCCCGATGAACGCCAGGTGGGCCCGGATCTGGTGGAGCACCCCGGTGGCGATCTCCACCTCCAACAGGGTGAAGCCGCCCCGGCGGACGACCGGCGTGAAGCGCGTAGCCGCCCGCCGCGCCCCGTGGGCGTCCGCCCAGTCCGGATCGCTCGCCGCCCGCACCTTCCGCGAATCGTGGGGATCGTGCGCGAGCGGCACGTCGATCTCTCCCCCAGCGTGCAGCTCGCCGGCGACCAGCGCCAGGTAGCCCTTCTCGACGGTGCGCCCGGCGAACTGCGCCCGCAGAAGCGCGTGCGCCGCGTCCGTCCGGGCAGCCAGGAGCAAGCCCGAAGTGTCGGTGTCGAGGCGGTGCACCAAGCCTCCCTCTCGCGGGGAGGGCCCCACGGCGGCGAGCTCCGGGAAACGGCCGACGAGCGCGTTGGCCGCGGTTCCAGTCTCGCCGGGTTTGAGCGGGTGCGACGGCATGCCGGCCGGCTTGTCCGCCACCACCAGGTGCGAGTCCGCGTGCACGATGCGCAGCGGCAGCTCGGGCTGGGGCGCCGGCGCGTCCGGCGGCGGCCTGCGTACCGAAACGCGCGCTCCGGGCCCCACCTGCGCGCCTTTCCGGGCCCGCCGCCCGTCGACGCGCACCCGATCCTCGGCGATCCACTCCATCGCGCGCCCGCGGCTCACCCCGAAGAGGCGCGCCAGCGCGCGGTCGAGCCGATCGGGCGGGCCGCCGCCGGGAACCGTCCGCTCGTCCACTTCCTCGCTCACGCCTTGGCCAGAGCGGAGCGGACGTGCTGCCCGGCCCAGGAGCTGATCGCGTAGATCGACTCCATCGGGTTCACGCCCAGGCCGGTGGGAAAGACGCTGCCGTCGGCGACCCACAAGTTCTCGACGAGGTGGTGGCGCAGCTCGGGGTTCACCACCGACTGGGCTGGGTCGCTGCCCATCCTGCAGCCCCCCATCTGGTGCGCGGTGAACACTCCGCAGCGGTTCGGTCCAAGCGGAGCGGCCTCCAGCTCCGCGAGGTCCTTCTCCGAGCTGATCGTCACCGGCGGGAGGTGCAGGCTGGACAGCCGCAGGGCACCGTTGGCGAGGTGCGCCTGGGCGAGCGCCTTCATCGAGGCCCGGAAGCACTCGAACTGCCGGGGGCCCTGCGGGTAATCGAGCCGCGGAGCGCCGTCGGGGCGCAGCGTGACCGTGCCGCCTTCCTCGCCCTCGCCGAACCCGTCGATCATCAGGGCGATGCTCACCGAGAGGTGCGGCAACAGGCCCATCTGCCCGGTCACCGGGGCGCCGAATCCGGGCAACGCGATGCCGGCCAGCAACGGGTGCACCGGGGCCGCCTCCAGGAAGAAGCCGGCGTCCTTCCCCCGGTGCGCGAAATGGTGCGAGGCGACGCTCTGCGGCGCCCCATAGAAGCCCTCGACCGGCTCGCGGTACATCGCCACCATGGCGACCGTCGGGTGCAGCCAGGTCTTCTTGCCGACCGGCCCCTTGGCGAGGCCCGATCGCAAGAGAAGTGCCGGCGAGTTGAGCGCCCCCGCGCTGACCACCACGACGCGAGGCTCGACCCGGATGGACCGGCCGGTCTGTTCCTGGGTGGCCGGATGCAGGATCTCTCCGATCACGGCGCGGGCGCGCTTGCCGCTCCACTCGATGCGGCGCACCCGGCAGTTCGCGTAGACGGTGGCGCCGCGCGACACCGCGTCGGGCAGGTAGGTGAGCGCGGCGCTCTGCTTGGCATCCACGGGACAGCCCATCCCGCAGTAGCCGGTGCGCAGGCACCCGCGCACGTTGCGGCTGGTCGTGTCCACCGCCCAGCCCAGCTTCCTGCAGCCCTCGTAGAGCGCGCGGTTGTTGGCGTTGACGTCTTCGAGATCGACCTTGGAGATCCCCAGCCGCTTCTCGATCTCCTCGAAGTGGGGCCGCAGCGCCGCGGGCGTCAGCGCCGCGCCTTCCTTCTCCCGCCAGTAGTCGACGACGTCGTCGGGCGTGCGGAAGCTGGTCGTCCAGTTGACCACCGTGCCGCCGCCGACGGCGCGTCCCTGGAGGACGGCGATGGAGAGATCGGCGGTCGCCCGGTTCCCGCGGTCCTGGTAGAGCCGCGGATAGGCGGTCGCCTCCTGCATGTCGAACTCGTCCTTCTGGTGGTGGCCGCCTTCCTCGAGCACCACCACCTGGGCCCCGGCCTCGGCCAGGCGCGAGGCCATGATCGCGCCGCCCGGCCCGCTCCCCACGATGCAGACGTCGGGGTCGAGCAGGAGGTCCTTGGCGACCTGGTCGCCGCGCACGATTCCGCTCACGGCCGGCCCCTCGAGGCGTTCACCGTGCGGACCAGCTCGTCGGGCGGTCCGGGATACCCGACCGAGGCGTAGGTCGCAGGCGCGCCGTAGTAGACCGCCGCGGAGAGGCGCTTGAGGGCCTGGAACCCGGTGCGCCGCACCGCCATGCGCGAGGTGGCCCAGCGCTCGAGGTGGGCATCCTGCTCGGCGGCGCTCATCCGGGTGAACGGACGCGGTGGTCCGCCGGTCGCGAAGCTGAACAGCGCGTTGTCGAACAAGGCCAGCAGCTGCTTCAGGTCCTTCGCGCTCGCTGCGTCGAGCGGCGCCAGGAAGGCGTCCGCCTTCCCCGCCACGTCCAGATCCGCGGGAGCCGGCGCGGCGGGCCGCGCCCTCAGGACGGCCGCCAGATCCGCTGGAACGTCGGCGGGACCGCGGGCGAGGACCCGCTCCGCCACCGCCGCGAAGACGGAGTACTCGGCCGGAGTGAAGAACCGCAGCGGCTGCTTCGCCGGGCGCAGCCGCGTCTTGCGGAGCGCCAGCGGGACCGCTCCGGCGGCCGCGAGCAGCGCCGCTCCGGCCACCGTCTTCTTCAAGAACCCGCGCCGCGTCTCCATCGCGGCTCACATTCTACTACCCGAAAAACACCTCTGCGACGGCGTAGAGGGTGGGGTCGACCGTCTTGAGCTGGGCGGTCGCCTCCTGCAGCGGGACGCTGACGATCTGGTTCCCGCGCAGGGCGGCCATCTTGCCGAACTCCCCGCGCGCGACCATGTCCGCCGCGTGCACGCCGAAGCGGGTGGCCAGGACGCGGTCGAAGGCGCTCGGAGTGCCTCCGCGCTGGACGTGTCCCAGGACGGTGACGCGCGTCTCGTACCCGGTGCGCTGCTCGATCATGTCGGCGATCTGCTGGCCGATGCCGCCCAGGCGCACGTGCCCGAACTCGTCGAGCTTCTCGTTCACCGTGCTCTCCTTCTGCGCCAGCTTGGCGCCCTCGGCGACCACCACGATCGAGAAGTTCTTCCCCTGCGTCCGGTGCCGGTTGCGGATGTGATCGCAGACCTTCTCGATGTCGATGGGCCGCTCTGGGATGAGGATCACGTCGGCGCCGCCGGCCATGCCGGCATGGGTCGCTATCCAACCCGCGTGCCGGCCCATCACTTCGCAGACGATCACCCGCTTGTGCGCCTCGGCGGTCGAGTGCAGGCGGTCGATGGCCTCGGTGGCGATGCCCACCGCGGTGTCGAAGCCGAACGTCAGGTCGGTGCCGGAGAGATCGTTGTCGATCGTCTTGGGCACCCCGACCACCTTCACGCCCATGGAGGAGAACTTGGTTGCGACGCCCAGGGTGTCCTCGCCGCCGATGGCGACCACCGCGCCCACGTTCAAGGCCCGCAGGTTCTTGAGCACCATCTCCGGACCGTTGGCGGGCTTCTTGAACGGGTTGGTCCGCGAAGTGCCCAGGATGGTGCCGCCCAGGTGGAGGATGCCGCTGGTCGCCTCGCGGGTGAGCCGATCGTGCAGCGGCGGATCGAGCAGCCCGCGCCAGCCCTCGCGGATCCCCATCACTTCCAGCCCGTGCTGCTCGCCCCGCCGGACCACCGCGCGGATCACCGCATTGAGGCCCGGGCAATCTCCCCCGCCCGTCAAGACCGCGATCTTCATCAACGCTCCTCCTGGATGCCGAAGACGCTCCATCCATCGCGCCGATTCCCGCGCCCCGCAAGAACCTCACGCGCTCCCAGGTCCGCCCTTTTCGTCGGCCGCCGCCCGCCGGCCTTCAAGAATGGAGCTTGCGCCGAGTCACCATCATCAGGGGGCCCAGGAAGAGGTGCTTTTCCGTGTAGGTCTGGCGGGCGCTGCTGCGCCCGGTCGGCCGCTCGAGCCACTGGCGCGCGATCACTTCGCCGTGGTGCGCCAGGCCGCCGATCAGCGTGGCGTCGCCGCCCGCCAGGTAGCGCTTGAGCAGCGGCCGGAGCAGCTCCTCGAACCGCTCCTGGCCGAGGTGCGAGTGGCGGCGCTCGGGATCGAGCCTTCCGTCGAAACGCGGGCTGATGTGCAAGAGCTCGTGGAGCAGGGTCGCGACGCGCTGCTCCGGCGTCGAGGCGCGGAAGAACTTCGGCCGCAGCGTGACGCAGTAGAGCGCCCGACGCCCCTTCAAGAAGACGCCGGCGCGGCCCTTGCCCCCGAACGGGCGGATGGTCGCGCGGGATCCTCGCCGCGCCTCCCCCGCGACGAAGAGGATCCGGGAGGCGCGGATGTGCGACAGCTCCGGCAGGGTCCGCACCATGTCCGCCACCACGCGGCGGCAGAGGAGGGTGGCGTTGGGACGCTCGGCGCGGCGCGCGCGCACCTTCGCGATGGCCACCCGTGCGCCTCCCGCTCACCTCTTCCTTCATCGTAGCACGCGCGAAGGTGTCCACCTCTCCCGCGCGTTCGCTAGATTCGCAGGATGCCTCCCGAGGGCAGGCAGTACTGGATCAAGACCGAGCAGGGGCGCGTCTGGGGGCCGTACCCGATCGGCGCGCTGGAGAGGCTGCGCGGGCAGCTCACGGAGAAGGCGCAAGCCTCGATCGACGGCCAGCAGTTCCACTCGGGGATGGACTTTCCCGAGCTTCGCTCGCTGCTCACCTCGCGCAGCGTTGCCCCCGCGGCGCCGGCCATCACGACCCCGCGCGGGTCCACCCCCGTGGCGCCGGCCATCACGACCCCGCGCGGGTCCACCCCCGTGGCGCCATCCAGCCCGCCGCCGCCGAAGGCGAAACCCACTCCACCGCCGAGGGGGAACCCCACGCCCGCTGGAGGCATGTACATCGGGCCGGCGCTGCGCGCGATGATCGAGGGAACCGGCAAGATCAAGCGGCCGGAGGAGCCGGCGGCGGCGCCCCCGCCCGAGAAGCCGGCCCCGCCCGCCCCCAAGCCGTCCGGTCCGCCCGTGATGCGCCCCGCCGCGGTCATGCAGTCCGAGAAGCTGGAGCTGTCCGAGCAGGGCAGCCTGTCGGACATCTCGCCGGTCCGCCTGTACGCGCTGGCGGCGCTGAACTCCGCTTCCGGCTGGCTGGAGCTGCACCTCGAGTCGGGGCGCATGATCACCATCAGCTTCCGCCGGGGCGCCCCCGACCACATCTCGAGCGACGATCCGGATCTGTCGTTGCTGCCGTTCCTGCAGATGCGCAAGGTGATCACCGCCGAGCAGGGGTCGCAGGCCGAGCAGCACGCCACCAAGACCGGCATGGACGTGGTCTCGGCGCTCTTCCAGCTCCAGTTCATCCCGCCGGCGGACGCGCACAAGCTGCTCGGCGAGCACGCCGTGTTCCTGCTCGATCGCGCCATCGAGGTGACCCGGGGAACGTTCTCCTTCGAGAAGGACGCGCCTTCGCCGCCCGGCGCCTTCGCGCTGGGCCACAAGTGGGCGCTCCTCGCCGAGGCGGTGCGCAGGCTGGACCCCGTCCCGCTGCGCGCGCGCCTGGGAAAGCAGCTCGCGCGGCGCGTGCAGCGTTCCGGCGGGTCGAGCATCGGCAAGCTCGAAGAGCTTGCGCTCACCGCCCAGGAGGCGCGGGTGCACGCGTCCATCGACGGGACGCGGGTGGGCGAGGAGCTGGTCGAGCAGCACGGTGGGCCGGTCGCGGTGCGCCTCCTGTACCTGTTGACCGAGCTGAAGCACCTCTCCTTCGGCGAGGCGGAGGAGCCGCGCCCGGCTAGCGCAGCTCCTCCCCCGCCCGCGGCCGCGCCGCCGCCGGCCCCGCCCCCGGCCGCCGCGAGGCCGGCACCGGCTCCGGCCGCCCGCCCGACGCCCCCGCGCGGCACGGCGCCGGCCGCCAGGCCCACTCCGGCCCGCGGATCGGCGCCGGTCGCGAAGCCGCCGCCCGCGCCGCCCAAGCCGGCGGCGCCCTCGCGCACCTACGCCACGCCTCCGCCCGACGAGGCTCCGCAGGCGCAGCTCGCGCGGCTGCGCGGCGTCCTGGCCCGCTTGGAGAAGGGGACCCACTACGAAGCCCTGGGGCTCGACCGCAAGGCGACGGCCGCCGACGTGAAGAGGGCGTTCGTGCTCCTCGCGCGCGACCTGCACCCGGACACGGTGACCGACCCGGCCCAGAGCGAGCTGCGGGGACTCAAGGAAAGCCTCTTCGCCCGGGTGAACGAGGCTGCGCAGGTCCTGGGCGACGATGCCCAGCGCAAGGAGTACGAGGCGGAGCTGACGGGCGACAAGAAGGACGTGGACGTCGGCCGCATCTTCGACGCCGAGGAGAAGTTCCAGAAGGCGGAGATCCTGATCAAAGCGCGCAAGTACAAGGAAGGGCTGGCGCTGCTCGACGAGGCCATCAAGCTGAACGACCAGGAAGCCGAGTTCTACGCCTGGCGCGGGTACGCCCGGTTCTTGCTCGCGAACGACCGCAAGCTGGCCTTCGACGACTGCGCCGCCGAAGTGAAGAAGGCGCTGAAGCTGGTCGAGCGCTGCCTCCCCGCCCACCTCTTCCTCGGCCACATGCACAAGGTGGTCGGCAACCTGAAGGCCGCCACCTCCTCCTTCCAACGCGTCCTCGACCTGGACGAGAAGCACGTCGAGGCCCAACGCGAACTCCGCCTCATGGGCAAGAAACCCTGAGTAGGGCCTAGAGCGTTTCACGCAGAGGGCGCGGAGGAAAGGGAGGGCGCGGAGGAGCTTCGTTTTTAAAAAACGGGGTTCCTCCGCGCTCTCCCTCTCCTCCCCTCCTCCGCGTGAAACGCTTGCAGGCCCTACTGTGGCAATTTGATCTGCGGGTCTTTGGGGTGGCGGCGGTAGAGGAGGAAGGTGCGGCCGAGGACTTGGGCGAGGTGGGAGGAGGTGGCGGAGGAGAGTCGGGTGGCGGCGTCGTGGCGGGGGAGGGGGGAGGATTCGCCGACCTTCACCTTGATCAGTTCGTGCGATTCGAGTTGGGCGTTGGCCTGGGCCACGAGGGAATCGGTCAGGCCTTCGTGGCCGATGTGGAGGACGGGAGCGAGGTGATGACCCAGCGCCCGCAGGTGCCGGCGCTGCTTGCCGGTCAGCTCAGCCAACCCGCGGTCCGGGTTTCCCGAACAGCTCCTGCTGCTCGGGGATGAGGCCCAGCGCCTTCGCCACCGGGGCGAAGCTGCGCCGGTGGATGACGCAGGCGCCCAGTCTCTCCAGCGCCTCCAGATGGTCCGGGGTAGGGTACCCCTTGTGGTGCGCGAATCCGTAACCCGGGTGTTCGCGGTCCAGGTCGCACATCAGACGGTCGCGGTGCACCTTGGCGACGATGCTCGCCGCGCCGATGGTGATGCTCTTCGCGTCGCCCTTGACGATCGGCTGCTGCGGGATGTCCAGGTCGCGCAGCCGCCTCGCGTCGACCAGCAGATGCTCCGGCCGCGGCACGAGCGCGAGCACGGCTCGGCGCAGGGCGAGAAGTCCCGCGTAGTAGATGTTCAGCGTATCGATCTCCGCCACCTCCGCCCGGCCGACTCCCACCGCCACGCAAACGGCGCGGATAGCGGGCTCCAGCGCATCGCGCTCCTCGGGGGTGAGCTGCTTCGAATCGTTCACGCCCTGGATGCGCGTGCCCGGCGGCAGGATCACCGCGGCCGCGATCACCGGGCCGGCCAGGGGCGCCATGCCTACCTCGTCCACCCCGGCGACGAGCGTGAACCCCTGCTCCCAGAGCGGCTGCTCGAAGGCGCACAGCCGCGAGAGCCTGCGGCCTTCCGCCTGGGCCGCGTGGATGCGCTTCAGGATCCGCTCCGCCACCCCGCGCGCTCCCGAGCGCAGGTCCTCGCGCAGGGCGGTCAGCCCGCCTCGGGGAAGCTCCTCGTCGCCGTCGGCGAATCGCCTGCGCAGCTCCTCGACCGGCATCGTGCGCAGATCGTCGAGCCGCGACATCAGGACGCCCTGGGCTGCAGGCTTTCGATCCGCTTCTTGAAGTTCGCCAGCAGGCCGGGCAAGGACTGCTCGGCCAGCAAGCGCTCGACCATCGAAGGCACCAGCGCACCGAGCCTCAGGTCGATCCGGTAGGTGGCCTCGGTGCCCTCCGGGACCTGCCTCAGCTCCCAGGCGCCGTCGTTGCCCTTCATCATCTCGCCGCGCACCATCGTCCAGGCGAGCTGGTCGGGCGGTCGCGCGGTGTGCTTGAGCGTGTAGGTGATGACCTTGGCCTTGATGTCCACCGTGTAGGTGACTTCCTTCACGTTGCCCGCGCCGAACTCCACCTTGACCTTCTTCACCTCGGGCAGGAACTCCGGGTACTTCTCGTAGTCGGTGATCACCGCGAAGACCTTCTCCGGAGTCGCGTTGATCACGATGCTCCGCTCGGCTTTGGCCATTCCGCCGTTCCTCCGCGCCAGTCGTCGCCCTATAAGGCGACGCTGTGCTGTGGAGTCCCCGAGGGGGACCCTTGCTCCATACCACGGTGGAGCAGGAGCAGCAGGGGCGGTTGGAGCAGTCGAGGGAGCAGCGAGAGGACGAGCATCCCGCCGATCACCACGATGGCCAGCGGCTTCTGCGTCTCGCTGCCGATCCCGCGGGAGAGGGCCGCGGGAAGAAGGCCGATGAGCGCCACGGAGGCCGTCATCAGCGCCGGCCGCAGGCCCCGCTCCGCGGCCAGCCGGGCGCCTTCCTCCAGCGGGCGGCCCTCCCGCCACATCTTCTGCGCGTAGGTGACCACGATGATCGCGTCCTGCACGGCGATGCCGAAGATGGAGATGAAGCCCATCGCGGCCGAGATGGACAGGTGGGTGCGGGTGAGGAGCAGCGCGAAGACGCCGCCGGCGCACGCCGCCGGGATGCTGAGCAGCACCAGCAAGGTGTCCTTCACCGTGCCGACCGCGCTGTAGACCAGGAACGCGATCAGGACCAGCGTGAGCGGGATGATGACGCGCAGCCGCTGGGAGGCCTCGCGCAGCTGGTCCGCCTCGCCCGCCCATTCCAGGTGCGTGTCGTAAGGCAGGCGCACCTCCTGCTCGACCCGCGCCTGGGACTCCGCGATGGTCGAGCCCAGGTCGCGCCCGCGCACGCTGAACTTCACCGGAGCGTAGCGGCGCTGGTCCTCGCGGTAGACCAGGGACGGCCCCTCCTGCTCGGAGATCTTCGCCATCTGGCCGAGCGGGACCTGCGCTCCGTCAAGGGTGGGGACCAGGATCTGGCGGATCGCCTGCAAGCTCCTCCGGTACGGCGCGGCCCAGCGCACCACCAGGTCGAAATGCTTCTCGCCCTCGTAGACCTGGGTGACCGCCGTGCCCCCGACGGCCGCCTGCACCAGGTTCATCACGTCGCCCACGTTGAGACCGTACCGGCCCACCGCCTCGCGGTCGGGGACCACGCGGATGTCCGGCTGTCCCAGGGTCCGGAAGACCCCCAGGTCTTCGACCCCGCGGACGCCTTGCAGGACCCGAGCGACCTCGGCCGCCTTCTGCTCGTTGAGGCGCAAGTCGGGTCCGACGACCTTCACGGTGTTCTCGCCCTTCACGCCGCTCATCGCCTCCTCGACGTTGTCGGCGATGGCCTGCGAGAAGTTGAAGTCGACGCCGGGGAAGGCCTCGCGCAGCCTCTGGGACAGCTCGCGCTGCAGCTTGTCCTTCGTCAGCCCGCGCCGCCAGGCCGAAGGCGGCTCGAGCGGGGCGAACAGCTCGATGTTGTTGAACCCGGACACGTCCGTGCCGTCGTCGGGGCGGCCCACCTGGGAGACGGCCGCGCGGATCTCCGGGAATGCCCTCCGCTGCAGGTCGCATCCACCCTCCTGGGGGCAGCCGAGCAGGATGCGGCGCATCCGCCCGACGTATTTCCCGGACTGCTCCAGGCTGATGGAGAGGGGAAGCGTGGCGCGGATCCAGAAGTTCCCCTCCTCGAGCTTGGGCATGAACTCGGTGCCGATGAACCGCAGCAGCGCTCCGGCGAGCACGACCGGCAGAAGGGCGAGCACCAGCGCCGTGGCCGGGCGGCGTAGCGAGAAGGCGAACAGCGGGCGATAGGTGCGATCGAGCCAGCGCAGGAAGGCGTTGTCGTGCGCGTGCTCGGCCTCGTGCGCCCCCTCCGCGGCGTGCGCCTTGGGGTCCACCTCGAGCAGGCGCGCCGCCAGCACCGGGGTGAGCGTCACGCTGAGCAGCACCGCACCGGCGATCGAGAAGGCGTAGGTGTGCGCCATCGGCGAGAAGATGACGCCCGCCACTCCAGTCAGGGTGAAGAGCGGGAAGAAGGCCACGGTGATGATCAAGACCGAGAACAGCATCGGCGGGCCGATCTCCGCGGCCGCCTCGCGCACGCGCTCGCGGACGGTGCCGCGCCCCGCGCCGCCCAGGTGCCGGTAGATGTTCTCGACCATGATCACGGTCGAATCGATGATGATGCCGAAGTCGACCGCGCCCAGGGAGATGAGGTTCGCGGGCGTGCCCGTCGCGATCATCCCGCAGAACGCGGCCAGAAGCGCCAGCGGGATGTTCACCGCCGCCAGCACCGCCGCCCGCGCCTGACCGAGGAAGACCCACAGGACCAGCGTGACCAGGATCATGCCGACGAGCAGGTTCTCGATCACGGTGTGGGTAGTGACGTGGACCAGCTTCTCGCGGTCGTAATAGGTCTCCAGCGTCATCCCCGGCGGGAGCAAGTGGAACTTCCGGATCTGCTCCACCTTCTCGTGCACACCTTGCAGCGTCTTGAGGGAATCGCCGCCGTAGCGCATCAGCACGATCCCCTGCACCACGTCGGGCTCCAGGTCCTTGCCGACGATTCCCAGCCGAGGCGCGGCGCCCTCCTCGACGTCCGCCACGTCCCGCACCCGCACCGGGACGCCTTTCTGCTCGGCGACCACGATCTGCTGCACGTCGCGGAGCGAGCGGATGAGCCCCAGGCCGCGCACGTTGAACGACTGCTCGCCGAGCGTGAGCCGCTGGCCGCCGACGTTCTGGTTCGCGTTGCCGATGGCGTTGGAGAGCTGCTGCAGCGTGAGGCCGTGACCCTTCAGCCGGTAGGGGTCCACGTCGACGTGGATCTGGCGCATCTCGCCGCCGAACCCGACCACGTCGACCACGCCGGGGACCTGGCGGAACTGGCGCTCCAGGATCCAGTCCTGCGCCGTCTTCAGCTCGGAGAGCGAATACCCGGGGCCGCGCACGACATACCGGTAGATCTCGCCGATGGCATTCCACGGCGAGAGCTGCGGCTGGACGCCGCTCGGGAGCGCGATGAACTGCAGCCGGTTGATGACCCGCTGCTGCGCCTCCAGGTAGCTCGGGTTCCAGTTGAAGTAGCACTTCACATCGGAGAGGCCGAACAGCGACTGCGACCGGACGTGCTCGAGGTCGAGCATGCCGGCGAGGCCGTTCTCCAGCGGGATGGTGACGTAGCGCTCGACCTCTTCGGCCGAGAGGCCCTGCGGCTGGGTGATCACCTCGATCATCGGAGCGACCGGGTTGGGGTACGCCTCGACGTCGAGCTGCGTGTAGCAGTAGAGGCCCACGCCCAACAGGCCCAGCGCGAGGGCCAGGACCAGCCCGGGAAAGCGGAGGGCAGCGCCGACCAGGCGGCCCATCAGAGCATCCCGGAAAGGAGCAGCGCGCCTGAGACGACCACCTGCTCGCCGCCCGACAGGCCCGAGAGGACCACCCCGGGGTCGGAGTCGTCCGACTCGACCTGCACCCGCCGCTGCTGGAAGCGGAGCAGCCCGTTCTCGGTCCGGCCGATCTGTACCAGCACCACCGTCTGATCACCGAGGTGGAGGATCGCGCTGCGCGGGATGGCCAGGGCGTTGCGAGGGGGCGTTGAGATGGCCAGCGTGGCGTACATCTCGGGCAACAGCTCGTGGCCGGGATTCGCCAGCGTGGCGCGCACCCGCGCGCCGCGCGTCTGGGGATCGAGCGCGGGCGAGATCCAGTCGACTTGGGCCCGGAAGGTCCGACTGGGATAAGCGATCACCTTGACGGCCACCTCGGCGCCGCGCTGTACCCGCGGGAGGTCCATCTCGAACACGTCGGCGATGGCCCAGACCTGATCGATGTCGCCGATGGTGAACAGCTCCGGTGAGTTGCCGCCCGAGGATTGACCCGCCACCTCCATGCCCGGCGTGACCGTCCGCGCCACCACTTCGCCGTCGATCGGCGACCGCAGCGTGACCGCTTGCGAGACGCCGCCCGCGGCGCCCTGGAACAGCCGCGCGCGCTGCCGGGCGCGGGCCAGCTCGGCGGCGGCCCGGTCCCGCGCGGCCTGGGCGGCCTCCAGGTCGCGTTGCGCGGCGGCGTGGGCCTCGAACAGCTCGCGCTGCCTGCGCAGCTCGCGGTCGGCGGCCATCAGATCCGCTTCCGCCTTGCCCAGGTCGGCGGCCGCCACGCCCACGTCGGGCGACTCGAGGGTCAAGAGGGGCGCGCCCCGCCTGACTCGCGTTCCCAGCTGCCCCTCGATGCGGCTGACGCGCCCGCTGACCGGCGAGAAGACGTGGGCGACGTGCGAGTCGTCGAACGCGATCCGCCCGGGCGCCAAGAGGTCCGAGGCGACGGGCTGCTGCACCACGGTCGCGAGCTGCACCTCGCCCGCCTGCATCTGCTGCGGCGAGAGCCAGGCTTCGCCGGGCGGCGCTCGCGCCTCTGACCGCTCCTCGCGCTTGCACGCGGCGGCGAGCAGCAGGGCGATGACGGCGGCGCGCCTCAAGAGCGCAGCTCCCGGCCGACCGTGGCCTCGAGCTTGAACAGGTTCACCCACAAGTCGTGCAGGTCCTGCAGGTACTCGGCCCGCACCTGGGCAAAGGCGCGCTGCGCGTCGAGCAGCTCGAACAGGCGCGCGGCGCCTTTCTCGTACTGGACGCGGGTCAAGTCGCGGGCGCGCTGGGCCCGCTCGAGCAGCCCTCCGCGCATCCGGTCGACCAGCTTGCGGCTGGCGGCGAGCGCGCCGTAGGCGGTGGCCAGGTCGCTGGCGAGCTGCGCGGCCGCCTTGCCGCGCTGCACCACCTGCGTGCGCAGGTCCGCCTCGGCCCGCTGCACCTCGCCCTGCTGCTGATAGAAGATCGGCACCGGAAGGGAAGCGCCCACCGACACGGTGGGCGGCGTCTGGGCGGTGGCGCCCGTCCCCTGCTGCGCGTACTGCGCGGAGAGCGTCACCTCCGGGATCCGCTGGCGCCGCGCCAGGTCCAGGGCGGCGCGGGCCCGCTCCTCCTGCTTCTCCAGGGCGCGCAGGTCGGGCCGGGATTCCGCCGCGCCCGCGAGCAGGACGCT
>DATFTN010000011.1:0-23326 GCA_035261845.1 Myxococcales bacterium | reverse complement strand
TGCGCGTCGTCCTGCTGGCCCACCTCGTGGTGCGCGCAGCCGGGCCCGAACGCGAGCAGCGACGCCGCGGGCGCCCACCACCACTTGCAGCTCACCGACATCGAATCCCTCCTCCGCCATCGCCGGACAGGCGGGTCTCGGGCGCGTTCCAGGAGCACGGCGCGTGCCAGTCCGCCGGGCGTCCAGGGAAGCCCACCTCGCCCTCCCTGCGGCGCGGCGCCTGCGAGCAGCCAGGCGGTTCTGCGCCTCGCGGCCGGTCCCACTCCGTCCGGTTCCACACCGAAGGAAGCGCCGTTCCCACCCGCGGCGGGACGGGTGGCTCGGTAGAAACGTTGGCCTGGATCCTGCTGACTCGCCTCGAGCGGAGCGCTTTTCAACGATCGAGGATCCAGCGGGGACGCCGCAGCTCATGCACCGCACCATCGCCGCCGCAGCCATCGTGTTCGCAGTCGCCGCCTTCGCGCTGCACAGCGCATCGCTGGGACCCTTCGAAGAGCCGCTGCTGCTCCTTTCGATGGGGACCCTCTTCCTGCTGTTCGGCAAGCTGCTCGCTCCGCACGGCCGCCGGACCAGGCGGGCGGCCGAGCCCGTCGAGCCGGCGCCGCATCTGGTTCCGCATCGCGAAGCCCACCCGTAGCCGGCGGGCCGATCAGTTCGTGCGGGTGAGGTCGTTGGCGGCCATCCCGACCGAGGGAAGGTCGGGGATGCCGGCGGTGATTCGCGGGTCGGTGAGGCCGCAGTCCTTGATCTTGTAGAGGAGCGCCTTGTAGCTGATCTGCAGGCGCGCGGCCGCCTTGCGCTTGTTCCAGTTGGTGCGGGCGAGCATCGCGCTGATCGCCTCGCGCTCGGCGCGCAGCGCCGCCTGGCGGGCGATCTCCTTGAGCGACACGGTCTCCGCGCTCAGTATCGGCACCACCGGAGCAGGCGGCTGCGAGGCCGCCCCGTCCGGGCGAGGCTGCCCCTGGCTGGCAGGCGGCAGCGCGCCGCCGGCGGAGCCCGTCTTGGGAGCAGGCTGCAGCGACGGCCTGCGGGCCTGGGTCGCCTTCAGCTCGTCGAGGACGAAGCGCTCGTCTCGCAGGACCACCAGGCGCCGGACCAGGTTCTCCAGCTCGCGCACGTTCCCCGGATAGTCGTACTCGAGCAGCCGGCGGGTCACGTCCGGCGAGAACTCCATCGCGCCGTTCTTGTACTTGCTGCCGTACTTGCGGCGGAAGTGATCGATCAGATGAGGCACGTCCTCCTTGCGATCGCGCAGGGGAGGCACGTGCACGCTGACCACGTTGAGCCGGTAGTAGAGATCTTCGCGGAAGTTGCCGCGCGCCAGCTCCTCCTCGAGGACGCGGTTGGTGGCTACCACCACGCGCGCGTCGGCCCGGAGCGGGCGCTTGCCGCCCACCCGGTAGTACTCCTCGTCCTGCAGGACCTGGAGCAGCTTGGCCTGCAGCGCCGGGTGCATCTCGCCGATCTCGTCCAGGAAGATGGTGCCCTTGTCGGCCAGCTCGAACTTGCCCGGCTTCTCGCTGGTCGCTCCGGTGAAGGCGCCGCGCTCGTGGCCGAACAGCTCGCTCTCCAGCAGCTCGCTGGGCAGCGCAGCGCAGTTGATCTTCACGAAGGGCTTGCTGCGGCGCGGGCTGCGCTCGTGCAGAGCGCGGGCGATTCCCTCCTTGCCCACGCCGCTCTCGCCGCGGATGAGCACCGGGACGTCGGTCTCCGCCACCCGGTCGACCATGTCCCAGATGCCCATCATGGCGGGACTCACGGATACGAAGTCCGCCGGCGGCCCGCGGCGCGATCCCGCCGTGGGCGCGACGGGAGGCGGCGCTCCGGTCTCGCGCACCACCACCGCCGGCACCGGGTCGGAACGCTGAGCCACGACGGCCGGCACTTCCTCCGCGCCCGGCGCGCGCACCGAGGCGCTGCAGCGCTCGATCGCCTCGCGCAGCTCCTCGGGTTCGATGGGCTTGACCAGGTAGTCGCTGGCGCCCAGACGCATCGCCTTGACCACCGATTCCTTGTCGTCCATGGCCGACAGCGCGATGACCGGGGCGAGCCCGCCCTGCGCGCGGTAGCTGCGCAGGATCTCGAAGCCGTCGATCCCGGGCATCCGCAAGTCGAGCAGCACGGCCTGCGGCGGCGCCGCGGCGCCCGCGAGCCATTCCAGCCCGGAGCGGCCCTCCGGAGTCGCGAACGCGTGGTACCCCACCCGTCCCAACAAATCGACCAGGATTTCCCGCGCGGCTTCGTCGTCATCGATCACGAGCACCTGGTTGGCTGGCTCCATCGGTCTCCGCTCCACCACTTTTGACCGGCTCCAATCGAACAGAAGCCTGTCAGGGTTTCTGACCCGCCCCCTGCGGACGATGTCGCGAGGATTTTGAGCAAGCTGTGTGCCAGGGTGGGAAATCCCCGCGACAGGACAAGGAATGCAGTGACGATTTTGCTCCGCCGCGCTTCCGTGGAGCAGAAGCGGAGCGCCCCTACGGCGCGCGCGACCAGAGCGCGCGGAGGGCGGAGTTGACGGCGCGTTGCCCTTCCAGGTTCACCGCGTGCCCCACCTCGGGAAGGACGAGGAGCTGGGCGCCGGGGATCAGCCGCGCCATCTCTTCGGCGCCGGCGACCGGAGCGAGCTGATCGAGCGACCCTTGGGCGATCAGGGCGGGGATGGAAATCCGAGGCAGCCGGCTGACAGCGTCGTGCGCGAGCGCCGCGTCGATCTGGCCCTGGAAACCTTGCACGCTCTGGAACGGCTGAGAGCCGGCGAAGCGGAGCGCGGCGCGCACCGCCGCTTCGTTCCGCCAGTACCGTTCGCTGAAGAGCCACGCGTAGGCCTGCTTCTCCCACGCCTCGCGCAGCTCCGCCGACTGCGCCGCGACCGCGTACAGCAGCCGCCACGATTCCATCAGGGCGCGCGACCGGGGAGCTTGCCGGGGGAAGCTCGCCAGGAGGGCGAGGGAGCGCACGCGGCTTGGGTGGGCCAGCGCCAGCTCCTGCCCCGCAGCGCCGCCGAGCGACAGACCGACCACGTGGGCGCGGTCCACCTCGCAGGTGTCGAGGACCCGCAACGCGTCGTCTGCCAGCTGGCGGGTGGAATACGGACCCGGCGGCGCGTCGCTCTTGCCCACGCCGCGCGCGTCGGGAGCGATGCACCGGTAGGTCCGCGAGAAGTGCGCGAGCTGCACCGCCCAGGCCGCGGCGGGCGCGTTCAGTCCCTGCAACCAGAGCACCGCGGGAAGCGAAGCGTCGGCGGGCCGCTGGTCGAGGACGTGCAGCCGCGCTCCGTCCTGCGCGACGACCTCTATGCGCCCTCCTCGTCGAGCACGTGGGACAGCCGCTGCTGGTCGGCGTCGTCCATGGCGTCGAAGCGTACGCCGACGTCGTACTTCGCCGGACCGCCCTCCGGCAGCTCGTGGACCCAGACCACCACCGCCTTGGTGGCGAGCGTGGTGTCGTCGGGCAGGAACAGGTCCAGCTCGAGGCGGGACCCCACCTTCAGCTCGTCGTCGCTGTAGATCCGGACACCGCCCAGGCTGATGTCGACGGTGCGCTCCCGGTCGTCCTTTCCCCGCAGCCGCCGCAAAAGAGACAGTCCCACCGGGCGGTAGAACACCGGCGCCTTGAGCCGGCGGAACTTGCGCCGCTCGTCCTCGTGCTCGGAAACCATCGAACAGTCACGCTAGGGCAAGCGGAGCGAACCCACAAGTTTCGGTCGACCTACATGTATTGCCCGCCGTTGATGTTCAGCTGGGCCCCGGTGATCCAGTCCCCTTCGGTGCAGAGGAACCGGACCAGGCGGGCCACCTCGTCGGCCTGGCCGAAGCGGCCCAGGGGGATGCGCCCCTTCACCGCGTCTCGCGCCGGCGCCGGCATGGTGGCCAGCATGTCCGTCTCCACGAAGCCGGGGCAGATCGCGTTCACGGTAATGCCGAACCGGGCCAATTCCTGCGCCACGCTCTTGGTGAAGGCGATGATGCCCGCCTTGGCGGCCGCGTAGTTCGCCTGCCCCAGCGCGCCCGTCTGCCCGATGATGCTGGCGATGCTGATGATGCGGCCCCAGCCGCGGGCGATCATCGGCTCCAGCGCCGCCTTGGTGCAGTGGAAGACGCTGTTCAGGTTGACCTGGATGACCTCGTCCCATTCCGCAGCGGTCATCTTGCGGAGGGTGCGATCCCGGTTCACACCAGCGTTGTTGACCAGGATCTCCACCGGGCCCAGCTCGCGCGCCGCGAGCGTCAGCACCTTGTGGCAGTCCTCCGGGCGGCCCAGGTCGCCCTGCACCAGCCGCGCCTTGGCGCCCAGGTGCTCGATCTCCGCCGCCAGCGAGGCGGCCTGCTCTTCGCCGCGGCAGTAGTGCACGGCGACCGACGCACCCTCGGTAGCCAGCGCCCGGGCGATGGCGCGGCCGATCCCGCGCGACGATCCGGTCACTACCGCCACCCTGCCCCGCAGCCGTTTCGCCGTGCTTGGCGCGCCCTCGAGCTCCACCTGGTTCTCCCTCAGCATGGCGTCTCCTCCATCGACGGACCATTTGCACGGGCCGCACGCCGTGCAAGCGAGGCGTCACGGGCCCGCATGCTCCGCCGAAGGGAACGAAAAGCAGTGCTACACTACACTCGCGTGCGCACCGCCGTCATCGTGGCGACGTACGAACAGCCCCGCTGGTTGGACCTCTCGCTGCGCGCCTGGGCCCGCCAGAAGCTGCGTCCGGACTTCATCCTGGTGGCGGACGACGGCAGCGGCCCGGAGACCGCCGAAGTCGTGCGCCGTTGGGGCGCCCAGCACGTCCGCCGCGAGCGCGACGGCGGGCGGTTCGGCAAGTGTCCGGCCGTCAACGGGGCGATCCGGCGCGCTAGCGAGCTGGGATGCGAGTTCGCGCTGTTCACCGACGGAGACTGCCTGCCGGCGGCCGGGCTGCTCGCGCGGCACGCGGAAGTCGCCCGGCGCGGGCGGTTCGCCGCCGGAGGAGTGGTCCGCCTCTCCCGCGAAGCATCCGCGGCGCTGACCGGCGAAGCGGTCGACGCCGGCGCCTTCGAGGGGGCGCGCGGAGGCGACAAGCGCCGCTACGCGCTCCCGGCGGCGCTCGGCAGGCTCCTCGAGCTCGCCTCTCCGCGCCGGACTCCCTGGAAGGGCGGCAACTCCTCGGCCTTCCTGGAAGACGTGCTCCGGGTCAACGGATACGACGAGCGATTCGGCTGGGGCTCCGAGGACAAGGAGCTGGGCGAACGCCTGACGAACGCAGGCATCCGCGGCTACTCGATCCGCTACACCGCCCCCGTCTTCCACCTCTGGCACGATCGCCCCTACGTCGATCCCCTCGTCATCGCCACGAATCGCGCCTTGCTCGCCGAAACCCGCCGCACCCATTCCACCTGGACCCCCTCCGGCATCCGCCAGGACTAAGACGTTTCACGCAGAGGGCGCGGAGGATGGGGAGGGCGCGGAGGAGACTTTTCCCTTGAAGAGATCCTCTGCGCTCTCCCTTTCCTCAGCGCCCTCTGCGTGAAACGCTTGAGTCACTACTCAGGAAATCGCGGGCGAGAGCGAGGATGGCGTCGAGCATGGCGGGGGTGAGTTTGCCGGTGTTCGTGTTCTGTTGGCTGACGTGGTAGCTGCCGAGGAGGACCGGGGCGGAGCGAAGACGGGCGATGGCGCCGTGGCCGAAGCGGGGGCGGGGGCGGGGCACGGCGATTCCGCGGCGGATGAAGTGCTGCAGCGCGGCGTTCCAGCCCACGGCGCCGAGCGCAAGCACCACGCGGGCCCGGGGAAGCAGCGCCATCTCGCCGTCCAGCCACGAGCTGCAGCGGCGTAGCTCGTCGGGCCGGGGCATGTTCGCAGGCGGAGCGCACCGGCACGGCGCCACGATGAACGCGTCTCGCAGGCGCAGCCCGTCCTCGCGATGCACGCTGGTGGGCTGGCTGGCGAACCCCGCCCGGTGCAGCGCCGCATAGAGGAAGTCTCCGCTCCGGTCTCCTGTGAACATGCGCCCGGTGCGGTTGCCGCCGTGTGCCGCGGGAGCGAGCCCGATCAGCACCAGCCGCGCTTCGGGATCGCCGAACCCGGGCACGGGCCGCGCCCAGTAGGTCTCTTCCCAGAACCGCCGCACCTTGACCCGCGCCGCCTCCTCGCGCCAGGCGACCAGGCGCGGACAGGCGCGGCACTCGACCATCCGCGCCTGCAGCTCGCGCAGCGCCCGCGGTCCGCCTTGCGCCCCCGCGATGCGCAGCGGGCGCCGGCCCCGGCCGGCCGGATCAGCTTCCGCGCGTGCCGCCACGGCCGCCGCCGCGCTGGCTCCCGCGCGGCATCTGCTGCATCGGTCCCCTCGAGCCGAAACCGCCCTTTGCCTGATCTTTCGCATGCGCCTTGTCGGAGAAGGCGGTGCGGAACCCGGTGCCGCCCTTGCTCGGACCCTTGTCCTGGGCCTCGTTCACCACCAGGGCCCGGCCGCCGAAGTCCTTTCCGTTCAGATCGGCGATCGCCTTTTGCGCCTGGTCGGCGTTTTCCAGGTCGACGAAGGCGAACCCGCGCGACCTCCCCGTGTCCCGGTCGGTGACGATCTTGACGGTGGTGACCGTCCGCCCCTCCCCTTCCACGAACGAACGGACCTGCTTCTCGGTGGCGTCGAACGGCAGGTTTCCCACGTAGAGCCGGTTGCCCATGTCCATCTCCTTCGCCGCTCCTTCTACGCCAGATCGGCCGCCGCGTGCGCGACTTCCGCGCGCCTGTGGCATCTTGTCGAGAGCCCGATGCTCATCGACCGCACTCCGGCCGTGCGCTTGCGCAACGCGACCAAGCGCTACGGCGACTTCACCGCCCTGGACAACGTCTCCCTCGACATCCGCCGAGGCGAGGTGTTCGGCCTGCTCGGGCCCAACGGGGCGGGCAAGACGACGCTCATCAGCCTGGTCGCCGGCATCGCCCGCCCCACCGCCGGCAAGGTGGAAGTGCTCGGCTACGACGTCGTGCGCGACTACCGCATCACGCGCCGGGCGGTGGGCCTGGTGCCGCAGGAGATCAACTTCGACCCCTTCTTCACCGTCGAGGAGACGCTGATCTTCCAGGCCGGCTACTTCGGCATCCGCCTCTCGGAGGAGAGGCTGGTCGAGCTGCTCACCGCGCTGGGGCTCCTCGACAAGCGCAAGGCCAACACCCGCGCGCTCTCCGGCGGCATGAAGCGCCGCTTGCTCATCGCCAAGGCGCTGGTCCACCGCCCGCCGGTCCTGTTCCTCGACGAGCCCACGGCGGGAGTCGACGTGGAGCTGCGGCGCGACCTGTGGGCTTACGTCCGCAAGCTGGCCGGCGGCGGCGCTACCGTCGTGCTCACCACCCATTACCTCGAGGAGGCGGAGCAGCTGGCCGACCGCATCGGGGTGATCAAGAACGGCCGCCTCCTGGTGGTCGAGGAGAAGCAGGAGCTCCTGGCGCGCTACGGGAAGCGCACCGTGCGGCTGCGGCTGCAAGCGCCGGTCGCGGAGGTACCGCAGCGCCTGCTGGCGGCGGGAGCCGAGCTGCATGACGGCGGGCAGTCGCTGGTGCTCTCCGCGGGCGCGGGCGAGTCGCTGGTGGCGCCCCTGCGGGCGGTCGCCTCGGAGGGCCTGCAGGTGGCCGACGTGCAGACGCGCGAGCCGCGCCTGGAGAGCGTGATCGTCGAGCTGCTCCGCGACCACGACCCCGAGCACTCGGCCCCCGCGATCGACGACGTCCCCTCCCGGCCGCAGCCGTTCGCTCCGGCCGACCCGACCGAGCCCCTCGTCGGGATGCGCACGCTCTTCCGCAAGGAGGTGAAGCGATTCCTGCGCGTCCCCGGGCAGACGCTGCTCTCGCCCCTCATCACCACCGCGCTCTACTTCCTCGTGTTCGGCTACTCCTTGGGCGGCCGCCTGCGCGAGGTGGACGGAATCCCGTACAGCCTGTTCTTGGTGCCCGGCCTGGTCATGCTGGGCCTCATCAACAACAGCTTCCTCAACACCTCCTCGTCGCTCTTCATCATGAAGCTGCAAGGCACCATCGTGGACCTCTTGGTCACGCCGCTTTCCTACTTGGAGATCCTCGCCGGGTTCGTCGGGGCCGGCTGCACGCGTGCGCTGATCGTGGGCGCGCTCACCTGGGCCACCGCGGCGCTGTTCGTGGGGACGGCGCTCCCGCACTTCTTCCTCGCATTCGCCGCCGCCTTGCTCGTCTCGGCCTGCTTCGCCGCGTGCGGTCTGATCGTCGCGCTCTGGGCGGACAAGTTCGAGCAAGTGAACTTCCTGCCCACCTTCGTGATCACGCCGCTGACGTTCCTGGGCGGGGTCTTCTACTCGGCGACCATGCTCTCGCCGCGCTTCCAGGCGCTGCTGCACCTGAACCCCATCTACTACATGATCGAGGCGATGCGGTTCGCGCTGATCGGCCGCAGCCACATCCCGCCCGCCCAGGGCTTCGGCCTCATGGCGCTCCTGGCAGTGGCAATGCTCGGCGTGGCGCTGGAGCTGCTCCGCCGCGGCTACAAGCTGCGGACGTAGACCACCCGCTTTGACGCGCTGCGGCCCGCCTCAGAACAAGTTCATGTCGAGCCTGGCGGAAACCACCCGCGGGTCATCATCGCCACGGCGGAAACCATCCCCTCCGATGAAAGCGATAGCTCAAGCTCTCATCGAAGCAGAGGGCGAGCCGCTCTTGATCGTAGCAAAAGAAGGCAATCCTCGAACGCGCGCACAGCGGGGTTTCTGGGACGGCCCAAGGGAATGGCTTCGACTGCGGCCCGCCGCCGATTGCGCACTCAGGCTGAAGGTCGGTGAACTCCACGAGCGTGTTTGGTGAGGGGCGAGAAGTCCTCAGCTCTCGCGTCGTCCAATGGCCCACCTGTGTCCAGCGCTCGCTCGTACGCGTCGCCGTCCTGGTAACCGTACCGTCTGCTTTCAACACGAGCTCGTCGGTAAACCCTGATCCGGTCATCGAGTACGTTCCGGGTACCTTCCTTTGGTCAACGAGAACGGGATCACCGCCGCGGCAAGCAGACAGGCCGAGCGCAAACGCCGCAACGGCACCGGAGCAAGCGAGTTGGTGGGCCGCACTGAACCGCCAGATCATCGATCCTCCGCATCCCTCTTCGTCCTTCCGCGAAGAAGGCGGGACAACTGAGCACCCTCTTATCCGCGCACGCAACTGCAAGGTGCAGTAGCGTCGTACGGCATGATCCGCGTCCTCGGTGAAGGCGATCAGCCGGCGCTGGAAGAGTTCCTCGCCTCCCGCGCGGACAGCTCGATGTTCCTGCTGGCCAACTCCCGCAAGGCGGGCCTCCTGGACCGGGGCTTGCCTTTCCAGGCCACGTACGCGGCCGCGTTCGAAGGCGGCCGGATGGTCGCGGTGGCGGCCCACTCCTGGCTCGGCACCGTGCTGGTCCAGGCGCCGGTCCGCCTCGCCGAGGTGGTGCGCGCCGCGGTGGCGGCTTCCGGGCGGAGGACGACGGGAGTGCTGGGACCCTACGACCAGGCTCGGGCCGCGGCGGAGGCGCTCGGCGCGCGCGAGGCCGCGCACGAGGGCCGCGAGCTGCTCTACGCGCTGGATCTGCGCGCGCTGCGCATCCCCGAGGCGCTCGCCTCGAATCGGGTGCGTTGGCGGCGCCCGCGCGAGCCCGAGCTGCCGCTTTTGACCGATTGGCGCGCGGACTACGTGCTCGAGGCACAGGTCGAGGACCCGGGCCCGGACCTGCGCGCCCGCTGCGCAGTCGCCGTCGAGCTGCTGCACGCGGACGGCGCGGACTTCGTCCTGGAAGACGCCGGCCGGCCGGTCGCATACTGCTGCTACAACGCGCGCACCACGGAAGCGGTCCAGATCGGCGGCGTCTGGACCCCCGTCCCGCTGCGCCGCCGGGGATACGCCCGCGCCGTGGTGGCCGGAGCGCTCCAATCCGCCGCATCCCAAGGAGTCCGGCGTTCGATTCTCTTTACTCCCGAGTCGAATCTCCCCGCCCGCCGCTCCTACGAATCCCTCGGCTTCTCCATCGTCGGCGACTACGGCCTCCTCCGCCTCTAGACCGACCAAGACGTTTCACGCCGAGGGCGCAGAGGATGGGGAGGGCGCGGAGGAGATTGGTGCTCGTCAAAAAAGATCCTCCGCGCTCTCCCTCTCCTCCGCGCCCTCTGCGTGAAACGTTCTTAGTCCGCCGCGGAGACGATTGAGGCGAAGTCGGCGGCCTTGAGCGAGGCGCCGCCGACCAGGGCGCCGTCGACGTCGGGCTGGGACAGCAGATCCCTGGCGTTGTCCGGTTTGACGGAGCCGCCGTACTGGATGCGCACGGCCCCGGCTACCGCGGCGTCGCCCAACTCGCGGAGCAGCGCCCGGATCTGGGCGTGGACTTCCTGCGCCTGCGCGGTGGTCGCGGTGCGGCCGGTGCCGATCGCCCACACCGGCTCGTAGGCGAGCGTGACCAGCTTCAGCGCCGCGCCGTCGAGGCCGCCCAGCGCGCCGCGCACCTGGCGTGAGACGACCTCCGAGGTCTTGCCGCCCTCGCGCTCCTGCAACGTCTCGCCCACGCACACGATGGGGTGGAGCCCTTCTGCCAGCGCGGCGCGGAGCTTCTTCGCGATCCACTCGTCCGTCTCCGCGAAGTATTGCCGCCGCTCGCTGTGCCCGAGGATCACTCCGTCGCAGCCGGCGTCCTTCAGCATCGGCGCGCTCACCTCGCCGGTGAAGGCGCCCTGCTTCTCGTGATGGCAGTTCTGACCGAAGAGCTCGATGGCCGATCCTTGCAGCGCCTGCTTCACGGCGGAGAGGGCGGTGAAGGGCGGCGCGACGGCGACCTGCGCCGCGGCGCCCTCCAGGTTCTGCCGGAGCTCGCGGACGAGCTGCACGGCCTCCCCGGCCGTCTTGTGCATCTTCCAGTTGCCGCAGACGAACTTACGCCTAGAGCGCATGTCGTCACCTCGGACCGAGCCCGGCGGCTGAGCCGCAAGCAGCGCAAGGAGCGACGAGGATGCAAGACCGGGTCGTCTGCGACGAGGAGCGACGCGGCGATGCGCCGCGGATCGGCCGAGCGCGACCCCGTCGGGGGTCGCGCGTCCTGGCGACGGGAGAGGTGACGACATGCGCTCTAATCATCGAGCACCTTGACTCCCGGCAGCTCGCGCCCCTCGAGGAGCCCCAGCGAGGCGCCGCCGCCGGTGGAGACGTGGGTCACCTTGCCGGCCAGGCCCATCTCGGCGATGGCCGCCGCGCTGTCGCCGCCGCCCACCACCGTCGTCGCGCCGCGCGCCGTGGCCTGCGCCAGCGCCTCGGCCACGGCGCGGGTGCCCGCGGCATATTCGGGCGTCTCGAACATCCCCATCGGGCCGTTCCAGAACACGGTCGCCGCGCGCGCGATGCGCTCCTGGTAGCTCGCTGCCGTCTTGGGCCCGATGTCCAGGCCGAGAAACCCCTCCGGGATGGGGTCGCCGACCGTTCGGGTCTCGATCCCTCCCTTGGGTTCGCGGGCCACCACGTGATCGACGGGCAAGACCAGCTCGACGCGCGACTGCTTGGCCTTCTCCAGCAAGCGCCGGGCGAGGTCGGTCTTGTCCTTCTCGACCCGCGACGAGCCGACGGAGACTCCGCGGGCGGTCATGAACGTATAGGCCATGGCGCCGCCCACCAGCAGCGCGTCGACCCGGGCGAGGAGCTGCTCGATGACCTTGATCTTGTCGCTCACCTTGGCCCCGCCCAGGATGGCGAGGTACGGCTTGCGGGCGCCTTTCAGCAGCGGCTGGAGGTGCTTCAGCTCGGCCATGACCAGAAAGCCGGCGCCGCGCTGCGCGACGTTGCGCACCATCCCCACCGTCGAGGCGTGCGCGCGGTGCACGGTGCCGAACGCGTCGTCCACGTAGACGTCCGCGATGGAGGCGAGCTGGCGGGCGAAGTCCTCGTCGTTCTTCTCCTCCTCCGGGTGGAAGCGGAGGTTCTCGAGCAGGAGCACCTGTCCCTCGCGCAGGTCGGCGACGAGCTTGCGGACTCCGTCCCCCACGCAGTCGTAGGCGAAGATGACGTCCTGCCCGAGCAGCTGTGAAAGCCGCTCGCCGGCGTTTTCCAGGGACAGCTCGGGGACCACCTTCCCGTCCGGCCTTCCCAGGTGGGAGGCGACGATCACCTTGGCCTTCTTCCCGATCGCGTACCGCAGAGTGGGCAGCGCCGCGCGGATGCGCGAGTCGTCCTTCACCGCGCCGGTCTTCTTGTCGATGGGGACGTTGAAATCGACTCGGATGAAGACGCGCTTCCCGGCCAGATCGAGCTGCTCGATGGATCGGACCATGACCGCGCCTATAGCTTGCTGCCGACGAGCAGCGCCACGTCCACCATCCGGTTGGAGAAGCCCCACTCGTTGTCGTACCAGGCGAACACCTTGGCGAGCTTGCCGCCCTCGGCTACCGCGGTCTGGGTCGAGTCGAAGATCGCGCTGGAGGGGTTTCCGTTGTAGTCGACCGAGACCGTGAGCTCCGTGTTGTATTGCAGGATCCCCCTCAGCGACCCTCTGGCGGCGTCCTGGAACGCCTTGTTGATCGACTCGACCGTGGCGGTTTTGGACAGCTCGGCCGTCAAGTCGATGAGCGAGACGTTGGGCGTGGGCACGCGGATGGCGGTGCCGTTCATCTTCCCCTTCAGCTCCGGGATCACTTCGTAGATCGCCTTGGCGGCGCCGGTCGAAGCCGGGATCATCGAGAGCGCGGCGGCGCGCGCCCGGCGCAAGTCCTCGTGCGGCAGGTCGAGGATGCGCTGATCGTTCGTGTAGCTGTGCACGGTGGTCATGAACCCGCGCTCGATGCCGAAGGCGTCCAGGAGCACCTTGGCCACCGGCGCCAGGCAATTGGTGGTGCAGGAGGCGTTGGAGAGGACGTTGTGCCTGGCCGGGTCGTATTTCTCGTGGTTGATGCCGTACGCAATGGTGAAGTCCTGGCCTTTCGCCGGAGCCGAGATGATCACCTTCTTGGCCCCCGCGGCGATGTGCTTCTCGGCGCTGGCGCGGTCGGTGAACCGGCCCGAGCACTCCAGCACCACCTCGCACCCGTGCTGCTTGTGCGGCAGCTCGGAGGGATCGCGCTTGGCGGTGACCGCGATCTTCTTGCCGTTGACGACGATGGCGTCCTCGGTCGACTCGACCGTCCCGTCGAAGACGCCGTGGACCGAGTCGTACTTGAACAGATGAGCAAGGGTCTTCGGCTTGTCGATGTCGTTGACGTGGACGACGTCGAGCTGGGCGCCTCGCTTGATGGCGGCACGCAGGATGTTGCGGCCGATGCGCCCGAAGCCGTTGATCGCGATGCGAGCCATGAAACCTCCCTGGGATTGGGGGGCTACATAGGCTGCGGGATGCGGAGCGTCAAGCGAAGGCCGCACGCGATTTCCGCTCGGAAAACAGAACGGGCCCCCGAGGAGCGGGGCCCGTTGGGGGTCGGCGGCAGGGGGGTCTACGGTCCCGGCCCCTCTATGCAGCTCCCTTCACCGCCTCACGCCTCTCCTTCTGCAGATCTTGCGTGATGAGCTCGATCAACTCGGTCGAGAGCGTGAGCAGCTGGCGCGGCGTGTATCCGCTGGAACGGAGCTCCTTGTAGAAGGACCTGGCCAGGATGCGGGCCCCTGCGGAACGGTCCAGCGGAACGGAGCTCTTTCCGTCTGTCGCTGGATCTTGCGGGGCGAGCTTTTCCGACACTATGCACCTCGCTGGAGGAAGCAGCAGCGCTTCCGGGGTGCAACCTGCCTGCCGACTTTACGATTCCAGACATTTCAACCATTTACGGTCGAAGATGCAAGCCGCAGCGCAGCGCGGTGCGAACCCGTCCACGCGATTTTCGGGACCAATGGCGTGTGCACCGCGCAACTTTCTTCGCACCGCGCCGCGGCAAACCGGGGTCCGGGGGCGCAGGAACTGCCGGCCGTTCGTCCGCCTGGTTGCCTCTCCGGAGAGGCATGGCCACCCTGCCCCCGGATGAAGCTCCTGGTGCGTCATGCGGTCGGCGAGCTGACCGTC
Organism: Myxococcales bacterium; assembly: GCA_035261845.1. Lineage (GTDB taxonomy): Bacteria > Myxococcota > Myxococcia > Myxococcales > 40CM-4-68-19 > VBKO01. Next base: position 9,354 of record DATFTN010000011.1, on the reverse strand, counting down.
GGGAGCCAGAAGGGTCACGCGCCGCAGGTCGCGAGGCGCGCTGGTGCGCCGGCGCCTGGAAGCGGTGCGCGCCGTCCCCCGATAGCTGGTAGAAGGCCGCCATGGCCAAGGCGACCTGGGACGGGAAGGAGTGCGACGTGCGCGTCGACTCCGACCTCGAAAGCAACTGGAGCGTCAGCATCCTGTCGGGCGAGTACGACCCGGTGAGCCTCATCCAGCGCCCCGCGGCGCCGGTGATCATCAAAGTGCGCGCCAAGACCCGGTGGCTGGCGCTGGACCAGGGCCTGCGCTCGCTCAAGGCGCAGGGGAAGATCGCGGACTACACCCTGGAGCCGCGTCCCGCCGAGGAGATCGCAGCCGAGGAAGCCGAGAAGGCGAAGAAGAGGGGCGGCGCCAAGGTGGAAGCCGAGGAAGAGGGCTGAAGAGCCTTGACATTGGGGGACACCATTGCATGGTGTCCCCTCCGCGAGTCATGCAGCCCTTCCAGCGCACCGCTGCGGTCTTCGACATCGACGACTCGCTGCTCGACGGCAACGCCGGCACCATCTTCACCTGGTTCCTCTACTCGAACCGCGAGATGGCGCCGCAGGTCCGCGGCCAGGTCCCCCGCGCGCTCTACGACTACGCCCGCAAGCGCCTCAGCGAAGCGGACATGGTCGCGCTGGGCAGCAAGTGCCTGCAGGGGATCCCCGCCGACAAGCTGCGCGAGCTGGCGCGCCGCTGCTTCGACAAGCACGTCAAGAAGCGCATCACCCAGCAGGGGGTGCGCGCGGTGCGCCGGCACTTGCTCTCCGGCCACCTGGTCATCGTCGCCTCGGGCTCGCCGCAGATCATCATCGACGAGGTGGGCCGGTTCCTCCACGCCCACGAGGCGGTCGGCACCCGCGCGGTGATCAAGAACGGAGTGACCAGCGACGAGCTGGTGCCGCCGCTGGTGTTCAAGGAGGGCAAGCGCGAGCGGGTGAAGGAGGTCCTCGCCCGCCACGGCATCGACGTCTCGCGCAGTTACCTCTACTCGGACAGCGTGGCCGACACTCCGCTTCTCGAGGAAGTCGGCCACCCGGTGGTGGTCAATCCAAAGCCGGCCTTCCGCGCCGAGGCCCTGAGGCGCGGCTGGGAGGTCGCCGAATGGAAGGGCCGGTGGAAGACCGAGCCCGACGACGACGACCGCATCGGCGACGAGTGGCTCTCCTGGGAAGGCTGAGAAGCGAGCTGCTGGTTCTCGACGTCAGTTCTCGACGTCGTAGCCGGAGTCGGCGATCGCCTTCTCCAGGTCGGCGCGCTTCACCTTCGCGTCGTCGTAGGTGACCTTCACTTCCTTCTTGTTCTTGTCGGCGGCGACGGCGGTCACGCCCTTCACGTCCTTGAGGGCGGCCTCGGTCTTCGCCGCGCATCCGGCGCAGTGCCAGCCGGACACCTTCATCGTCTCGGTCTTCTCGGCGGCGAGCGCGGCGCTGGAGAGGCCGGCGGCGAGCGCGAAGGCGAAGAGCTTCTTCATGAGATCCCTCGAGGGTTGAGGAGGTGGGCGAGCATCCAGGCAGGCGGTGCCCCTGTCAACAGACCGGCACCTCCTGGGAAGTTGGACGCTCGGTGCCCCACGTTCATTCAGGCGGAAGCCCGAGGGCTCGGCGTGCGTTCTCCGTGGTGGCGCGCTCGACCTGGGCGATCGGGATCCCGCGCACTTCGGCGAGCTTCTCGGCGGTGAGGCGTACCCAAGAGGGCTCATTCCTCTTGCCGCGATGCGGCACGGGCGCCAGGAACGGGCAGTCGGTCTCCACCAGGAGCCGCTCCAAGGGGATCTGCCGCGCCGCCTCGCGCAGAGCATCCGCTGCCTTGAAGGTGAGGACGCCGCTCAAGCTGATGTGCATCCCCAGCGCGAGGTATCGCTGCGCGGCGGTCCAGTCCCCGGTGAAGCAGTGGATGACCCCGCCCTCCGGGCCCAGCTCGCGCTCCAGGATGGAGGCGGTGTCCACGTCCGCCTCGCGCGTGTGGACGACCAACGGCTTGCGAAGCGATTTCGCCAGCCGCGCCTGCGCCGCGAACACTTCTCGCTGCGCCTCGCGCGGCGACCGGTCGTAGTGGTAGTCGAGTCCACACTCGCCCACCGCCACGCAGTCGGAGTCGCGGCAGAGGGTCTCCAGCTCGCGCAGATCTGCGGCGGTGGCGCGCGCCGCGTCGTGCGGGTGGATGCCCGCGGTGGCGCTCAGGAACGAACGGTCGGTGCGCGCCAGATCGATCGCGTCCCGCGCCGCCGCCATCCCGCCGCGCGCTCCCGGGCGGCGCTGGTCGGGCTCGCGCCATTGGCCCACCACCACCACGTGCACCAGGCCGGCCTCGCGGGCACGACGGAGCGTGGCGGGGAGGTCGTCGCCGTAGTCGGCGAAGTCGAGGTGGGCGTGCGAATCGATGAGGGGCATCGAGGTTGAGGGAGAGGTCGAGGTCGAGGTTCAGGTCGAGGGGGAGGTTGAGGGGGAGGTTGAGGGAGAGGTCGAGGTTGCTTCTGCCTGGCTCGAAGCGATCTCGGCTAGCAGCTCCTGCCCGAGGGCGCCTAGCTCACCGGGTTCGGCGGCGAGCCCGCGCAGCGCCTCGATTGCAGCGGGGGAGCCCAGCTCGGCCAGGCCTTCCGCGGCGTCCATGCGGAGGTCCTCCGGCTCGTCCGCCGAGGTGGCGATTCCCAGGAGCCGATCTTCCGCACCGGGAGCGCGGAGGCGGCCCAGCGCACGCAAAGCCGCGCCGCGCGCGGGCTCCCCGGTGGAGGAGGCCAGCTCTTCCAGCGCGGGCGCGGCGTCGGAGACACCCAGCCGTCCTGCCCATTCGGCGGCGATCGGGCGGTCATCGCCGCCGGCCGCGACGCGCTCCACCAGGTGCGCGGCTCCGCGCGGATCGCCGAGCCGGACCAGCGCCGCCGCAGCGAGCGTCCGGTCGAGCTCGCCCAGCGACTCGTCCTCGAACAGCTCCGCGACGCCCTCCCGCGCGCCCGGATCGCCCAGGGAAAGGAGGGCGGAGAGCGCCTCCTGGCGCCGGTAGTCCTCACGCAGCGCGGCAAGCAGCTCCGGCAGCGCCGCCGGATCGCGCTGATCGCTCAGCGCGCAGGCGGCGGCGAACCGCATCGGCTCCTCGGTGGACTCGAGCAGCGCCCTCACCTGTTCGCGGGCGGCCGGGCCGGGCAATCGCGCCGCCGTCCATACCGCCGCGGTGCGCACCTGCGCGGCCGGATCGACCAGGAGCGCCAGCACCGCGCTGGCATGCTTCTCGAGATTCTCCGGCTTCCGCATCATCCGGACGGCCGCGAGCGCGGTGATCCTGACTTGTGGCTCCGGGTCCTCCAGGAGACCGTCGAGCCGGCCGACGATCGCCTCGGCCGCCTGCAAGTCGCCTGTGCGCCAGCGGTCGAGGAGCGCGCGGGCGGCGTCCACCCGGACCGCTCCGTCAGCTCCGTCGAGAGACCCGGCCAGCTCCTCCACCGTCTCCTGCGCGGCGGCGGCAGCGACGGGCTCCGGCTCTTCCTGCGGAGCAGCTCCCTTCTTGAACCAGGTGAACAGACCCATCACTTCACCTTCGATCCCGGCGCGACCTCCTCGCCCAGCTCGACGACCGTCAGGCCCCGCGCGCCTCCCGTCGCGAAGAGAACCATGCCGTGGGACTCCACGCCGCGCAGAGGCTTCTTGGGCAGATTCGCGACCACCGCGACGGTCCGGCCGACCAGCTCCTCCGGCCGGTACGCCTGCGCCACGCCGCTGACGATGGTGCGCGGCGCGCCCTCGCCGAGGTCGATGGTCAGCTTGAGCAGCTTGTCGGCTTTGGGGATGCGTTCCGCCGCAAGGACCCTGCCGGCGCGGAGGTCGATCTCGGCGAACCGGTCGATGGAGATTTCGGAGGAGGAGGGGGAGGTCGAGGTCGAGGGGGAGGTCGAGGTCGAGGGGGAGGTCGGGGTCGAGGGAGAGGTTGAGGGAGAGGTCGAGGTCGAGGAAGAGGGCGAGGGTTTCGGAGCTTCGGAGACGAACCGCGAAGTCAGCTTCCGGACGTCCTCGTCCTCCATCCGGCGGACCAGGGGCCTGGGTTCGCGGATCGTCGCCTCCTCGAGCGGCTTGTTGTCCGTCACGGCGGGAAGCGGCGCTCCCGTCTGCTCCACGATGCCCTGGGCGAAGCGAGGCACCACCGGCTCCAGCATCGTCGCGCAGGTCCGGGCCACGTTCACCGCCAGGGTCAGCTCGCGCCGCGCGTCCTCCGGGTCGGTGGCGATCGCCTTCCACGGCTGCTTGCGCTGCAGCCGCTCGTTCGCGGCGGCCGCGAGGGCGAGGGCGGCCTGCACCGCCGCGCGCGAATCCACCTTCAAGTAGGCCTGCATCGCGTTCGCCCGGGCCAGGCTCGCCTGGTTCCAGAGCGCGACCGCTTCCGCGTCGCCGGGCAGGAGCCCCAGCTTCCCCGACAGGCTCTTCCACAGGATCGAGAGCGCCCGGTTGGCGAGGTTGCCCACGCTGTTGAGCAGCTCGCCGTTGACCCGGTTCTTCATCTCCCCGAGCGAGAGGTCGATGTCGCTCGCCGTGGGCCCCAGGTTCGCGGCGAAGTAGTAGCGAAGCCATTCCGGGTCCAGCCCGGCGTCCAGGTACTCGCGGGCATTGATGAAGGTGCCTCGGGTCTTGGACATCTTGGTGCCTTCCACGGTGAGCATCCCGTGCACGTGGACGCGCGAGGGGACGCGCCAACCAGAAGCGTGCAGCATCGCGGGCCAAAACAGGGTGTGGAAGTAGACGATGTCCTTGCCGATGAAGTGCACGATCTCGGTGTCCGAGTCGGCGCCCCACCATTGCTCTACTTTCTGGCCGCGCTTGCGCGCCCAGTGCTCGGTGGACGCGATGTAACCGGTCGGGGCGTCCAGCCAGACGTAGAAGTACTTCTTCTCCTCGCCCGGCGGGCGGTCCGGGATCTCGAACCCGAAGTAGGGCTCGTCGCGGGAGATGTCCCAGTCCTTGAGGGGCTCGGAGAGCCAGCGGGCGAGGAACCCGCGGATCTCCGGCTGCACGTGCCCGGGCGCCGTGGTCCACTTGCGCAGGAAGTCCTGGTACTGGGACAGCTTGACGAAGTAGTGCGCGCTGCTGCGCACGACGGGCCGGACGAAGCCGCGGCCGGCATCGAAGCAGATGGCGCAATACGGGTCCTTCAGCTGCACCGGCTCGTAGGTCGAGCCGCACACCTCGCACGCGTCGCCATACTGATCCTTGGCGCCGCACACCGGGCAGGTGCCGCGGACGTACCGATCGGGCAGGAAGCGCCGGTCGACTTCGCAGTACAGCTGCTCGACCTCGCGCCGCTCGATCGACCCGCGCTCGACGAGCTTCCGGTAGATCCGCTCGGTGTGGACGCGGTTCTCCTCGGAGTGCGTCTTGTAGAACTCGTCGTGCGAGATGCCGAACGCCGCGTAGTCCTGCCGGTGCTCGCGGTGGTAGCGCTCGACGAACTCCTCGGGCGACACGCCAGCCTTGGCGGCATTCACCTCGATGGGCGTGCCGTGCATGTCGTCGGCGCAGATGAACGCCACCTCCCGCCCCATCGCGCGCAGCGCCCGGACGTAGACGTCCGTCTGGACGGCTTCCACGAAATGGCCCAGGTGCAAGCTGCCGTTCGCGTACGGCAGCGCCATGGTCACCAGCGTCCGCATGGCTCGCGGGGATACCACATCCACCTTACCGCTCGCTTGGCATGAACGCTGTACCTTCGTTCCCACGCTCTTCGATCCGGCGCCTTCGGCGCCTCCACCAGGGTGGAGCTCGCTCCCCCCTGGACCCCCCAAAATCTCACGGTTGCCCGGCGGGGCTAGGCGCAGACTTCGGTGAGGAGCCGCTCGAGGAGCAGCCGCTGGTCGGCGCCACTCTTGAGCGCCGCGTCGGCCTCCGCGCAGAGGACCAGCGCGCGGCGCCAGTGCCCGCGCATCTTGCGGCGCGCCCGCCGGTAACCCAGATACGCGACGTAAGGATTGGGCACCTTCTGGCCCTTGCCGGACAGCTCCGCCTCGACCTCGGGAAAGACGGAGCGCTGGAACTCGTCGTAGCGCAGCTCGCGGGGGCCGCTCGAGGCAGGCAGCGCCGAGTAGCGGGCGTGGTCGGCGAGCGCGCGCCGCACGGCCGCCGCCACCCCGCCCAGGAAAGGCAACGCGACCGCGGTGGCGTTCGCCTTGCGGCGCAGCTCGTCGTGGAAGAGCCGCACCGCGCTCCCCAGATCTCCTTCGCCGATCGCCTCGCCCAGCGCGAAGAACTCCTCCTCCCGCACCGGGGCCACCACTGCCTCCACGTCCGCGCGCGAGACGAGCGGTCGCTCACCGGCGTGCAGCGCCAGTTTTTCCAGCTCCGCGGCGATCAGGCGCAGATCGTCGCCGAGGCGCTGCTTCAGCTCCAGCTCGGCGTCCCGGGCCAGCTTCTTGCCGTGCGGGCGCAGCACCGTGGAGACCAGCTCGGAGATGTCCAGCGACTCGATCCCCCGCCCTCGCCTCTCCGCCCGGCGGCGCAAGTGGGCGCCGCCGGCCGAGGCGAGACGGACCAGCGCGTGCTTGGGCGGAAGCGACTCCGCGACCAGGATGAGGTGCGTCCGCGGAGGCAGCCCGCGCTCGACGGTCTGGACCAGCGCCTCGAGGTCCTCGGGAGGCGCGGAGAGCCGCTGCTCCTCCGCCCAGGCCGAGAGCTCCTGCAGCCAGACCTTGTCCGACTCGTCCGGCGCGGCGCCGATCTCTTTGCGCCACCTCGCCGCGGCCTGGGCGCTGCGGGTCCCGAAGGCGAGATCGGCTGCACCCCAACCCGCTCCGCGGACGAGCTTCAGCAGCCGGCGCGCGGCATCGCGCTGCCGCTTCGCCTGCCACAGCTCGCGCGCGCGGGCGATCTCGCGCTCCGCATCCACTTCCTCGGCGAACGCGTCCGCGCCTTCCACCACCACCGCCTTCGGAGCGGCGAACATGGCGACCGTCACCAGGTGCGAGACGATCTCGCGCGAACCCACCGAGGCGTCGAGCAGCACCAGGTTGAGCGGGCGGTCCTTCTCGGGGACCAGGGCCTCGGCCAGCTCGCGCGCCGCCCCGCGCGCGAGGAACTCGTCTCCCTCGACCAGGTAGACGGGCTTTCCTTTGCCTTGCGCGGCCGCCTCCAGCAGCTCTCCCAGCTCAGCCATGGCGCAGCTCCCGGATCCCGAGCAGCAAGCGCTCGAGCTGCAGCCGTCCGTTGCCGTTCTGATCGAGCGCAAGGGTCACCTCGTCGCAGAGGCCGGCCTGCGACAGGAGTACGGGCGGTGGAACCGCCTGCGCGACGCGGGCGGCGGCCCCGGACAGCTCCGGCATTCCGATCGCGCCGCCCGCCTGGGTCACCAGCAGGTCGCGCGTCCAGGCTTGCACGGCGCCGGCGACCGTGCGCGCCGCGTCCCGCTCGCCCGCCGCCTCGGCCAGGTCCAGCGCGTCTCGCTCGTCCGGAGCCGAGATGGCCGATTCGACCGATTCGATCAGCTCGCGGCGGCGCCCGAGCTCCTCGGGGTCCAAGGCGAGCGCGCGCCCCAGGCTGCCGTCGGCGCGGGCGGCCCTTCTCCGCGCCTCGTCGGCGGGAGCACCCCGCTTCAGCAGCTGCTCGACGATCACCTTCTCGGACAGCGGCGCGAGCTGGATGCGCGCGCAGCGCGAGCGCACGGTGGCGAGGAGCGCATCGGGCTGCTCGCTGACGAGGAGGAAGGTGGTCGCGGGCGGCGGCTCCTCCAGCGTCTTGAGCAGCGTGTTCTGGGCCCGCTCGTTCATGGCCTCGGCGGGCGTCACCACCGCCACCTTGCGCCGCCCGCGGGCCGCCACGAACGCCAGCCGGCGGGAAAGCGCACGCACCTCGTCGACGCGGATCTCCCTCGACGGCGGCCCGTCCACGTCGGCGCGGGAGAGGAGCCCCCGGGCCACCGCCTCGCTCAGGGGCATCACCCGCAGCACGTCGGGGTAGTTCCCCCGGGCGATCGCCGCGCAGGCCGCGCACGACCCGCAAGGCTGCTCTGCTCGATCCGACTCGCAGTTCGCCGCCTGCGCGAAGAGGCGCGCGAGCAGCTCCTTGCCCACCCCGGCGGGGCCGGTCAGCAGATAGGCGTGGTGCGGCTGGCCTCGCTCGAGGGCTCCGCGCAGGAGCCGCACCGCTCGATCCTGCCCGGCGATTTCCTCCCATGGCATGGCCTCTTGCTGTACCGGCCGCCGACGCGTCACGCAACCGCAATCCGCCGCCCGCGCACCCATGCTAGGGTCCCCGGCCCATGCGCGTGCTTGCCCTGACCATCGCGATCGCCTCTGCGCTCGCCGGCTGCGGCTCCGACGACAACACCGTCACGTCGGGGTTTCCGGGCGTGATCATCTCGCCGGTGCGCAGCTCCATCTCCGCCGCGGTGACCTTCACGGACTCGAGCAACGTCCAGCACCCGCAGTGGGTGGTCGCGATGACCGACGCCCCCAACCTCTGTACGAAGGTGACGGCGAACCCCGCCTACTTCCAGACGGCGACCGAGAACTTCAGCGCCATCCTCTTCTGGTTCATCCCCAGCCAAGTCGGCGCCTTCTTCATCGGAACTTTCCAGGGTCCGTCCTCGAACAACACCGAGGTGGTGCTGGGGAGCACGCCCGCCGGCGGGACGCCGGCCATTTTCAAGTTTTCGGGCGTCACCGGGTTCAACGGGGAGATCGTCGTGAGCCAGTTCAACACCGGCGTGGGCGGCGAGGCGATCGGCAACTTCGACGTTGTGGTCGCGGACGGGAACGGCTTTCCTCGCGAGCTCTTCGGCAAGTTCAAGGCGACGTATTGCACGGGCTTCGAGCAGGCCCAGCTTCCGTGACGGGCATCACCGTGTTAAGCACGCGCCCGCCATGGCGCTGCCACTCACCACCGATCAACCCGACCGCGCGGTCGCGCCCTCGCAGCGCGCCATCGCGCGGAACTTCCTCCTCGCCCGGCTAGGCTCCTTCCTGGCCTTCTTCCCGCTCGGGGTGTGGACGGCAAACCACCTGTGGAACCAGCTCGCCGCCTTCGCCGGTCCGCGGACCTGGGAGCAGTCGGTCACGGCACACTCGAGTCCGGCCACCGCCACCCTGACCTTCACCGTGGTCATCGTGCCGCTCGTCTGGCACGTGGGCTGGGGGATCGTGCGATTGGCCAAGACCCGCGGCAGCACCGTCAGGAACGTCTCCAACCTCCGCTACTGGCTGCAGCGCGCTTCGGCGCTCGGCCTGCTCGCCTTCCTGGGCGCCCACCTGTGGCTCGCCTGGATCCAGCCGCGCTTCGTGGCGGGCCGGCCCGAGCCGTTCGCGGAGATCGCGCGGGAGATGCACCACCACACGCCGACGCTGATCGTCTACGTGCT
>DATFTN010000010.1:0-1860 GCA_035261845.1 Myxococcales bacterium | reverse complement strand
CATGGCCTCCGGATGCCCGGTGAACAACTTCATCCCGGAGTGGAACGACCTGGTCTGGCGCGGGCAGTGGAAGGAAGCCTGGATCCGGCTGGCGAAGACGAACAACTTCCCCGAGTTCACCGGGAGGGTCTGCCCGGCGCCATGCGAGGGCAGCTGCACGGTCGCCATCGACCTGCCGGCGGTCAACATCAAGATGATCGAGGAGGCCATCGCGGACCGCGCGTTCGCCGAGGGCTGGGTCAAGGCGGACCCGCCGCCGTTGCGCACCGGCAAGCGCGTGGCCGTGGTCGGCTCCGGGCCTGCCGGCCTCGCCGCGGCCGCGCAGCTGAACCGGGCCGGGCACGAGGTGACCGTCCTCGAGCGCGCCGATCGCATCGGCGGCCTGCTCATGTACGGCATCCCCAACATGAAGCTCGACAAGAAGCTGGTCGACCGGCGCGTCGAGCTGATGGCCGAGGAGGGCGTGCGCTTCGTGACCCGGGTGGAGGTCGGCAAGGACCTGCCCGGCGACCAGCTGCTGCGCGAGTACGAGGCGGTCGTCCTCTGCGGCGGCGCGACGCTCGGGCGCGAGCTGCCGGTGGAAGGCCGGAGCCTGCTCGGCATCCATCCGGCGATGGATTTCCTCACCGCCAACACGAAGTCGCTGCTCGATTCGCGCCTCGCGGACGGCAAGCACATCTCCGCCAGGGACAAGCACGTGGTGGTCATCGGCGGCGGCGATACCGGCACCGACTGCGTCGGCACCGCCATTCGCCACGGCTGCCGCAGCCTGACGCAGCTGGAGATCCTCCCGCGGCCGCCGGAGGTCCGGGCGGCCGACAACCCGTGGCCGCAATGGCCGAAGACGTACCGGCTGGACTACGGGCAGGAGGAGGCGAAGGCGCTCTGGGGCGCGGACCCGCGGGTCTATTCCGTGATGACCAAGCGCTTCCTTGGCGACGAGCAGCGGAACGTCCGCGAGCTCTTGTACGTCGGAGTGGAGTGGGTGAAGGGGCCCGACGGCCGATTCGGCCCGCGGGAGACCCCCGGGACCGAGAAGGTCATCCCGGCGGAACTGGTGCTCCTCGCGATGGGTTTCCTCGGGCCGGAGAAGCCCCTCTTGCAGCAGCTCGGCGTCAAGCTCGACGAGCGCGGCAACGTCTGGACCGATCAGACGAAGATGACCAGCGTGCCGGGGGTCTTCGCCGCCGGCGACATGGCGCGCGGGCAGTCGCTGGTGGTGTGGGCGATCCGCGAGGGCCGCCATGCCGCGCAGCACGTCGACCGGTACCTGTCGTACGGCGACACCGTGCTACCGCCCTAGCTGCGGAAGCGGCAGGCGTGATTACCGTTGCCGCGCCATGGCGGAGATCCTCCACCCGCAGGGGAAGCGCGTCTGGCGGCTGCTCGTGATCCCGCGCAAGCGGCTGCCCGAGGTGGGAAGCCACGAGCGGGAATGGGCCTTCGTGGACACGATGGGCCACTTGCCCGAAGAGGTGGAGGACGCGCTGGACCGGCAGCTGTACGAGACCAGGACGCGGGGGGAGCGCGTCCGTCCAGAGGCGCGCCCGGCGGGCGAGGGTGTCTACGCGCTCGTCCGGCACGGAGACCATACCCACCTGGCCTACCAGCTCGAGTTCCCCAAGCGTCCGGGCGACGTCCAGCGCGAGCTGCGCATCCAGAAGAAGGCGAGCTACATCGTCGCCGTGAAGAACCCGGCCGCTCCCTCTCCGCCGGGCGTGGGGCTACGTCCGGAGGAGCGGGCCGCGCTGCCGAAGCGGCTGAAGCAGAGATTCGGCGGGCGCAGATTCGCCGAGGCGGACCCGGAGCTCCTCGACCGCGCAGGCACCGAGCTAGTGCTGATCGGGGCGACCGACGAGC
>DATFTN010000009.1:0-2678 GCA_035261845.1 Myxococcales bacterium | reverse complement strand
CCACGGGTCGTTGCCCGGTCCGAGGATCTCCGCGATGCGGCGCCCCACGGGTTCACCCTGGGGAAGATAACGGCGGACGAACGCGTCGTTCACCAGCACCACGTGCGGCGCGCTCTTCGTATCGGTCCAACGGAGGTCGCGTCCGCGCAGGAGCGGGATGCCCATCGTCTCCAGGTACCCGGGCGTGGCCCAAACCATCTCGGTCTTGGGCGATTGGCCCGGCGGAAATGCGTCGCCGCCGTCGAGGCCGAAACCAAACTCGGCGCGGGCACGCGGATCGAGTGGAACGCTCGTCATCAGGGCGGCGCTGCGAACCCTGGACGGCACCGAGACGCGCGGCAGGAGTTGCTGCGCGAACGCCGTCACCCGTTCGTCCGGGTAGCGGGCTCGGGGCAGGTCGAGGTCGGCCACCAGGACGCGCTCGACCGCCGCGAGGCCGGTGGGCACCTCGAGCAGACCGGACAGGGTGCGGATCATGAGGCCCGCGCCCGCGGCCAGTACGAAGGCCAGCGCCGTTTCTGCGACCACCAGCGCCGAGCGCGCGCGCGCCCGCCCCGGTGTGCCGCCTGCCCCGTTCTTGAGCACGTCCATGAGGTGCGGTTGGGTCACTTGCAACGCCGGCGCCAGGCCCGCCAGCAACCCAGCGGCCATCGACGCGGCCAGGGCGAACCCCAGCACCACGCCGTCCAGGCGAACCTCATCGAGGCGGGGCATGTCCTGCGGCGCGAAGGCCAACAATGCGCTCAGTGCCCAGGGAGCGACGAGGACGGAGAGCCCTCCCCCGAGAGCAGCCAGGAGCATCGCTTCGGTCAACAGATGCCGCACCAGCTCTCCGCGGCCGCCGCCCAGGGCGGCGCGAATGGCCAGCTCTCGCTGCCGGGCCATTCCGCGGGCGAGCAACAGGCTCGCCACGTTGGCGCAGGCGATGAGGAGCGCGAGGAGCACGGCGGCGAAGAGCGCCGTCAGCGCGGGCTTCAGCGGCCCCACCAGATCGTCGAGCAACGGCTGCGCTTCCAGGCGCCAGCCGCTGTGCTCCGAAAGGCGCGCGAAGATGCGCGGGGCCAGCACGTCGAGGTCGGCCTGTGCCGCGCCCACGCCGAGACCCGGCTTGAGCCTTCCGACGACCGCAAGCCACAGACGGTCGCGGTACTGCAACTCGCTGGGCTCGAAAGCCATCGGGAGCAGCACGTCGGCCTGGCGGAGCAGCGGGAAATGGAAGCTCGCCGGCATCACGCCCGCGATGGTGTAGCTGCTCCCATCGAGGACCAGCGTGCGCCCGAGCGCGGACGGGTCGGCCCCGAACTCGCGGCGCCAGAACGCGTCGGTCAGCACCGCGGTCCGTGCGCCGCCCGCGACGTCCTCCTCCGCGTCCGGCGCGCGCCCGACGGCTGGCCAGGAACGCAGCGTGGAGAAGAAGCTGGCCGTGACGCGGGCGATCCGGACCTGCACCGGCGACCCGCGGCCGGTCAGCGTCTGCCGGCCGGCGCGGATGCCGGCCACGGACTCGAACGCACCACCCTCCTTGGCCAGGTCGAGATATTCGGGCGCCGAACAGGGCCAGCGCACGTCCGTCCCGGCCGGGCGCTCGTACAGCCGCACCAGCTGCTCCGGATACGGCATGCCCAGCGGCCGCAGCACGACGCCGCGGAGCACGCTGAACACCGCCGTGCTCCCTCCCACTCCGATCGCGAGCACGAGCACGACAGCCGCCGTGAACCCGGGAGCGCGCCAGAGGGTTCGCAGCGCGAGACGCAGGTTGTCCACGCACGGGCACAAGGCAAGACGGATGCCACTTCCCATCCAGGGAAATCAGGGATCTTCGGTCGGCGCCTGTGCGGCTACGGGATCCCGCGTCCCAAACGCGAACGTCACCGCGAGAAACAATCCTCCGGCTTGTCGATCCCGTGGACCGCCGTTCGACGTGGAGGTAGAGCCAGGGCCCAGACCCGGACGGAAGCCCGGCTGCCAACCAAGGGAGACGACATGCGATTCATGGTGATCGTGAAGGCCAACAAGGAGTCGGAGGCGGGCGACCTTCCGAGCGAGAAGATGCTTGCCGAGATGGGGAAGTTCAACGAAGAGCTGGTCAAGGCCGGCGTGATGCTGGCGGGCGAGGGGCTGCAGTCGAGCTCGAAGGGCGCGCGCGTCAAGTTCGCGAAGGGGAGGCAGACGGTGATCGACGGGCCCTTTGCCGAGACGAAGGAGCTCGTCGCCGGGTTCTGGCTGTGGCAGGTGAAGTCGAAGGAAGAGGCGATCGAGTGGCTGAAGCGCGCCCCCTTCGAGGAAACCGAGGTCGAGATCCGGCAGGTGTTCGAGGCGCCGGACTTCGCGCCCAGCGACCCGACCGGCAAGCTCATGAAGAAGGAGGAGGAGCTCCGCAAGAAGGTCGACGCGCAGCGCCGCTAGCCGCCGCCCATAGGGCGGCGCTATGCTTTTCACAGCGCGGACGTATGGGATGCGCTGTGGCCGGCGCACCTCCAGCGCTGCGCGGAATCGGGCGTCCGGGCAACCCGGACGCCTGCCTCCGGGCGCTCGATCGGTTAGAAAGAGCGTCTCAGGAGGTTCCGAGCTCATGTCGCTCAACGGCCAGCCCGACCACGATCCCCAGGAAACGCGCGAGTGGCTCGACGCGCTCGGCAGCGTCCTCTCGGCCGAGGGGACGGACCGCGCTCACTTCC
>DATFTN010000008.1:0-3652 GCA_035261845.1 Myxococcales bacterium | reverse complement strand
CCACCCAGGACCAATCGCCGCGCATCTGCACCCAGACTCCGTTGAGCTCCGGACACGATGGGCCGACCGCGTGGAGACCCCGGTGCAAGTGCTCGAGGATCGCCTGCTGCCGCTGCGCGAGGCGGGTACGGGCGAACTGGTGCTGCGGCACCAGCGCGGTCACCTGGCCGGTGCCGCTCAGCGCTACGTCGTTTCGGTGGGGCATGTAAAGCTTCCTAGTTTCTTGGACTTGCACGGAAGCGTGCCCGTCCGGCCAGGGGGGTGCCGCCGGCTCCGAGCAATCTATGCACGCTGCCCGCGCCCTGCACGGCCAGCCGGTCGGCAGGCGGCGGTCAGGTGGTCCGAGGCGGTACGGGAGCGATGCCTCGCCTGGGGCGGAGCGGCCAGGCGCCGGTGGCGACCGCCTGTTTCCCGACCAGGGCCAGGGCGGGCCCGACCATGAAGACGGAGGCCCAGGTGCCCAGCCCCATGTCCCCGTAGCAGTGCACCAGGTAGGTGACGAGGATGCACACCGTCACGAGTGCAGTGGTGCGGTCCCGCGGGGTGGTGGAGAACCGATACGACCGGACGGCGAAGAAGACGCCCAGCGCGAGGAAGAGCCACATCCCGGCGAAGCCGATCGCGCCCGAATAGGCGAGCAGGCCCAGGACCGAGTTGTGCGGGGCGAATCGGTAGAGCTCGTACGCCTTGGAGATGTCGGGCAGCTTGACCACCTCGTCGTATCCGTGGCCGAACCCCGTGCCGAGCAGCGGGTGGGCCTTGATCGTCGAGTACAGGTTGTAGTTCTCCCAGTCGCGCCAGAGCGTGGACGAGTCGGTCCCCGAATCGACGATCGAGCGGAGGGTGCGGACGGGCCCGAACACCCGGGCGCTGCTGCTCCAGCCCACCGCGACGTACAGCGCGATCAGCGGCAAGCAGATCGCGACACCTTGCGCGATCCTCTTCTTGAGCCGGGTGAACGGGGTGATGAAGTACAGGACGATCAACCCCACCATTACCTCGACGAACGCCAGTCGCCGGTTGTTGGCGATCATCCCCCAAGTCAGGATCGGGAGGGTGCCCAGCCCCAGCAGCAGGGTCCGGGAATTGGGCCGCTCGAAGAACATGATCAGCATCAGGAGGAAGGCGTCGGCGAACAGCATCGAGTCCGCGTGGACCGTGGTGTGCGGCATCTGCTCGAGGTCGGGGAACAGGTTCCGGATGTACACGGCGAGCGAAGCGCGGATCAGCGCCGCGCAGACCAGGGCGATCCCGAAGGCGCGGCTGTCGGAGGGTCCGCGGAGGCCGGCGCAGTAGAGCAGGAAGACGCAGGGGAGGTAGATGACGCGGAAGACCTGCCAGAGGGAGAAGCGGAAATCGGCCCCGGTGCTGAGCAGCCCGCGTCCCCAGATGAAGAAGATCGAGCAGATGCAGAGCAGGGCGGCGGCCCGCAGCGGCGAGGCGGGTGGGACGTGGCCGCGGATGTCGACGTCCGAGGCCGTCATGCGCCGGCCCACCCAGGTCGCGACGAGGAGCACCAGGACGAGATCGAGGCCGGAGAAGAACAGCGCGTCGATCGGGATGGTGAGGTTCAGGTGCGAAAGGAGCAGCGCGCCCAGCACGTACAGCGGGGAGCGCCACAGCCCGGTTGCGGGGAACTCGCTCGGGTTCTCCAGCGTCAGGCAGAGCACGCCGAGGACGAGCAGCGAATGGCGGAGCGGGGCGCGCGCCACCAGCAGGACCAGGAGCGTCAGCGCGACCGGCGCCAGCGCGAGCCCGACGTTGCCGTTCCCGCCGATGACGAGCACGAGCGTGAGCGCGCCGAGCCCCGCTACTGCCGCGAGCACCAGCGGGTCCGGCCGGGGCGCGCTGCCCGCGGGTGCTTGCACCGGCGCGGTGCCCGCGGGTGCCTGTGCCGGCGTGTTCACGGCCGCGGCGATTCCGACGGCGGGAGCTGGCCGGCCGGCGGCGCGGGCAGTCGCACGTCGACGATCGCGCCCGACGGCCCGAGCAGGTCCTCGAGCTGCCACCGCTTGAGCACGACGCCGGCGCGGAAGTCGGAAAGGGTGGTGGCGAAGAGAGCGAGGAAAAGACCCGCTAGCAGCGCGGCTGCCATCACCAGCGGGGCCTTGGGCTTGATCGGTCCGCGGGGCACCTGGGGCGGCGTGACCACCGAGTACCGGTACTTGAAGGCGGCGCGCGCCGTGTCCAGGTCGATGCGGGCGTGGTCGATGCGGTCGCGCATCGCCGCATACTCCTGGGCGGTGTAGCGGAGCTGGGCGCGGGCGTATTCCACCGACGAGTCCTCGGACGAGGTCAGGCCGCGGAAGAGATCCGCCGGGATGCTCGGCGCGCCCGACGAGGCGAACTCGCCCTCGTCGGAGCGCCCGGCCAGCTGGCGGCGCAGGTCGCGCTCCTCCTGCCGGAGCGAGGAGAGCTGCGGCGACTCGACCCGGAGCGCTTCGACGCTCCGTTCCAGGTCGAGCAGCATGGGATGGTTCTCGGAGTAGATGGCCCGCTGCTCCGCGAGCCGCGTCTGCAGCTCGAGGATGTGCTTGCGCCGGTACTCCTCCAGATCGGCGATGGAGCGCCGCTTGGCGTCGAGCATGACGCGGAGCTTCGGCAGCTCGGGATCGATCGTCCTGGCGGAAGCGGCGGCCGGCGAGTCGCGGGCCGCCTTGGGAGAGTGCTCGCGGAGGCGCTGCAACTCGGCCACCTCGCCTTCGATGTTCTTCTTGAGGGTCGCGGCGTGCCCTTCGAGGATGGAGATCTGCTCGGCGATGGTCGCCACCTCGAGCACATGCCGCGTCTCCAGGAAATTCTGTTGCGCCGCGTCCACCAGGCGGTAGGCGAGCAAGGGGTCCGGCCAGTGCAGCCGGATGACCACCGTCCCCTCGGGCGTGGTCCAGACGATGAGGTTCTTCTCCAAGAGGCCGATCAACCCGTCGGTCAGCTCCTTCTCCGTTTGCGTCCGGTGGAGGGCGCGAAGCAGCCAATCCTTTGCGCGCAGCAGGGGCGCCCGGCGCTTCGGCCATTCCTGCAGCAGATCCGCCTGCCGGATGAGGGCCTGGAGGTTGTCGCGGCGGATGATCGTCTCGGCCGCCGCGCGCGTCGGCAGGTCCGCCGGGCTGGAGTCGGCCTTGACCGCCAGCACTGGGTTCCTCTGCGCCAGGAGCCGGGACTCGACCTCGTACGTCTTCGGCAGGACGGCAAGCCCCGCGGCCGCGAGCAGGGGCATCCCGCCGAAGACGAGGACGAACAGCAGGAGGCGCCGCCGCACCGACCCGAGGGAGAACCCCAGGTAGCGGCGCACCTTCTGCCAGTCGAACAGCTCCTCGGCCGGACCGTCCCAGGTGGGGCGGCCCGGCGACGGGGGGATCACACGCGCCTGCAGATCGTCGCTCATCGTGGTTCGCCGCCGGTCAACCGAGGAACCGAGGATAGATGAAAAGGACCGCAACCAGGTACGCGAAGATGCCGATCAGCGTCCACGCCAAGACCTTTTGCAGCGCCAGCCTGGGACTGCGCTCCGTCGCCGCCACCGCCGGCACGATGATGGTGACTGCCACGATCGAGAAAAGGACCCACTTATCCATGTCTACCTGAACA
This sequence comes from Myxococcales bacterium, assembly GCA_035261845.1. GTDB lineage: Bacteria > Myxococcota > Myxococcia > Myxococcales > 40CM-4-68-19 > VBKO01. The sequence continues at coordinate 64 of DATFTN010000008.1, read as the reverse complement.
GGGGAACCTGCGCCCCGTAGCTCACGAAGGCAATCCATTGGTCGGAAGGTTGGTCCAACAGGGG
>DATFTN010000007.1:0-3278 GCA_035261845.1 Myxococcales bacterium | reverse complement strand
CTCGCCAGGGAACCGCATCGGGTGCAGGGAACCAGCCATGACGGCCTCCTTGCTGGGGGGTGTTCCCGCCGCTGCTCTAGTCGAGCGACACCACGAGTTCAAGCATTCCGCGAAACAGGAGCTACCTCGCTCGGTCCGCGGCCCCGGATCGCGCTTGACCGGAGAGCATCGGAACGCTAGAAGGCACGACCCCTCGGGGCGCGTAGCTCAACTGGCAGAGCAATGGACTCTTAATCCATAGGTTGAAGGTTCGATTCCTTCCGCGCTCACTCACCGAAAGGCCCGGATTCAGAAAAGAATTCGGGCCCCTCCGGAACCGCTCCGGGCAACTACCCCTTCAGCGTCACCGCATCCGATGGTTCCAGCGTCTACACGTCCGGACAAGGAGGAACGATCCAGGCATATGTCATCGTGTCCACGTGCAATTCGCAGACGTTCAGCGGCGCGGCGGACCCCTCGCTCTGCGGCGTCCCCATCCACCTGGACGCGGGCGGTGGCTCGGTGTCGAACATCAACGCGCTCGCCTCCGGCAAACATCGCAGCCGGCAAGCCGTTCGGGGTTTCCATGTTCGTGGTGGGCGGGGTTCCGCCCTACAAGAGCTGGGCGGTTGCGACGGGGACGCTGCCGCCCGGGCTCACGCTGGACCAAGCGCGGGGCGTGCTGTACGGGACGCCGTTCTCCAGCGCCGCGGGAACCACCTACACGTTCACGGTCTCCGTCTCCGACTCGGGGGGCAACACCTTCCCCAGCGCGACAGACCAAGCCGCGACCTACAAGATCACCATCCAGTGAGCTCTGAGGCCGCCAGGCCGGGCAACGGCCACGACGGAGTGGCTACGAAGCGTCCCGGCGCGCGCACGGGGCATGGTGCGCTTCTTGATCGATCGCGCGGTTCAGAGTAGAGCCCCGGGTCTTTCAGCGCCGCTCGAGCTCCCCGCCCCCGAGGACCCACCGATGCGAAAGCCTGCCCGATGCGCCGCCGCAGCCTTCCTCGCGCTCGCCGCCTGCAACCATGTGCAGCCGGCGCCCACGCCGGCGTCGACGACCGCAGCCCAGGCGGGCACCGCGGCGCAGGCCGGCGCGACCCCGGCCGCGGCAAGCGACCGGTCCTGGATCGCCCGGAGCAACGAGAACGCGAAGATCCTCCTCGCCGTGCAGGCGCGCTTCGCGCCGGAGCAGGCGGCGCGGCTCGGCCAGCCGGACCTGGACGACCGCATCACGGACCTGACCCCCGGCCACCAGGAGCGGCAGCGCCAGGCGACGCGCGAGGCGCTGGCGAAGATCGAGGACCTGCGGCGCGCGGAGAAGGACCCGCTGGTCGCGCAGGACCTGGCCATCCTGGCCGACGCCGCGCGCAAGAGCATCCGCGGCTCCGAGCTGAGCGAGCGGCTCGAGGTGCCGTACTACAACCTGGCCCGGCTGGTGTTTTTCAGCGTGCGCGGCCTCCTCGATCCGCAGATCGATCCGGCGCGGCGCCCGGCCGCGCTGGCGCGCGTGCGCAAGTACGCGGGCCTCGAGCCGGGGACCACCTCGATCGTGCAGCTCGCCGAGCGCGAGACGCGCGAGGGGCTGGCCAAGCCCGGCTTGCAGCCGCCCAGCAAGCTCCAGGTGGAGAACGACCTCCAGACGGCCGGCTTCTCCATCGACGGCATCGAGAAGCTCTTCCAGGAGTACCAGATTCCCGGGTCCGAGCAGCCCGTCGCCGAGCTGAAGAAGCAGCTCGGCGCGTACACGGCGTTCGTCCGCGCCGAGGTGCTCCCGCGCGCCCGCGAGGACTTCCGCCTCGCTCCCGAGCTGTACGCGTTCCGGCTCGAGCAGGTGGGAGTGGACATCCCGCCGGCGCAGCTCGCGGCGCAGGCGCGGGCAGCCTTCGCGCAGATCCAGGGTGAGATGCAGACGGTCGCGGCGCGGGTGGCGAAGCAGAAGGGCTTCGCCTCCACCGACTACCGGGACGTGATCCGCTCGCTGAAGAAGAGCCAGATCCCGGACGAGCAGGTGCTGGCCCACTACCTCGCGCGGCTCAAGCAGATCGAGGACGTCCTCCGCGAGCACCGGCTGGTCACCCTGCCCTCGCGCCCCGCGCGCATCCGCTTGGGCACTCCGGCGGAGAACGCGCAGCAACCCGCCCCGCACATGGTGCCGCCGCGCCTGCTGGGCAATACCGGCGAGCAGGGCGAGTTCGTGCTGCCGCTGAGCGTCCCGGGCGCCAAGGAGCAGAAGTACGACGACTTCAATTACGACGCGGCTTCCTGGACGCTGACTGCCCACGAGGCGCGCCCCGGGCACGAGCTGCAGTTCTCCACGATGGTGGAGAAGGGTGTCTCCATCGCGCGCGCGGTCTTCGCCTTCAACAGCGTGAACGTCGAGGGCTGGGGCCTGTACTCCGAGGCCATCACCCTGCCCTACATGCCCGACGACGGGAAGCTCATCTCGCTCCAGCTTCGACTGCAGCGCGCCGCTCGCGCCTTCGTCGATCCGGAGCTGCAGACGGGCAAGTGGACGCCCGAGTCCGCGCGCGAGTTCCTGCAGAAGGAAGTCGGGCTCTCTCCGGCGTTCGCGACCGAGGAGGTGGACCGGTTTACCTTCCGCATGCCCGGCCAGGCGACCGCGTACTTCTACGGGTACACGAAGCTGGTCGACCTCCGCGGGGCCACGGAGCGGGCGCTGGGCTCCCGCTTCGACCCGCTCGCGTTCCACGACACCATCCTCGCGCAGGGGCTCTTGCCGCCGGACCTGCTGCGCAAGGCCGTGCTGGACGCGCTGGGCGCGTCCGAGCAGCGCGCGGTCAGCGCGAGATAGGACGCTTCGCCACGGCGTCCGCGCTTCAGAAAACAGGACCGCCGAATACGGCGGTCATTGGCACTTGCCCGAGTGGCGGCAGTCGTGCGTGGCGCGCGAGACCTCGAGCCACTTCACGAAGCCGATCACGTTGTTGCCGCCGACCTGGACCTGGAGCGGCGGCGCGCCGGGCTCCAGGCTCACGCCGCTGTACGCGACCTCGCCCGTCTTCTGGTTGAGCGACACCACCGGGGTGAACTGCTGCGGGGTGACGTTGGTGTCGCGGCGCACCGCGCGCACGGTCGCCGTCGCGGTGGCGGACCCGGCCACGCCGCACTGCAGGTGGCCGGTGAGCGCATCGCCCTGGTAGACGAACGCGTTGTCCGCGGGCAGCGTGCCGTTGCAGGTGAGCACCGCCTGGTTGTTCGGGAGCAGCGTGTTCCAGAGCGCGCAGCCGGCGAGGATCAGCGCCGCCGACCCGGTCTTCTCGTCGCCCGGC
>DATFTN010000006.1:0-2072 GCA_035261845.1 Myxococcales bacterium | reverse complement strand
GCCGAGGGCGGCAAGCTCGCCAAGGTGTTCGCCTGGTACGACAACGAGTGGGGCTTCTCCAACCGGATGGTGGACGTGGCGCTGCTCATCGGCAGCAAGCTCTAGCGCCGCCATGATCAGATCCGTGGAGCAGCTCGACCTGCCGGGGAAGCGCGTCTTCATCCGGGTCGATTTCAACGTTCCGATCGACAAGAAGACGGGCGCGGTCAAGGACGACTCGCGCATCCGCGCGGCGCTGCCCACCATCCGCTACGCGATCGGGAAGAAGGCCAGGGTCATCCTCGCCTCGCACCTGGGACGGCCGGACGGGAAGGTGGTCCCGGAGCTGTCCCTGGAGAACGCCGGCGAGCGGCTCTCGCAGCTCCTCGGCCAGGACGTGATCTTCGCCGACGACTGCGTCGGCGACGGGGTCCGCAAGCTGGTCGCCGATCTCCGCGGGGGGCAGGTGCTGCTCCTCGAGAACCTCCGCTTCCATCCCGGGGAGGAGAAGAACGAGGACGAGTTCGCCCGCCAGCTCGCCTCGCTCGCCGAGGCGTACGTCAATGACGCCTTCGGTACCGCGCACCGCGCGCACGCCTCGACCGTGGGAATGGTGAAGCACGTACCGCACCGCGGGGCCGGCTTCCTGATGCTCTCCGAGCTGAAAACTCTCAGTGGGTTGCTCAAGGGAGCCCGCCGGCCGTACCTGGCGATCCTGGGCGGGGCCAAGGTGAGCGACAAGATCAAGGTGATCGAGAACCTCATGACCCGGGTGGACGCGCTGCTGATCGGCGGCGCCATGGCGTACACGTTCATGAGCGCGCGCGGCGTCGGAGTCGGCGCTTCCCGGGTGGAGAAGGAGAAGCTGGATCTGGCGCGCCGCGTGCTCGCGAAGGCGAAGCAGTCCCGTGTGGAGCTGGTCCTGCCGGTGGACCACGTGGCCGCGCGGGAGCCGAAGGGCGGGATCGAGACGCGGATCGTCGACGACCCCATCCCGGAGGGCTGGGTCGGTCTCGACATCGGTCCGAAGACCGTCGCGCAGTACGAGCAGCGTATCGCGGGCGCCGCGACCGTGTTCTGGAACGGCCCGATGGGCATGTTCGAGACCCCCGAGTACGCGGCGGGAACGCGAGCGGTGGCCCAGGCGCTGGCGAAGGCGACCGCGCGAGGGGCGACGACGGTGGTGGGCGGCGGCGACAGCGCGGCGGCCATCGCGGAGATGGGGCTCGCCGAGAAGGTGACGCACGTGTCCACCGGCGGCGGAGCATCGCTGGAGTTCCTCGAGGGGCGCGAGCTGCCGGGCGTGAAGGTGCTCGATGACCAGGCGTAAGTTCATCTGCGGCAATTGGAAGATGCACAAGACGGCCGGCGAGGCCGTGCAGCTCGTCCGCGAGCTGCGCAAGCAACTCGACGGCGCGGCGGCGCAGGTCGCGGTCGCCCCGCCGTTCACCGCGCTCCCGGCGGTGAAGCAGGCGCTGCAGGGGTCCTCGATCCAGCTGTTCGGGCAGAATTGCCACCACGAGAAGCAGGGCGCGTTCACCGGGGAGGTGAGCGCGCCGATGCTGAAGGACGCCGGCTGCGACGGCGTGATCCTCGGGCACAGCGAGCGCCGGCAGTACTTCGGCGAGACGGACGAGGGAGTCGCGAAGAAGGTCCGCTCCGCGCTCGGCGAGGCGTTGCACCCCATCGTCTGCGTGGGTGAGACGCTGCAAGAGCGGGAGGCCGGGAAGACCTGGGAGGTCGTCTCGCGGCAGGTGCGCGGGGCCCTGGGCGGCCTCGATCCGGCGGCGCTGCAGCGGATCACCCTGGCCTACGAGCCGGTGTGGGCGATCGGCACCGGGCGCACCGCGACCACGGCTCAGGCGCAAGAAGTGCACGCCCGGATCCGCGGGTTGTTGCGCGAGCTGGGCGGCGCGGCCGTCGCCGACGCCGTGCGCATCCAGTACGGCGGCTCGGTGAAGCCGGACAACGCAGCCGATCTGCTCTCGCAGCCCGACGTCGACGGCGCGCTGGTGGGCGGCGCTTCGCTCAAGGCCGCCGACTTCTCCGCGATCGTGGCCGCAGTTGCCTAGACGATCACACCGCAGAGAGCG
>DATFTN010000005.1:0-6405 GCA_035261845.1 Myxococcales bacterium | reverse complement strand
GAACCTCCTTCCTCAAGGATGCCGGAGGTCGGCCTCCGGCGCGAGCGCGCAGGCGGGACAGCTCCGGTCGCGGGGAACCGGCACGTCGCGCTCTGTGCCACGCAGGCCGTCCCATTGGTGCAGGCGCCCCACCGCGCGGGGGCGCTCGCCGCGCAGGACGCGGGCCGCTTCCGAAGCCATCGCGGCGCCGACCACTCCGCACAGGGGCGAGGCGACGCCCGCCTCGGCGCAGGTGGGCAGCGCGCCGGGCGGCGGCGGGCCCTCGAAGAGGCAGCGCAGGCAAGAACCGCCGCCGGGCAGGATGGTGAGGAGCTGACCTCCCCAGCCCAGCACGGCACCGTGGACCAACGGGATGCGGGCAGCGCAGGCCGCGTCGTTGGCGGCGAAGCGCGTCTCGAACGAATCCGTGCCGTCGAGCAGCACGTCGCATCCGTCGAGCAGCTCGGATGCGGATCCCGGACTGAAGCGGAGCACCCGCGGCTCCGCCCGCGCTCCGGGGACGAGCCGCGACAGCCGGCGTGCCGCGACCTCCGCCTTGGGCTGCCCGACGTCCGCCTCGGTGAAGAGAATCTGCCGGGAAAGGTTGGACCGCTCCACCCGGTCCGGATCGACGAGGAGCAGGCGCACCCCGGGCATCTCTTCGGCGAGCGCAAGCGCGGCGGGGCATCCCAGGCCGCCCATTCCCAGGACGACCGCGGTGCTCATACGGCACGCTCCAGGCTGAATTCGCGCTCCCCTGCCGAGGTGATCAGCGCCAGTCCCCTCAGCTCCCTGGCAACCGCCGCCGCGGCGGCAGCGGCATGTGAGGCGAGGAGCCCGCTGCTCTGGGCGAGCTCGGCGCGCGCCCGCGCCGCCTCGGCGAAGGAGACCGGCCGCAGCTCGAGACCGGGCAGCTCCGCGGCCAGGGGAAGCTCGGGCAGCTCGACGTCGGCGGCGCTGACCGCGATCCCGCGAACGTCCGGCCAGCGCGAGCGTAGCGCCTGGAGCGTACCGAGCAGGACGGCCGGCGCTCCCGCGGGAGCCACGACGACTCCTGGCCCCGCGGTCAGATCAGCGAGCACCTCGGCGCCGAGGGTCCGCGCGCACTCTGTCGCGGCCTTGGGCCCGTCCAGCGGAGGGAGCGGCGTGCCGGGCAGCTCGCCGGCGCGGCGCAGCGCCGCCTCCCGCGACGGCAGTTGCTCGAACCGGGCGCCCCAGACCCGCAGCGCCTCCCGCATCTCGTGAGAGATGGCGCCGTGCACCGCGACGGTGAGCTGCACGCCGCGCCGCCGGGCCCAGCCAGCCGCCGCCAGCGCGCCTCCCGCGGTCGCGGCCAACGAAGCCTGGCTGCCGCGGGCGAGTTGCGGGAAGATGCCCAGCGCGCGGTCGTCGGCGCCGCCTCCAGGACGCAGCGACTCGAGCTTGAGCAGCGCCCCGCGCCAGCGCAAGAGCGGCGTCGGTCGCTGCAGCAGGTCCTCCATCCGCTGGCCTCCGTAAGCGCCGCAGAATAAGGAGGCGCCATGAGGGCTGCAAGAATCGCCGTCCTGCTCGCCGCCGCCTGCAGGGCCTCCCCTCCCGCCCCGGCCGCGGCTGCTCCCGACGGGCAGGCGATGTCCTGCGTGGACGTCTGGCTGGCCCAGCGCGACCTGAACCAGTTCGGGGATCCGGTGGGCACCATGTACCCCGGCGGCACGCCGCTCTTCGACGAGAAGACGGGCCGGAGCACGGACCGGATCGACCACCTGCTCCGCAAGCACCCCGAGCTGCAGCAGGCCTGCCCCGAGGAAATCCTCAAGGCGCACGCGCCCTGAATGCCCCGCCCCGGTTTGCCCCTGTTCACCGGCGGCTGCTAGCATCGCCGCGTGGGGGGCTCTCCTTCCGTCGCGCTGGGCTCCGCGCAGGCCGGGCCGCTGGCCTCCGTCAAGCCCGAATCGAGCAGCTCCGGGTTCGTGGAGGACCGTTTCCTCACCCGGGCGCGCGGGCTCTTCTATGCCCGTCTCGCCTTCCTCGCGCTGGGGCTCGGCGTCATCGGGGTGCCGGGGTGGTCGCACTCGTTCGGGGTGGGGGGGCGCGCCGCCTACGCCGTCTACCTCGCCATGGCCGCGTACACGGCCGCGAACTACTGGCTGATCGGCCGCCCCCGGCTGGGGCGCGCGGTCACCTTCGTCACCCTCTGCTGCGATCTGTGCGTGCTGGTGTGGCTGGTCTCGATGACCGGCGGGCTGCGCAGCCCCCTGCTCGCGGCCCAGCTCCTGTTCACCACGCTCTTCGTGCTCTTGTTTCCTTCGCCTTTCGCGGTGGTGCCGCCCATCCTCACCTTCCCCGCGGTCGCCAAGCTCGATCAGCTGCTGGGCGGCCGGGCGGTGGTGCAGTTCGACATCTTCATCCTGCTCTGGTACTCGGCCATCAACTGCATCCTGGTCTACTTGATGGTGTACTTGAACGAGCGGGACCGGGCACGCTACCGCGACCTGCAGCGGCTGCACCGGACCGTCCGGGAGATGGCGGTGGTCGAGGAGCGCAACCGGCTGGCGCGCGAGATCCACGACGGGTTGGGCGGGGTGCTGAGCAGCGTCGTGATCCAGAGCGAATATCTGCTCAACATGATCGACGGCAGCGAGGTCCGCGCCAAGCTCACCGGCTCGAGCGAGTCGCGCGCCACGCTGCTGCCGGTGATCCGCAAGGAGCTGTCCGACCTGCACGGCGCGGCCGAAGATTCGATGGACGAGCTGCGCCGCTCCCTGCGGATGATGCAGGAGAACTTCGACCTGGTCTCCGCCCTGAGCGACTACTGCAAGCTCGCCGCCGGCCGGCACCGCCTGGAAGTGCGCTTCACCCGGACCGGGCGGGAGCGATCGGTCGGTCCGGAGAGCGCATTGGCGCTCTTCCGGGTGCTCCAGGAAAGCCTCACCAACGTGGCCAAGCACTGCCGGCGCGGCACCGGGGTGGACGTGGCGCTGTCGTTCGACGCCGGCAGGGCGGCGCTGTGCGTGCAGGACCAGGGCCCCGGCTTCCTCCTTCCTACCGATAGCTCCGAGCTCGCCCGCAAGGGACACTTCGGGTTGGAGAACATGCGCGAGCGCGCCGCCAAGGTGGGCGGGACCATCCAGCTGTCTTCCGCTCCAGGGCGGGGGACGCGCATCGAGCTGAGCGTGCACGCCGGAGAGGAGCAGGCCAGATGAACGCTACACCCGCGAGGCAGGGCGAGAAGATCAAGGTGGTGGTGGTGGAGGACCAGCCTCCGGTGCTGAAGAACCAGCTCAAGATCCTGCAGGAGGCGCCCGAGATCGAGGTGGTCGGCACAGCGCTCTCCGGAGAGGCCGCGCTGGTGCTGCTCGAGAAGGAGCAGCCCGACGTGATCCTCCAGGATCTGGGGCTCCCCCGCATGACCGGGATCGAAGTGACGCGCGAGGTGAAGAAGCGCTGGCCGCGCGTCGAGGTGCTGATCTTCACCATCTTCGACGAAGAGGAGAAGGTGATCGAGGCGGTCAAGGCCGGAGCGTCGGGATACCTGCTCAAAGGAGCGTCTGGCGAAAAGGTGATCGACGCCATCCGCGAGGTGAAGGCGGGAGGCAGCGTGATCCAGCCCAACCTGGCCCGCAGTCTGCTGCGCCACTTCCGGGTCCCGGAGGACTCCAGCGCACCGCCTCGTCCGGAACCGCTGCCGCCGGGCATCCGCGAGGAGCCTCCGATCCGCCCGCTGACCGAACGGGAGATCGAGATCCTGCGCCTGATCGCCAAGGGCCTCTCCAACAACGAGGCCGCGCGCGTCCTGGGACTCTCCCGCTCCACGGTGCGCACCCACCTCGAGCACATCTACGAAAAGCTGGAGGTCACCAACCGCGTCGAAGCGGTCACCGAGGGGCTCCGCAAGGGTCTGATCGAAATGTAGGTGTGACTCCAGTACCTCGACTCGCTTTGACAGCGGCCCGCGGGGATGGTCGGATCGATCCTCAATGGGCCGCAGGAGAATACGAAGCCTGGCGTTCTGCGCGGTCGCTGGCGCGGTGCTTGCGGCCTCGTCTGCCTTTGCCCAGGAGACGGCGAGCGGCGGAGACGACAGGTACCACAGGCACCAGGGCCAGTTCCTGCGGTTCGACCTGGGAGGCGGATACCTCAGGTCGTCGGCGACGCCCAACGGCACCGACGCCTCGCTCTCCGGTGCGGCGGTGTCGTTCGGCGTCTCGTTGGGCGCGAGCGTCATGGAGAACTTGAGCGTGTTCGGCCACGCATCCATCTCGTCGGCGCCGCTCCCCAACGCCTCGCTGGCCGGCTCGTCGGTGGGAACGAGCAGCTCGTCGTTGGACTTCCTCTCCATCGGGCCGGGCGTGAACTACTACTTCATGCCGTCCAACTTCTATCTGTCGGCGGCGATCCTCATGACCGGCCTGGTCACCACGCTCGAGGGCAATAGCGGGAGCACCAAGGTCGGCTTCGGCGCCACGTTCTCCGTGGGCAAGGAATGGTGGGTGAGCGATCGCTGGGGCCTCGGCATCGCCGGGCAGTTCTCGTTCGGGTCGAACAAAGACAAAGGCCCGGGCTCACCGCCCACCTGGACGACGATCACTCCGGCCTTGGCCTTCTCGGCCAGCTTCGGCTGAGGGAATCGCAGCGTCAGATGGAGAATTTAAAGGGGCCGCGGTCCACGAAGAGCGCGTCGGACTTGCGCGAGCCGCCGGACTCGTCCTTCACCACGAAATAGAAGTGGCACTCGTTGCTTCCCGCCGCGTCAGCTGGAATCTCCAGCTTGACCTTCTGCTTCACGTTGGCGCCGGCCTGCACGTCGAGCTTCTTGACAGGCTTGTCCTGCGACGGATCGGCGGACTGGGCCCAGATCTCGACCTTGAGCGACCCCTTCGGGTTCTTGCACTCGATCTGCAGCTCGACTTCCTGGCCGTTCAGCGCGCGCTGCAGGCTCCAGCGCGCCGCGGAGATGCTGGGCGCCTTCTCGTCCTTCGCCTGGTCCTTGGCGAGGTCCTGTTTGCCCTTCTCGGCCGCCGCGGCCTCGTGGGTGTCCGATCCCTTCTCCGCTTCTTTCTTGGCCGCCTGGGTGGCCTGCTCGAGCAGGATCTTGATCGCGTTGATGATGTAGCTGCCCAGGCCCTCGGCGTCGGCGCCGTCGTCGATGAAGACGTCGGGCGAGCCCTCGATGATGGGGCCCGAGCCGCCGCAGTGCTGGGTCTTGTCGTTCATCCGCGCGAACGGCTTGCCGTTCACGTAGACGGTGGGAGACCCTTTGGCGACCTTGAAGGTGTTGGGGCCGCAGCACGCGGCGTGGATGCCGATGTCGTCCTGCCGGGCGGCGCCGCGATCGTTGACCAGGACGTTGGTGGAGGCGGCGACGATCGGCCCCACCCCGGGGTGCGGACAGGCGGGACAGCCGTGGGCGTCCTGGTCGACCTGTGCCTTGTCTCCGAGGCGGGCGGCGGCGGGCATCTTTCCAGCGCTCCTTCCGGCGGACGGGTCGATTTTACCACGCGGACTCCTCCGCGGAAAGCAGCCCTGGCGAAAACGCCTTGCGCGCCCTCGCCCCTGCCGTGTACGGTTCTCGGCCCATGTACGGAGTCATCATCGCGGTTCACGTCTTCGTGAGCCTGTTCCTGATCTTCGTCATCCTGCTCCAGCCGGGGCGGGCCGACGGCATGGCCGCCTTCGGTGGCGGCGGCAGCGCGACCAGCGTCTTCGGCGGCCGCGGCTCGGTGACGTTCCTGGCCAAGGTGACCGAGGTGTGCGCGGCCATCTTCATGATCACGTCGCTGACGCTCGCCTATCGCTCCTCCCACACCGATTCGGTGCTGCGCGCGCGGCGCAACATCGCGGCCCAGGAGGCGACGCAGAAGCAAGGCCCGGCCAATCCTCCTCTGCCGACCGGGCAGACGGCCCCCGCGCCCGCAACGGGCGGAGCGGCGGTCCCGGTCCCCGGAACCAAAGCGCCGGCGCCGGCGAAGCCCGAGTCGAACCGGAAGTAGCCTTCTTGCGCCGCGCGGAGCGGTTTGCTACTAAGCCGCTCCCACGCTTGGCCCAGGTGGTGGAACTGGTAGACACACCGTCTTGAGGGGGCGGCGCCGTAAGGCGTGTGAGTTCGAATCTCACCCTGGGCACCAAGTCACTGATTTCACTCTGAGAGGGCCGGATTCCGACTTGGCGTCCGGCCCTCTCCCCTTTTTGCGGCGCCAAGTTCGAGGCACTTGCTGGCGCTTTCCTGTCAGCTACAACGGGAGCCTGACACCCGGCATGTCCGGGTGCACGCCCAGATTGAGGCTTTTCTTTGGGGGCTGAAAAAAGCGGTCGGAATGACATCCGAGAACGCCTGGAACGGGGGAAGATACCCCCAGACCTGACATGTACCAGCTGTACAGGGCCGCGGACCGGACCTCTCCCCCCGCGCCGGTGATTGCACAAGCGGGGCGCACGCGCGGCCTCAAA
>DATFTN010000004.1:0-1945 GCA_035261845.1 Myxococcales bacterium | reverse complement strand
CGGATTTCATAGTCGCCGCGCACAGCGACAAGCTAACACGGTGTTCGCACCGCAGGAAGTACTGCGTCAGGCGGCGTGCTTCTTCACCACCGCCTCGAGCTTCGCCTTGGGGACCGCGCCGACCACCTGCTCCGCGACCTGGCCGTTCTTGAAGAGGATCAGGGTCGGGATGGACATGATCCCGTACTTCTGCGGGACGTTCTGGTGCGCGTCGATGTCCAGCTTTCCCACCTTGAGCTTGCCCTTGTATTCCCGGGCCAGCTCCTCGACCGCGGGCGCGATGGCGCGGCAGGGACCGCACCAGGCGGCCCAGAAATCGACCAGGACCGGCGTATCCGAGCCCAACACCTCCGCCTGGAAGTTGTCGTCGGTGATGGTGAGGACGTCTGCGCTCGCCATGGTTTCCACGCTCCTTGTCAGCCGCCGAGGGCCGAATGTGCACGACCGCCCGCCCGCGCGCAACCCGTTCCGAGCGGCCGCCCGCCGGGAAAGACGTTTGCCGCGAGCCCCCCTCGCTGGTATTCCTCGAAGGGAGACCTCCGTAATGGATGCCGGTGGGCGCGGAGCGTTGCGCGATGGCCGACTACCTCTTCGTGCCGCAGAGCGTCCTCGACAAGTGGTCCGAGAAGGGCCGCGTGGAGCTCAAGGGGCACGTCCTCATCCTGCTGCGCGAGAACAAGTCGTTCCAGCTCACCGGCGCCGTGCGCTTCCTCAAGATGGAGGCCGGCGAGGACGTGAAGGGGCTCCTCCAGAAGGTGAAGACGCTCGACGCGCTCAAGCAGATGGGGGCCGAGCATTACCGCGAGTCCGTCATCCTGGGCGATTCCGCCTACCAGGTGCAGCAGGGATTCCTCGCCGATGCCAACGCCCTCCGCCGCGCGGCCGGCGTCGCGCAGGCCGCCGCCGAGAAGAAGGCGGCCGGTGTGGCGAAAACCCAGCAGGGAGAAAAGGACGGGGAGCAGGACTTGCTGGCGCAGTTCCTCTTGGACAACCTGCAGTAGCCATGGCCACGATCCTGGTGCACATCGCGCTCGTCGCCTACGCGGCGGCAGCGGCCGCCTACCTGAGCTGGCTGGTGAGGCCGCGCGAGCGGCTGGTGTCCGCCGGCCGGGCGCTGCTGTTCGCCGGTCTTCTCCTGCACCTGACCTCCTTCGCGGCGGCCGCCTCGCTCTCCCACGGCGAGGGCCTGGCCCGCGCGGGGTTCGGCTCGGACGCGTGGAAGGGCGGGCAGCTCTTCAGCCTGCTGGCGGCGGCCACCGTCGCGGGGTACCTGGCGCTCGATCTCCGCTACCGGCTGCCGGTCGCGGGCGCCTTCGTCGCTCCGGTGACCGTGGCGGTGATGGTCCCCGCGCACCTGGTCCACAGCGGCACGCGCGCCATCGCGCCCGAGCTCACCCATTCCTCCGCGCTGGCGGTGCACGTCTTCTCCGCCGCCGCCGGCACCGCCGCGCTGGCGCTCGCCTTCGCGCTCTCGCTGCTCTACCTGGCCAGCGAGAAGCAGCTCAAGTCGAAGCAGCCCGGCAGGCTGTTCGCGCGCCTGCCTTCGCTCGAGCTGATCGACCGGGTGGGGTGGCAGCTCTCGGTGTGGGGATTCGTCTTCCTCTCCGTGGCCATCGCCACCGGATCGCTCGCCTCGCACGAGGCGAGCGGCTCGGCGTTCCCCATCGCCCCCAAGCAGGGATTCGCGGTGCTCGCCTGGGCCCTGCTCGCGGGACTCATCCAGGCCAGGCTGGTGGCCGGCTGGCGCGGACGCCGGCTGGCGCTGCTCGTGGTCGCGGGCTTCTTGCTGCTGATCGGGACGTATGCGGGCCTGCTGGCGGCGCCGCAGCACGCGCCCGCCGCCGCGGCAGCGCTGTTGGCGCCGGGGAGAGGCTGAACGGTGCCGGTCCTCCTCTGCATCGGCCTCTCGCACAAGCAGGTGCCCATCGCCGTGCGCGAGCAGCTC
>DATFTN010000003.1:0-6633 GCA_035261845.1 Myxococcales bacterium | reverse complement strand
AGCGGCAGTAGAACGGCTGCTCGCCGCGAGCGCGCGCTCCCCGGGGACGTACGGGGGAGAAGAGCTCGGCGGAGATGCGGAGCGATACGGCGCAGGGCTGCTGGACGTCGCCCGAGCGCTGCGGACGGCGACCACCTGGTGGGCGCTGTGGCGCGTCGCCCTGGCGGCCGCCGGTGCGTGGCTCGGGCTCGCGCATGCGCGGCGCCTGGGACAGGTGCGCAAGACGCCTGCGGGACTGTGGCCCGCGCTGCTCCTGGGGGCCGGCGCGTACACGCTCCTGGCGCCGCTGGGCGCGGCGCGCCTGCCGGGCCTCGGGCTGCTCGCGCTGCCTCCGCCCGCCGTGGCGCAGCACTTCTTCGGCATGGCCGGCATGGGATTCACTGCGTCGGCGGTGGGGTTCATCGGTTGGAGCGCGGTGCCGCCGCTCGCCTTGGCGATGGTTGCCCGCGGCGTGAAGCCGCTCCGAGGAATCGCCGCGGGCTTTGCGTTCGGATGGGCCGGGCTGCTCCTGCACGCGGCGTTGGTCCGCAGCGTCTACCTCCCCATCTTGCCGCTCTGGATGGTCCCTTTCTGGCTGCTGCTCGGCTCTTTCATCGCCTGGTGGGCCGGCCGCGCGGTCGTGGTTCCCGAGAGCCTGCGATGAAGGTCCGCGGCCGGGTGGAGCGCAGGGACCTGGAGGGCGGCTTCTGGCAGCTCGTCGCGGACGACGGCAAGCGCTATACGCTGGTCGGCGCGATCGGGGGGCTCAAGGCCGGGGTCCAGGTCGAAGTGGAAGGGACGATCGACGAAGGCTTCGGCATCGCCATGGCCGGTCCGCAGCTGCGCGTCCAGAAGATCCGGCCGGCTTAGCGCTGCTCTCGCCAGGTGACGCCGGCAGCCACCAGGGCGGCGGCGCTCAGGCCGATCCAGACCTCGATCGGGACGTCCGCCAGGCGTCGCAGCTGCGCGAATGCCAGCAGCACCCCCGCGACCCAGATCGTTTCGAGCGGCAGGGCGCGCGAGAACCGGATTCCCTCCGGCGCAGGTCCCGCCGCGGGTGCTGGCGCGGGCGCGCGCCGCAACGCCGGGCCGACCAGCGCGACGCCCGCGGCGAGAAGCACGGCGCCGAGCACAAGGAGCCAGGCGGGGGGCCGGATGTCCGGGTCCTCCCAACCGAGCAGGAACGCGGCGCCCGCCACTGCGTTGTTCGTCGCATGGCAGACGATCGCCGGCCACAAGGATCCGCTTCGCAGGCGGAGGACCGCGAGCAGGACGCCAATCTCGCACAGGCCCAGGAACCCGATCCGATTCACGTGGAGGGCGGAGAACATCGCGCCGCTGACCAGGCAGGCGGCGAGAGGGCCGAAGCTGCGCGCCAGCGCTGGCAGCGCATAACCGCGGAAGAACAGCTCCTCGCCCAGGGGGGCCGCCAGCGACACCGTGAGCACCATCGGCAGCGCCTGCTGCGAGAAGAACAAGTCGAGGGCCCGCTGGAGCGTGTCGAAGTCCTTGACCCAGCTCTCGGGAGCGAGGGCCCGGGATGCCCAGGTGACGAACGAGACCACCGGTTGATTCGCGACGGCGAGGAGGAACGCGGCGACCAGGTGCACGGGAGCAGGAGCGCGCAGGCCGAGCCCGCCTCCGGCGGGAAGACCGGCCACCCGGACCGCGACGAGGGCGGGAAGCGCGATGGCCAGGACCTCGGTCACCCACAGGCCGGCGACGATGTCGCGCTGCTGGGTCGCGCCCCCGATCGCGAGATAGCCGACCCAGAGGGCGGCGTACGCGACGAACGCGCTCGCCGCGCCGGGTAGGGGACTCGCCTGTTCCGCCATGGGCGTGACGCCCATACCACGCGGCGCGACGGCCTGGCAGATGCAGCGCCGGACTTCCGCCGTTACCCTGCTCGTCGGATGCCCGACGACGATCACGTGCAGACCGGCCGCTTGCGGCGGCTGAGCAGGCTCGCCTACCTCACGGCCCGGACCACCGGCGATCTGATCGCCCAGGAAGCCCGGCGCAAGCTGGGTGGGGAGGCGAGCCCGGATCTGCGCAAGGCCGCGGAGCGGATCCTGGGGACGCTGGGCGAGCTGAAGGGAGCGGCGCTGAAGCTCGGGCAGGCGCTGGCCATGGACCCCGACGCGCTGCCGCCGGAGGCGCGCAGCATCGTCGCCCGGCTGCTCGCGCAGGCACCGCAGCGGATGTCCTTCGAACAGGTGGCCGAGGTGGTCCGAGCCGAGCTGGGCAGCGGTCCCGACGATCTGTTCGCCTCGTTCGATCGGGATCCCCTCGCAGCCGCCTCGCTGGGACAGGTGCACGGGGCCCGCCTCCGCGACGGGCGCGAGGTGGTGGTCAAGGTGCAGTACCCGGGCATCGACCGCGCCTTGGAGAGCGATCTGGCCAACGCCGCCGTCCTGGTGCGCGGACTCTCGCTCACCGGCGAGGCGCTCGACGGCCGTCCCTATTACGAGGAGGTGCGGGCGTCGCTCTTGCGCGAGCTGGACTACGTGCAGGAAGCGGAGCAGTGCCGCGCGTACGCGCGGGCGGCCCTCCGCTATCCCGAGCTGGCCGTTCCCGAAGTAGTGCCGGAGCTTTCCTCGATGCGCGTGCTGTGCCTCGCCAGGTTGCGCGGGCCCCACCTGCTGGAGCTCATCGAATCGAATCCCTCGGAGGAGGAGCGTTATCGGGTCGGCCGGCTGCTCGCATTCGCCATCTGGGGGCCCTTCTACGCGGCCCGCCGGATCCACGCCGACCCGCACCCGGGCAACTTCCTCATCCTGCCCGACGGGCGCCTCGGGGTGGTCGACTTCGGCGCCACAAAGCTGCTCTCGGAGCCGTTCGCGGCCACCTACCGCAGCTTCCTGGAAGCGAACGCGCAAGGAAAGCGCGCCCTGCAGGTCGGTCCGGCGCTGCAGCGCGCCGGCTTCCGCTTCATCGGGGACGACGTCGAGGAGGCGTGGCGGTTCTGCCAGAATCTGGCCGACATCGTGGAGCGGCCGATCCAGACGGACGAGCCGTACGACTTTGGCGCCGACCCGATGGTGCAAGACGTGAGGCGGCTGGTGCACTCCCAGCCGAGAGTGGCCCTCCAGATCAAGCCGCCTCCCGAGGCGATCCTCTTCTACCGGGCCGCGACCGGGCTGGCGCACGACCTGCGGCTCTTGAAGGTCAAGGGCCCTTTCCGGCCCATCCTGGGCGAGATCCAATCGCGAGGCCGGCTGGAGTGAGTCGCCCGCCTGCGCCCCGGACTTCCGAGCATCGCCCCGCCGCGGCCGTGGTAGAGCGTCGCGGCGGAATGCGGGAACAAGCGCTGATCGCGGACGAGGCCGGGCTCGCGCGCGTCGCCGACGCGATCGCCGAGGAGTCCCGCGTGGCCCTCGACACCGAGTCCAACGGATTCCACGCCTACAACGAGCAGGTCTGCCTGGTGCAGATCGCTACTCCGGACGCCGACTACGCCATCGACGTGCTCGCCGTCGGTCTGGGCCCGCTCCAGCCGCTGCTCGCCGATCGGGCGCGGGAGCTGGTGCTCCACGCCGCGGAGTACGACGTGCTGTGCCTCAAGCGGGAGTGGGGCGTCACGCTGGGACGGATCTTCGACACGCACGCGGCGGCGAAGGTGCTGGGGATCGAGCGGGTGGGGTTGGGGAACCTCCTGCACGACGAGCTGGGCCTCCTGCTCACCGAGGACGAGCAGCGCAGCGACTGGGGACGCCGGCCGCTCACCGCCGGGCAGCTCGCCTACGCGTTCGCCGACGTGCAACACCTCCTCGCGCTGCGCGAGGGTTTGGGCGCGCGGCTCGCCGAGCGGGGGCTCCTGTCCGAGGCGGAGGCGGAGTTCGCGCGCCTCACCGCCAAGGAGCCACGGCCCCGCCTGTTCGACCCCGACGGGTGGCAGAAGATGAAGGCGGCGCGCACGCTGGACGGCCGGGGCCGGGGCGTGCTGCGGGAGATGTACCTGCTGCGCGACCGCCGCGCGCGCGAGGTCAACCGGCCTCCGTTCAAGGTGCTCTCGGACCTGCTGCTGGCGGAGGTCGCCCGGAGGCAGCCGCGGACGGAGGAGGACGTGCTGCGCGTCCCTGGCGCGCAGGCTGCGGTGCTGCGGCGGCTCGCTCCGCAGATCCTGGAGGCGGTGCGCGCGGGTCAGTCCGGGGCGCCCGCGCCGCGACTGCAGCCGCGGAGGCCGCCCTGGCGGCGAACCGGGCCGGACGCCGAGGTCGAGGAGCGCTACGAGAAGCTGCGCATCTGGCGCAAGGGACGCGCCGAGGCGCGCAAGGTCGAAGTGCAGGTGATCGCTCCCAACGCCGTCCTGCTCGCGGTCGCCCGCAGCGCCCCCCGTACCTTGGAGGAGCTGGGCCGCGTCGACGGAATGGACCCCTTCCGCCTCCAACAATACGGCCAGGAGATCCTCTCCGCGCTCCACTCCAATCCCCAACAACAACTCCTCTGACCGCGAAGTCCTAGAAGGCGGCGCCGGGTTTGGGGACTGGGATGGTGTCGGTGAGGGCGGGGGCGGCGCCGCCGGCAAGGATGCGATACGCGCTCCAGGCGCCGAGCACGACTTTCACGTAGGTGCGGGTCTCGCGATAGGGGATCTCCTCGACCCACTGATCCAGCGGCTGCCCGGCGGAACGGACGGCCCAGGGCAGGGCGACGCGCGGGCCTGCGTTGTACGCGGCCGCCGCGATGGCCGGGTCGCCGAAGCGTCCGAGCAGCTCGGAGAGGTACCAAGCCCCGAGATCGATCGCCGTCTGCGGTTCGGCCATGTCCGCGTCGGTCGGGGAGGGCCGGCCGAGCACGATCGCCGCGCGGCGCGCGGTGGCCGGGAGGAGCTGCATCAATCCGACGGCGCCGGCGGAGCTGCGGGTGTCAGGCCTGAAGAGGCTCTCCCGCCGTGCGATTGCGAGCAAGAGGTAGGGATCGACGCCCGCACGCGCGGCGCTGGAGCTGACGTGCGGAGCGTAGGCCGCCGGGTAGGCCCCCTCGAGCAGCGCGGGGTCGGAGTCCGGGCGGGGCGCCTTCCATCCGAGCAGCGACTGCGCCAGCGCGAACGACCGGTCGTAGCGTTGCGCACGCTCGTAGACGGGGAGGGCGAGGACGGCTTGCGCGGGGTTCTGCCGCACGAACCGGTCCGCCTCCGCACTGGCTTCGGTCAACAGGCCCAGGCGGAACAGGTCGGCAGCCAGTGCGAGCCTGGGTGGAAGCTCGTCACCCTGGGGAGGCGGAGAGGCGGGTGGGAAGGGGGGAGGCTCCCGGTCGACCTGCCCGAGGTGCTGGCGGGCGAGGAGGCCGTAGTATCCCAGGGGGTCGATCTCCACCACGCGCCGGAGGAACACTCCAGCCTCGCGCGTGGCCGCCACGCGGGACTGCCAGTACAGGCCCTGGGCACGCAGCGCGTCGGAGTCGGCGCTGGCGGTGAACTCCGCGAAGCGCTCGGCCGTGTCGGGCAGGCCGCGCCGGTAGGAAAGCCAGGCCAGGGTCCAGCGCGCATCGGACGCGTGCACCCCGTTCCGGCGGCGGGCGATCCGGGCGAGGCGGCGCCGCGCATCGGCTTCCTTCCCCTGATCGAGCTGCAGCCGAGCGGCCACGTAGGCGGCCTCCTCGGCCTCGCCCGACTGCGGATGGCGCCGGGCCAGCTGGTCGAGGATCCTCACCGCCTCGGCGTCATTGCCGCGCCGGGCCCGGTCGCGGGCGAGGAGCATCCCCGCCGGCGCGGCGATGCGGGGCGCGCCCTCCTTCCAGGCGAAGGCGAGCGCGGGGCCGGCCTCGGTGCGGCGTCCGTCGGCAGCCAGAGCGCGGGCGAGCGCCAATTGCGCCTCGGCGGCCTCGGCTCCGCGCAGTGCCTTGACGGCCGCCTCGGCCTGGGCGACCGCGGCGCCCGGCTTGCCGGAGGAGAGCAGCCGCTGCGCCCGCAGAAGTAGCTCGCGGCCGGTCGGCCCCGACAGGCGCCGGCCGGCAGCCTGGGACATGCGGGCCTCCTCGGCCCGGGCGGTTTGCGCGGCCGGATGCTCTGGATGCTCGAGCCAGAAATCGCGCCACTTCTGCGCAGCCTCCCGGGCGACCTCCTTCTCGCCGGCGTCGACGCGTCCCGAAAATGCCTCGGCGCGGATCAGATCGAGGCCGGCCCGGACGTCGCTGGACAGGGGAGAAACCTGCGCCGCCTTGCGGGCTTGCTCCGCCGCCTCGGCGAACTCACCGCTCGTCAGAAGAGCGTCTGCCAGCAACGCTGACGCGCGCATGCCGGCCGAACCGTCGGGATCGGCTTGCTCGGCCGCGCGCAGGGGCTCGAGCGCGTCCGCGGGCCGGCCGGCCAGCACCAGCGCCTCTCCTTGGAGCTTGGCGGCATGCGCCGCCAGGTTTCCCGTCCGCGCCCCCCGCAGCGCTTCGGCGGCGTCGGCGAGGCGGCCCAAGCCGAATAAAGCCCGCCCCCGCACCAGGGCGCAAGCGGGATCGGGAAGGCACGATTCAGCCAGGGCCGAAGCCTCGTCCAGCCGTCCGGCGGACAAGGCGGCGCCCGCCTGCTCGGATGTCGGCTGGCCAACGGCCGCCCCGGCCAGGAGAAGCGCCTGGAGCAGTGCACCCGAGGCAAGAATTCTCATTCCGTCACAATGCCTTGCATCGGGGTCGGTCGATGCCTATCCAGCGTCGGTCACT
>DATFTN010000002.1:0-18213 GCA_035261845.1 Myxococcales bacterium | reverse complement strand
TCAGGCAATCCCAGCGCCTGTTCGATCTGCGTCCCCACCGGCGTGTCGCGAGGCAGGAGGAGCAGACCGGTGTGATCGTCCGACAAGCCAAGGTCCCGCGCCGAGCAGAGCATTCCGGCGCTCTCCACCCCGCGCAGCTTGGCGCGCGCGATCCGTTGCCCCCCGGGGAGCACGGCTCCGGGGCGCGCCAGCGGCACCACGTCGCCCACCCGGAAGTTCTGGGCGCCGCAGACCACCTGGTGGGTCCCGCGGCCGTCGTCCACCTGGCAGACGGTGAGGTGGTCCGAGCCGGCGATCGGCTCGCTGCCCACGATGCGCGCCGCCACCACGTCGCCGCCCGGGCCGAGCCGGCGCTCTTCCACACCCTCCACTTCGAAGCCCGCGAAGGTCAGGCGCCGGGCCAGCTCGGCTTGGGGCAGGTCGGTCGAGCACAGCTCGCGCAGCCAGCTGAGCGAGATCTTCACAGCTGCTCCAGGAAGCGCACGTCGTTCTCGAACAGCAGGCGCAAATCGTCGATCCCATGGCGCAGCATCGCCAGCCGATCGATCCCCACTCCGAACGCGTAGCCGGTATAGCGCTCGGAATCGATGCCGACGCCCTCCAGCTCGTCGGGGTTCACCATGCCGGCGCCCAGCACTTCGAGCCAGCCGCTGAGCTTGCATACCTTGCAGCCTTTCCCGCCGCAGAGCGGGTGCGAGATGTCGACCTCGGCGCCAGGCTCGACGAACGGGAAGTAGCTCGGCCGCAGCCGGGTCTGGATGTTCGGACCGAAGAACGCCTTGACGAACGCGTCGAGCGTCCCGCGCATGTGCGCCATCGAGACGCCTTCCTCGACGTGCAGGCACTCCACCTGGTGGAACATGGGCGTGTGGGTGATGTCCGAGTCGCAGCGGTAGACCTTGCCCGGCGTGATGACGCGAATCGGCGGCTTGCGGGCCTGCAGCATGGCGCGGATCTGCACCGGGCTCGTGTGCGTGCGCAGGATGCGCGTGGTCGGCCGAGGCGCTCCGGGGGGAGTCGGTGGGAGCGTCGACTCGTCGATGAACAGCGTGTCCTGCATGTCGCGGGCGGGATGATCGACCGGGAAGCAGAGCTTCTCGAAGTTGTAGACGTCCCATTCGATGTCGGGGCCGTCGGCCACGTGAAAACCGAGGCGGGCGAAGATCTCGATGATGTCGTCCATCGCCTGCGACACCGGGTGCCGGCGGCCGAGCTTCTGCGGGCGGCCGGGGAGCGTCACGTCGATCTTCTCGCGCCGGAGCTCGACTTCCAGGGAGCGGTCGGCGACTTGCTTCTTCGCCCTCTCGAGCAGGTCCTCGATGCCGGCCTTGACCGAGTTGGCCACTTCGCCGACCCGCGGACGTTCGTCCGGGGCGAGCTTGCCCATGCCGCGGAGCACGGCCGACAGCGAGCCCTTCTTGCCCAGGAACTTGATGCGCGCCGCCTCGACCTGCGCTTCGTCCTCGGCCTTCGAGAGCTCGTCTTTCGCCTGCGCGAGCAACGCGTTCAGCTCGTCGATCATCACCGCTCCAGAAACGACGAAAGCCGCGCCGGGTTCGCCCCGACGCGGCCTTGAAGATTCAACTTCGGAAGGCCCTACGCCGCGGCGCGCTTGGCGATGGCCGCAAACGCCTGCGGGTCCTGGACCGCGATGTCCGCCAGCACCTTGCGGTCGAGCACGATGCCCGCCTTCTTCAGCCCGGCCACCAGCTTCGAGTACGACAGCCCCGACATCCGGGCGGCCGCGTTGATCCGCGCGATCCACAGGGAGCGGAAGTCGCGCCGGCGCACCCGGCGACCCTTCGCCGACTGCATCATCGCCCGCTCGACCGCTTCGATCGCCCGCTTGTACGTGCCGTGGCGCCGGCCCCGGAAGCCCTTGGCGAGCTTCAGGACGCGGTTGCGGCGGCGGCGGGCCTTGAATCCTCTCTTGACGCGCATGTGCTGACTTCTCCTACTTCGGCAGCCCGTAAGGAAGGGCCTTCTTCAGATGCTTCTCGTCGCCGCGGCTCAGGACCTCGCTGTGCCGCAGCCCGCGCTTTCGCTTGCGGTTCTTGCCCAGGGTCAGGTTGTGGCGGCGGAAAGCCTTGGCCGCCTTGATCTTGCCCGTCCCGGTGCTGCGGAACCGCTTCACCGCGCTCCGCCTGGTCTTCAGTTTCGGCATTTCCTCGGGGCCCACCACGAAAAAGGAAGCGGCCTAGTACCTCAGGCCGCCTCGGAAATCAACCCTTCTGCCCCGGAACCTAGGCTTTAGGGGCCTCGGCGGCGTGCTGGGCCGGGGCCTGCGTGGTCGATGAAGACGCCGCGGGGCGGGCCGCGCCATTGCCCGCCGTCGCCGGGCGGGGGGCGGCCGGCTGAGGCCGGGCCTGCGGCGGCGGCGCTCCGGGGCGCGGTCCTGGCGGCGGGGCCGGGCGCGCCGGCGCTTGCTGCTGCTGGCGCTGCTGCTGCAGGAAGCGCGGATTCGGGGCCAGGATCATGAACAGCAGCCTGCCCTCCAGGCGCGACGGCTGCTCGACCACCGCGATGTCCTTCAGCTCGGTCTCGATGCGGCGGAGGATCGCCTGGCCGATCTCGCGGTGGGTGATCTCGCGGCCGCGGAACATCACCGTGACGCGCGCCTTGTTGCCTTCGGCGAGGAACTCGCGGATCGCCTTCGTCTTGAAGGCGTAGTCGTGCTCCTCCGTCTTGGGCCTGAACTTCACTTCCTTCAGCTTGACCACCGTCTGCTTCTTCTTCGCCTCGCTCGCCTTCTTCTTGGTCTCGTACTTGAACTTGCCGTAGTCCATGATCTTGCAGACCGGCGGCTTGGCCATGGGCGAGACCTCGACCAGGTCGAGGCCGAACTCTTGTGCTTTGGCGAGGGCGGTCTCGAGCGGGAGCACTCCCAACTGCTCACCTTCGGGACCGATGACACGGAGCTCACGAGAGCGGATACGGCGGTTCGTACGGGCGTCGCGGATGGCGGACTCCTTCGCGAAAATGTGGACCGGCACGTTCCGGCGTACCGGGAAGTACAACTCCTCGGTTCAGGGCAAAAAAACCGTCCCCACCCCTTCATTGCAGGTTCGTTTAGGGTAGCTGGCCTCCGCCCTGTGTCAAGGCTTCGTGTAGGCGTGCGCTCACCCGTGCGCAAGGGTCAAAACGGGACCGTGGCTTCCTTCGCCAGCTGATCGGCGAACGTGGCGAGCGGCAGGGTTCCCATCTCGGCGTCCTTCCCTTCCCCATGCCGGCGAGGGGAGACGGCCTTCTGCTCGACCTCCTTGTCGCCGACCACCAGCGTATACGGCACCTTCTGCAGCTGCGCGTCGCGGATCTTGGCGCCCAGCTTCTCGCTCGTTTCGTCCAACTCCACCCGCAGGCCGCGCGCCTGCAGCGTCTGCGCCACTTCGCGGGCCCATGGCATGTGCCGATCCGCCACGGTGACCACCCGCGCCTG
Organism: Myxococcales bacterium; assembly: GCA_035261845.1. GTDB lineage: Bacteria > Myxococcota > Myxococcia > Myxococcales > 40CM-4-68-19 > VBKO01. Next base: position 14,777 of record DATFTN010000002.1, on the reverse strand, counting down.
CTCGGGCGCGAGCCACACCGGGAAGTTGCCCGCGTAGTGCTCGATGAGGATGGCGATGAACCGCTCGAACGACCCGTAGATCGCCCGGTGGATCACCACCGGCCTGTGCTCCTTGTTGTCCTCGCCGACGTAGCTCAGGTCGAACCGCTCCGGCGCGTTGTAGTCCAGCTGGATGGTGCCGAGCTGCCATTCGCGCCCGATGCTGTCCTTCACGTGGAAGTCGAGCTTCGGCCCGTAGAAGGCGCCGTCGCCCGGGTTCTCCACCCAGGAGACGCCGGACTGCTCCACGGCGGCGCGCAAGCCCGCCTCGGCGCGGTCCCAGAGCTCGTCGCTGCCGATGCGCTGTGGAGGGCGGGTGCCGAACTTGGCCCGGTACTCGAGGCCAAACGCCCGGAATACCCGGCCGATCAGGTCGGTCAGCCGGCGCACCTCGTCGGCGATCTGCGAGTCCATCAAGATGACGTGCGCATCGTCCTGCTGGAACTGGCGCACCCTGGTGAGGCCGCTCAGCACGCCGGTCGCCTCGTTGCGGTGCAGGATGTCCTGGGTGTGGAACCGCAGCGGCAGCTCCCGATAGCTGTGCTTCTTCATCGAGTAGAGCAGGTAGTGCGAGGGGCAGTTCATCGGCTTGAGCGACGAGTCGTGCTCGCCGGTCTCGCTGTCCAGGATGAGGAACATGTTCTCCCGGTACTTGCCCCAGTGGCCGCTGATCTCCCACAGGCCCTTGTTGTAGATGAGCGGCGTCTTCACCTCCTGGTAGCCGTTCCGCAGGCAAAGGCTGCGCATCGCGTTCGAGAGGACGTTGAAGAGCAGCGTTCCCTTGTGCGTCCAGAACACCGCGCCGGGCGCGAACGGGTGGAAGTGGAAGAGGTCCAGCTCCTTCCCTAGCTTGCGGTGATCGCGCTTCTTCGCCTCTTCCTGCTGCTTGAGCCAGGCGTCCAGGTCCTTCTTGTCGAAGAATGCAGTGCCATAGATGCGCTGCAGCTGCGGATTGCGGTGGTCGCCGCGCCAGTACGCCCCCGCCACGTTGAGCAGCTTGATCACGCCCACCCGTCCGGTCGACGGCGCGTGCGGGCCCAGGCAGAAGTCCACCCAGTCGCCGTGGCTGTACAGCGTCAGCGTCTTCGCCCCCTTGGCGAAGATGTCGTTGACGATCTCGACCTTGAACTTCTCGCCCAGCTTCTCGAAGAGCGCGAGCGCCTCCTCCTTGGAGACCTCCTTGCGCACGAAGGGGAGATCCTTGCGGATCTCCTCGTTCGCCTCCTTCTCGATCCGCTGCAGGTCCTCGGGCGTGAACGGCTTCTCCCGGTAGAAGTCGTAATAGAAGCCGTCCTCGGTGCTGGGGCCGATGGTGACCTGGGTCCCGGGAAACAGCCGCTGCACGACGCTCGCCATGATGTGCGCGGCGTCGTGGCGGATGAGGTCCAGCCCTTCCCGGCTCTTGTTGGTGAAGACGGTGAGCTTTCCGCTGCGAGTGAGCGGGCGCGACAGGTCCAGCTCCTCGTCGTCGAGCTTGGCGAAGAGCGCGGCCCGGGCGAGGCCCGGCCCGATCTGCCGCTGGATGAAGTCGGCCACGGTGGTGCCGGCCGGCACCTGCTTCTGCGATCCGTCGGGCAGCGTGATGCTCAGCTCGGACATGGTCTGCGGGAGGTAGGCGAGCGCCTCTGCACTGTCAAGCGGCAGCGACGGACCGCGTCAACGGCAGCTATTTCGGGAACGCTGCATTCGCCGCGAAGGTCAGGACCGCCTCGAGCCCCAGGTCCGGCTCCCGTTGCTTCATCTTCGCGATCAGCTCGTCGGCGTTGTGCGAAGAGGCTTTCTCGGCGTCGAAGGCCCGGATGTAGTCCCGGGTGAAGTTGATCGCGCCCGGGCTGTCCGGCGAGTCCACGCTTCGCTTGTGTCCGGCGACCACCACCTTGGGGTGGCGCGCCGCGAGCTTGCGCAACGACTTGAGCCAGGCCTTGCGGGTCTTGGGGCTGGACTCGGCCAGCCAGACGTGGGTCCGCTGGAAGACGATGTCGCCCGCCACTTCGGCGCTCGCGGAGGGTACCCACACGTAGCTGTTCGTCGGGCCCTTCGCATCGCCCTGGAGGTCGCGAACGATCTGGACCACCTGCCCGTCCACCTTGAGCTTCCTGCTGGGAAGCTTCTGGGGCGGGGGCACTTCGGTCGGGATCTCGTCCTTGTAGATCGGCCCCCATTGCTTGATCTTCGCGTCGACGGTCTGCTTGAACTCCTTCAGGGCAGCCTTGGTCATGTACACGGGCACGCCGGGGAACCGCTTCCGCAGCACCGCGGTGCCGAAGTAGTGGTCCGGATGGGCGTGGGTCACGAAGATGGCCTTGAGCTTCTTGCCGCTGGCGACGATCTTGTCGGCCAGCTTCTCCGCGTCGCTGTTGCGGAACTGGGCGTCCACCAGGACCGCCTCCGTCGGCCCCGCGATCAGCGTCGAGGTAACTCCCATGCCTTCCGGGGGCGCCGTGTAGGTGTCCAGTTGCAGTGCCGGCTTCGGGGCGGCCTTCGCCGCGGGAGCTGCGAGGGCCAGGACCAATCCGGCGAGCAATTCCTTCTTCATGACACCTCCGTCCCTGCGGGGCGCCTATCCTGCGGCGCGCGGGGCGAAGCGTCAAAAGCCCGTCGGTTCCGGAGCGTTCCCGACGTCAGAAGACCGGCGCCAGGTGAATTTTCACTAGCAATTACAGTCACTAAAGCTTGGCACGAGCCTCGCAAAACCAGGCGGCATGGCTACCCAATCGAAGGCCCGCAGGATGAGTGGAACCGAACGGCTCGTGGTCGCGAGCACCGCCTTGGTGGCGGCCCTGGTGGGCTTCCACGGCACCGCGATGGCGGGTTCCAAGACCGCGTCGATGCGGATCGGAGCGAGGGTGGTCGCCTCCGTGAGCCTCTCGGCGAATGCGTCGGCGGCAGGCACCCTGGGCGTCGAGACGCGCTCGTTCGGCGGCAAGCCCAGCGCGGTGCTCGTCCAGCAGCGCAGTGGAGCGCCCCTGCAGCTGCGCGGCGGAGCCCACCTGCCCAGCGAAGCCGACATGCCGCTGGAGATGTCGGGCAGCGACCTGCGGCTTGCCCTCCGCCGTCCGGCGGGTCCGGCCGAAGTGGTGGTCACCATCTTCTCCGACGGAACGCCGCCCCGCGGTTAGTCCGAAGCTTCGAGTCAGACCCACGCTGACGCGTGGATGCCACTGATGCAATAACCTGGCATCGTGGAGAACCCACCAGCGGAACGCTCCAAGGACGTAGAGACAGGATGGCTTCGCGCGGCCGCGGCAGCTTCCTGGGACGAGGCGGTGCTCTACGCGCGCACCGCCACTGGGTTTGCCGGCCACCCGCGCCGGTTCCTCGACGAGTGGAGACAAGGGTTGCGCCGCGCGCAGAACCCGCTGGGGTTCATGGCGACGACCCTGGCGCTGACCGCCGCGCTGCAGCTCGCCCGGCGATCGCTTCCCGGATCGACCGATTCGCCCTCCGTCGGCTCGCCCCTGTGGAGCGGGCTGCTCGAGTCCGTGGGACCGTACGCGCACTACCTGGTCCTCGGCGTATTGAGCCATGCGGTGCTGCGGCTGGAGCGCGCCCGCGGTCGCTGTGCTCGCCGCCATCCTCGCGACCGCCTTGTTCTTCGGCATGGTGAAACCGGCAGGAAGCTACGGATTGCACCCGTCGCTGCGCCTGCAGCGCGACGAGCGCGGCAAGCTCTCCACCGGCCTCGACTTGACGCTGAGCTGACTATGGACAGCCGTCGCCAGATGGTCTGGCATCGACGACGCGCTGGTCTCCTTGATCGACCTCGAACTCGATGCGGCAGAGCCTGGTTTCGTTGCTCGACGTCGGGAAGTACGGGTCCCCGCCGGCAACAGTCGTGATCTCGTAGACGACCACGGGATTGCCGTTTGGCCCTTCGTATGTTCGCATCGGCTTTCCCACCTTGTGGAACAGCTCGCTCACGTCCTTCCCGCGCCACAGAGCCAGCTTGTCCACGAACTTTTCGTGGTCAGTCTCGCTCGCGGTAGCGCAGCTCGAGCTGATCGCCAGGAGGAGTATTGCCGCGCCCCGCATGCCGCTCTGCATGGTCGCACCCTTTCGGACGGCGATTCTAGTAGATTGCGCCGGCTGAATTCGCAGGAGGGAACCGACATGGCCCGAATCGCACTCGTCTTCACCGCTCTGGCCGCGCTGTCCGTGCCGGCATCCGGCGCCGGAAATCCCAAGGCGCCCGGCTCGGTGCGCGAAGGCGTGCTCACCGACGACAAGGGGATGACGCTCTACGTGTTCGACAAGGACAAGGACGCCCCGGGCAAGAGCGCGTGCAACGGGGCGTGCGCCGAGAACTGGCCGCCGCTGAAGGCCTCGGCGAGCTCGCAGCCCACGGGTGACTGGACCATCGTCGCCCGGGACGATGGCTCCAAGCAGTGGGCCTACAAAGGAAAGCCCGTCTACCTCTGGGTCAAGGACAAGAAGCCGGGCGACAAGACCGGCGACGGCGTCAAGGACGTCTGGCACGTCGTGAAGGAATAGAAGCCCGGAGTTTACCCCCGCAGATCGCTACACTTCGAGCAGGCGCACGGCGCCAGGAGGCGACGACATGCCCGATCCGAAGACCTACGTAGGCACCTGTCACTGCGGCAAGGTGAAGTTCGAGGCGACGCTGGTCATGGAGAGCGCGATGGACTGCAACTGCTCCATCGACTCGCGGACCGCGGCGGTGATGGCGCCGGTGCCAGCCGAGCAGTTCAAGCTCGTCTCCGGCGAGGGCGAGGTGACCGAGCACCTGTTCGGGAAGCGGCACATCCACCGCTGCTTCTGCAAGACGTGCGGCATCCACGCCTTCGCCTACGGCGCTGGGCGGGACGGCAAGCCGATGAAGATGATCAACCTCCGCTGCGTGGAGAGCGTGGATCTCTCGACGCTCAAGGTGACACACCACGACGGCAAGAACCGCTGAGCGAGCGCGCCGCGCAACTCTGCAGAGAAACAGGGGAACAGTGGTGCGCCCTGCTGAGATCGATCCAGCGACCCCCACCGTGTCAATCCGCTCTCGAAGGTCAGCACGGCTCGGCACAGGTTAGCAAGTCCGCGCAATCTCTGGACACCGGCACCCACGCGACCCGAGACCTTTCGCCCGGTTTGCCAGCCGTTCTCCCGCGCGAAGCCCCAAATAGAGCCCCAAGGATCACGCCAGGCCTCGCAGGGCGCGCGCGGAGCTCTGGCTACCCTCCCCTCCGCCTGTCGCGCCACGAGGCCTGCGCGCCGTCGCCGGCGTCCCTGCGCTGCTCGCCGTGCTCCAGGTCGCCGAGCTGCTCGGCGTCAGCACCGCGACCGTGTACCTGCTCTGCGAACGCGGCGAGCTCGCACACGTCCGCGTCTGCAACGCGATCCGCATCGCGCCGGCCGACCTCGACCTCTCCACCTCCCGCGCTCCGACCTCCTCGCGAGCACGGAAAGGGGGCGCGCAGGGTCTTGCGGCCGTTCGCCTTGGCGTGCTTCGCCGCCTGCTCCAACAGCCAGTACATGTACTCGTTCAGGGCGGTGTACGCGTCTCCGGCGGTGTTGCACCCCGCCTTCTTGAGCACGCCCTTCGGATCGTAGGTCGTATAAGGCGTGTTCTGGCAACCGGCGGTTCCCTTCCTTGCCGAACGATGCGTAGCAGACCAGCCCGCGGCCGTGCCAGGCACCGCAGTGTCAGGTCGCTGTGGCGGCAACGCGACCGGCGGGAGCGATTTCAGCTAATTGCAGGTGCCGGAGCCGTTCGAGATGCACCGGCCGTGTTCGGCGTCGCGGAGGAACGCCTGCCCTACCTGGCGGTCCTCTTCGAGCTGCTTCTCATCGCGGCAGATGCACTTGGGCACGTGGCTACCGACCAGCTCTTCCCAGCCGCAGATCATCCTCTCGCCTGGAGGGTCGTTCGTCGCGGCGCGTACGGCGTAACCACCGCACAGGGAGTTCGCGACGACCATGTCGCCCGAAATGGCCCGCTCCTTCGGCTTGTGATTCGTAGCGCACCCGGTGGCGGCCAAAGCGGTCGCAAGAAACTCGACGAGACTGATTCGCATCGATTGTACCCTCCCGGAGACGAGGACCTCAGGTGCGCACTGCGGGCAATCGCCGGCAACGTCCCCCGCCGACATTGTTGGACAACAGATTGTTTTCCTGCTCGGTGCGAGCTTCGGACGTCGTCCTCTTACCACCGGGACGCGATAAGACGGAACCCGGTCACGTGCTATCCAGCGAACCTGCTCGAATGTGCAGGGAAGCGGCTCGAACGGCAAAGTGATCGATCCCATCCTAGGAACGTCACCGGACGCGCTTGACGCGCGGCTTCTCGGGGCGGCCAGCGCGCGGGATCGTGAACCGCTTCATGGAGCAGATCGACCGCGAGCCCGAGGCGATCCTTCCCTTCCGGCTGCAGAACGCATTGACGCGCCCGCTTCGGACCGCAGCGGCCAAGGCCGGCCGGGCCGAGTTCCTCTCGCTGTGGGCGGGGCAGGGCCTGCGGATGGCACGCCGCGAACCGGCCGCGAAGCTGGTCGCGCGGCTCGCGGCGGAGACCGAGGCGGCGATCGCGCGCCTCGCGGGCGAGCAATAATCGCCGGTATGTCGTCCTAGCGACAAATTCCGTGTCGATGGCCGCGGCCCCTCGCCAATCGTCCGAAGCACCCGGCACTTTCGTCCTGGCGCGACGCCGTGCCGCGCTCCCCTCCGCAAGGGCTCCCTGAATTTCTGCTAAAGCGCGAACGTCCCGCACGTGTTACGCTTCGAAGCGCGGGAGGATGCCATGGACATGCGCAATCGCTCGCTGGCCGTTCTGGCCGCCCTGATCGGGACGCAGCTCGCCTGCGCCCACGCGAACGAGAGAAAGCCGCCGGACGTGGCGGACAAGGTGCTCGTGACGGGGTCGCACATCCCCCTGAGGGTCGACCCGAAGAGGGGGATGCCGGTGACGATCTCCGGACAGATCTACAGCCACGATCAGCTCGTCGGGACGGGCCGGGCTGACCTGGGCGCGGCCTTGTTGAACCTCGATCCGTCCGTCACGATCGGTCCGTAGGCGGCGCCGGCCGGGAGCCTGCGCGAGCGCGGACGGGAAAGGGTGGTGCGCCCTGCTGGGATCGAACCAGCGACCCCCACCGTGTCAAGGTGGTGCTCTACCGCTGAGCTAAGGACGCAGACGGGGTGCGGGGTGTAGCAGCCGTCCCAGGAAGGGTCAAGCGCGGCGGCGGGCCAGCCAGTCGAGGATGCAGGAGTCGATGCCGGAGGGGGCGACCAGCACCTCGTCGGCGCCGGACCGGCCTTGCAGCGTGGCGTCGGAGCAGGGGCGCTCCTTCACGGGCAGCGGAGTGCGCGGCATCGACTTGACCGACTCGGTGCGGATCCGGCGCAGCGAGCGGTCCCGCGCGCTGCCCTCGATGATGCGCGCGGTGAAGCGGGGCAGCCGGTTCAGCCGCGCCGCCTCCTTCCGCGAGACCGGGGCGCGCAGCTCGATCGCCAGGTGGCCGCGCCACCTGCGCAGCTCGCGGACCGCTGCGTCCGAGAGCAGGTTGCCGCTGCCCGGGCGCACCACCAGCCGCACCTGGGCCGGGTCGAGCTTGCGCAGATCCCCTCGCGCGACGGCGTCTTGCCCCAGGATCAGGACGACCAGCGCGAGGATCACGTCCGCTCCCTCTGCGGCGGAAGCCGCATCAGCCGCACGAACAGCCAAAGGTACTGCGCCCAGCTCACCAGGACGCACTCGGCGGCCACGATGGCCAGCGCGAACAGCAGCGGCCGGGTGGGCGCGGCCACTTCGGTGGCGCCCTGCACCAACGCCAGCACCGTGGTCGCCGCCAGCGCCGCGGTGGCGTACTTGCCGAACCGGGTCGGCCGCACGGTGTAGCCGCGGCCGGTGCGCTCCAAGAGCCAGATGGCGGTGAAGATGCAGACGTCGCGGAACAACGTGATCCCGAGGAGCCACCAGGGCAGCGCCCGGGACCAGCAGAGCAGCACCAACGCGGCGAGGCCCAGCAGCTTGTCCGCGAGCGGGTCGAGGAGCGCGCCGATCCGGGTGAACTGCTTCAGGGCGCGCGCCAGGATCCCGTCCAGCGCGTCGGTGATCATCGCGCCCACGAAGACGGCCAGCGCCGCTTTCCGCTCGCCGCGCAGGAAGAGGGCGACGAACACGGGGACCGCGACCAGCCTCGCGCCGGTCAGGGCGTTCGGGACGTTCACTTCCCCTGCTCGTCGCGCGTCCGGAGCAGGCGGCTCTTGCGCATCACTTCGCTCCGGCGTCGGGAGAGGGCGAGGTCGAGGGGGAGGGAGGCTTCGCTGGCGGCTTCAAATTGTCGACGATTTCCACTGGCAGCTGATCGAGAGGAACCTCCACCGTCAGCGACACCCCGCCGTCCGAGTAGTAGTGCGTCTTCACCGCGCGGGCGCCGCGCAGCTTCGCTTGCACCTTGCTGCGCAGCGCGCTGTCGTTCTGCAGCAGCGCGCCGACGGTCCCCCCGCTCTCCAAGGCGGCGCCCTTCAGCGTCTCGAGAGCGTTGCGCTGGGCGATTGTCATGGCGGTCCGCTCGGCCCCGAGGCGGGCGACGGCGATGGAGGGCGCGTTCAAGTCGGGCACACCCTGCCCCGTCGCCTTGAGCACCCGCCGCTGCCAGTCGATCTCGCCGCTCGCGTCGGCGCGCGCGGCCAGCGGAACGAGGAGGAGCGAGGCGATCGCGGCCAGGCGCAGCACGAGTCCTCCTTCGCGCGTCAGGCGTGCGCGGCCTTGCGCTTCTTCTGCACCAGCGCCTCCACGGTCTGGCCGATGCGTTGGCTCAAGATCAGCATCTCGCCCACGTCGGTCGGCGCCTGCTGCTTGTGGCCGTTGTCGAGGTACAAGAGGTGCGAGACGCGGCCGCGGTGCAGGATGGGGACGATCATCGACGACAGCGGCACCTTCTTGCCGAGCTGCGCGAGGAACCGGACGTTGAGCGGCGTCTTCTGCAGCGGGCCCAGGAAGTGGCTGCGCGTCTTGACCACCAGCTGGAACGCGCTCGGCGCCGAGAGCGGGATGGCGACGATCTGGGCAGCCTGCTCGAGTCCTTCCCCCAGCCCGTCCCAGCCCAGCGCGACGCCGCCCTGGACCTGCAAGAGGAGCGCGCGCCTGGCCTTGCTCAGCGAGGCGCGCAGCACCAGGTGCGCGATCGCCTTGCGATCAGAGACGCCCTCCAAGAGCCGCAGCGCCTCCTTGAAATCGATCGGCGCGTCATCCACCTTCGGCGCTGGGGGTGGCGGAGGCTCCTCCCACGCCGCCGCGGCCGGCGCGGCAGCCGGCGCCGGCTCCGCCGAAAGCTCGCCCAGGATCGCGTCCTCCGGCAGCGTCTCGAGCATGTCGGCAGCCGGCGGCGCCGCCTGCGCCGCCTCCGTCACCGGAGAGGTCCCCCGGGGCGGCGTGGGGGCCTTGCCTTGCACAACCCGGTTGTAGATGTCGTTGAAGGCCGTCTCGTCGATCAACTCCGCACCAAGCTGTTCGGGGGCGCGCTCCTGTTTCTGCTTCTTGCGGCGCCGCTCCTCCCGCCCCTCGGTGGGGACCACGCCGAAGTCGAGGGCGCGCATCTGCCGGGTGGCGCCGTAGTTGGCGCGCAGCAGCTGGAAGATGCGGAACTCGGGCGCGATCACCGGCAGGCAAGCGCGGCCCACCTTGTAGCCGAGCTGGTCCATCTTCCCCAGATTGATCTCCGTGCACAGCACCTTGAGGCGCCGCTTCTCCACCTTCCACGGCACCATCTCGTCGCGGTCGGCGACGTGCTTGGGGAGCAGCGGGATCACGTCGTGCTGCGGCTGCAGCTCGCCCCAGGCAACCTCGCACGAAAGCTGCTTTCCCAGCGCGCGCGCCACCTGCTCTTCCTCGACGAGCTTCAGCTCGAGGAGGTTCGTCCCCAGCCGGCCGCCGTAGAGCACCTGCCAGTCGAGCGCTTCCTCGAGCCCGTCCTGCGTGAGGTGGCCCTCGCGGATGAGGATCTCGCCGATGCGCATCAGCGCCCTCCCTTCTAGCACAGCGTGCCCGACTACTCGTCGGACCGTAATCCCCTTGCGCGGTTCGTTCAGGGGAGGGAAAAGCTGCCGCATTCTGTTCCAAGCGCGATGAAACCTGGGGTCCATCCGCTGGCAGGGCTGCTCTGCCTCAGCGCGTGCGCACATTCGCTCACGCCTGACCAGGAAGCGATGGTGCGGCGCGGAGACTGCGCGGAGCTCCTCCGCGCCGCCGACGCCGCCCGCGCGCAGGATCGCGGCGGCCTGGCCTCGACGCTGGCGAGCGCTTGCCCGCAGGCCAAGCTCGACGCGCTGGTGGCGTCCGCGCCGGATCCCGCGCAGGCCATGCTGTGGTGCGGCCGGGCTCGCTCCGCTTCCGCCGAGTCCACATGCGACGCGTCCACCGTTGCCGCGCTGGCGAGCCAATTGCGGCCGCGCCTGACCATCGGGCCTCCCGATCCGGGCATCTCCGCCGAGCCCTCGCTCGCCGCCGCGCTGTCCGAGCTGGGGCCCGCCTACAACCTCGGTTGGGATGCGGAGGATCCTGACGTCATCGTCGGCCGCGTGCTGATCTCGGTCGACCACGCCACCAGCAGCACCGTCGTCCAGGTTCCCGACGCGAAGGGCGGCAAGCAGCGGGTGCCCGCCGTGCAGCACCGGTTCATCGCGCGCGCCTCCGGCGAGGTCGAGCTCGCCGGGCGGACGCGCGTGCTCCGCGCCAGCGAGGAGGCCCGGGACGTCACCTGGGCCGCCGCGCCCAAGGTGTCCGTGGCCGCCAAGTTGGATCCGCAGGTCCCTGCGGAGGCGGAGTTGAAGAAGCGCGCCGCGCTCGCTTGGGTGAAGACCCTGGCCAAGGCGCTGGCCGCCGCGCCGCCGGAGGCAGTGGACGTGACCGACGCGCGCGGCTGCGTGGCCTACGGACTCTCCCTCAATCTCCTTTCCGGCGATCCGATGGCGGCCGCCAACGGCTTGGGCGATCCCGCCAAGGTCGCCGCTTGCGAACGACTCCTGGAGGAGCCGGCCGGCGCCGGCATCCCCGTGCCCTGACGAAAATGAGGACCGCACCGATGATCGACAAACACGACTGGCGACTCGCGGGCCACCAGGCCAACTACCTGCACGGAGAGCTGCTGCGCTACGCATCGTACCGGCCTCACCGCCCGGGCTGGACGCACGACCGCTGCGAGTTCTGCTGGGCCCCGTTCGCGCTGGAGACGCGCGAGGGCTGCGTCAGCGAGGGCTTCTACACCGAGGACCGCCGCTGGATCTGCGAATCCTGCTACGAAGATTTCAAGGTGCTCTTCGATTGGCGGCTGGAGGGTTAGCCGGCGGGCGCTCCTGACCGTCAGCCCACGCGGGCGAGGCTGAGGCGGCCCCGCCAGCGGTTCCGGAAGGCGTCGCGGAGCGCGGCGTTCTCCGGCTTCCCTAGATCCGGGTCGGACTGCACCAGCGCGAACGCTTCCTCGCGGGCCTCCTGCAAGATGGCCTGGTCGCGGGTCAGCTCGGCCACGGCGAAGTCGGGGAGCCCGCTCTGGCGGGTGCCGAGGAATTCGCCCGGCCCGCGCAGCTCGAGGTCCGCCTCGGCGATGCGGAAGCCGTCGGTGGTCTCCTCCATCACCTTCAGCCGCTCGCGCGCCGCCGGACCCCATTCGGCTCCGGAAGTGCCGGTGAGCAGCAGGCAATGAGACTTCGCCGCCCCACGGCCGACGCGCCCGCGCAGCTGGTGCAGCTGCGAGAGCCCGAACCTCTCGGCGTGCTCGACCAGCATGACGGTGGCGTTGGCCACGTCGACCCCCACCTCGATCACGGTAGTGGCCACCAGGATCCGGTCTTCGCCGCGCAGGAACCGGTCCATCGCCTCGTTCCGCTCCTGCGCGCTCTGCCGGCCGTGCACCAGCCCGATGGGCACGCCGGGGAACACGTCCGTCGCCAGCCGGTCTCGCTCCTTCGTCGCCGCCTTCAGGTCGGCCAGCTTCTCGCTCTCCTCGACCAGCGGCAGCACCACGTACGCCTGCCGCCCCGCTTTCAGCTCCCGCCTCACCACGTCGTAGGCGCGGTCGCGCTGCTCGTCCCGGTAGACCCGCGTCGCGATCGGCGTGCGCCCCGGGGGAAGCTCGTCCAGCACGCTGACGTCGAGGTCCCCGTACAAGGTGAGCGCCAGCGTCCGCGGGATGGGAGTCGCGGTCATCACCAGCACGTCGGGCCGGGCGCCCTTCTTCATCAGGCTGGCGCGGGTGAGGACGCCGAAACGGTGCTGCTCGTCGATGACCGCCAGCCCCAGCTTGTGGAAGCCGGTGTCCTCCTCGGCCAGCGCGTGGGTGCCCACCACGATCTGCGCTGCGCCGCCGCGCACGAGGCGCTCCGCGTGGGCGCGCTCGCGGGCGCCCAGGCTGCCCGTGACCAGCTCGACGTGCACCTCGCGCCGGCCGCGCAAGAGGCGCCGCAAGGAGCGGGTGTGCTGCTCGGCGAGGATCTCTGTCGGCGCCATCAGCGCGGCCTGGTACCCGTCCTCCACCGCGAGGAGGGCCGCGCCGAGCGCCACCGCCGTCTTGCCGCTGCCCACGTCGCCTTGCAGCAGGCGGTTCATCGGCTCCGGCTTGCGCATGTCCTGGGCAATGGATCCGATCGCGCGGCGCTGCGCCCGGGTGAGCGGCCAGGGGAACGACTTCACGATCCGCTCGATCGAGTCGTCGGTGGCCCGGAAGGCGATGCCCGGCTCGACCTTCACGCCGCGCCGGCGGAGCGCAAGCCCGAGCTGGACCATGAACAGCTCTTCGAACGCCATGCGCCGGTGCGGCTCTCCGGCCGGGCGCTGCGCCGCCGCGGCCACGTCGGCGCTCTTGTCCGGGAAATGCGCCTCGCGGACGGCGTCGGCGAGCGGCCACAGCTCCCGCCGCTCCAGGACGCCTCGCGGCAGCACGTCGGCCAGATGCCGCGCGTACTCGTCGACCGCCCGGCGGGCGATGCGGCGGTAGGTGCGGGCCGGAACGCCTTCCACCTCGGTGTACACGGGCACCACCCGGCCGAACGACTCGTCCGACCCGGGCCCCGACGGCAGCGAGTCGCTGCTTCCCTCTTGCAACGGCTCGACGTCAGGGTGGGACATCGTCTTTCCGCCGCCGCGCCAGCCCGCGCGCACCTCGCCGCTGACCACGATCCGCGATCCGGTGCGGAGGCGCTGCACCAGGGAAGGGCGATAGTGGAACCAGAGGAGCATCAGATAACCGCCCTCTTCGTCGCGCAGGCGCACCTCCAGGCGGCGGCCGCGCCGTGCGCGCACCTCGTCGATCCACGCCACGGTTCCGGCGATCACGCTGCGCTCGCCGAGCGGAGCTTCCGCCACGGTGCGGCGCTTGCGCCGGTCTTCGTATCGACGCGGCAGATTGAGCAGGAGGTCTTGCACGGTGCCCAGGCCCTTGCCGCGCAGCTTCTCGCCCATCGCGGGGCCGACGCCGCGGAGGTGCTCGACCGGAGTGAGCAAGGGGTCCGGAGTGAGGCCGGCCTTTTGCGCCGCGGCGGCGATCGCCGCGCGGCGGGCGGGAGCGGCCGTGCGCTGGCGGCGGGAGATCGAGGTCGAGGAGGAGGGGGAGGTCGAGGGTAAGGTCGGAGTCGGGTGGCCGTCGCGCCCCAAGGCCGCGATCTCCTCGGGGACCTCGAGCAAGCCGGATAGCTCCCGCACCAGCGCCGCGATGGCCGTCTTGCGACGGGCCTCGGGGGCAGAGTCGAATCCGCGGGCCGTCTCTTCCAGCCGGTCGAGGCCGGCGGCGCGGTCGCCGGCATATGGACGGGCCTGTTCGACGACGCGCTGGACGAGCGGCTCGATCTCGCGGAGCACCGCCACGCGGCCGAGGCCGGCGCGGCTCAAGAGGCGGAGCGGCTGCAGGAGCGGCGAGAGCGCGAGCGCCAGCGCCTCGGGCGCCCCCCCGCCGCGGGTCATGGGGCCTCGGTTTCCTCGGGCATGTACTCGGTGAAGACGACCTCGAGGATCTCGTATTCGCGCTCCCCGCCGGGAGTGCGGATCTTCACCGTGTCGCCCGCTTCTCGCCCGATCAGGCCGCGGGCGATGGGGCTGGTGATGCTGATGCGGCCCTTCTTCAGATCCCCCTCGGTCTCGCCCACGATGGTGTACTGCGTGCTGGCGCCGGAATCGGTGTCCTCCAGCCGTACGGTGGCGCCGAAGACGACCCGATCGCCGGAGAGCTTGCTGACGTCGATGATCTGGGCGCGCGCCAGCCGGTCCTCCAGCATCTGGATGCGGCCCTCGATGTGCGACTGGCGCTCCTTGGCGGCGTGGTACTCGGCGTTCTCGCGCAGGTCGCCGTGCTCGCGGGCGACCGCGATGTCATGGACGTTTTTCGGCCGGTCGACGGACTTCAGGCGCTTCAGCTCGCGCTTGATCGCCTCGGCCCCGGCGCGGGTGATGGGGATGCTCTCAGCCATGGCACGTCCAGGAGGGAGAAACGACGGCGGCCGGGCCCCACCCGGGTCCGGCCGCGCCCGAAGCATTGCAAGGCGCGCCGGGAGCGTCAACGAGAAATGACCCGGTCCTGCTCCGCGGCAGGATCTGCCGATCCACTATCGTAGGATAGCAGGCGCGCCCGACATCCGGTGTCCGGGGGTGCACGCCCAGATTGAGGTTTTTCTTTAGGGGCTGGAAAAAGCCGAAGCGATTTCGATCGGTTGCGCAAAGGAGCTTCACAGCACCTGTCCCGTGTGACCTGTCCCTGGGAATTGGAAGCGACGCCGTCGAGAGCGTCCAGCGCCACGCCATC
>DATFTN010000001.1:0-10508 GCA_035261845.1 Myxococcales bacterium | reverse complement strand
CGCCACTCCCCAACTGATGGTGATGCCCGACGATCCCCGGTTGGGCGAGTTCAGAAGTACGTTCGCCGGCATGCTCGGCGGTCTGGAGGAGCGGATCGAGCACAAAATCCCGGGAGTGAAGAAGGTCGAGGACACGCTCAGCCTTTTCGAGCGGCTCGATGAGCGGAGCGACGAACGCGTCGACGCGCGCGCTTACCTCCGCGTCCGCCTGATGGACGTCCTGGTCGGAGACTGGGATCGCCACATCGATCAGTATCGATGGGTCCGGTTCGACGAAAGCGACGGGCGGGTCTGGCGGGTCGTGCCGCGCGATCGCGACGAATCCTTCAGCAGATTCGACGGCGCCCTTCCCTCGATCGCCGAATACTACGGCAAGCCGATCGTCGGCTGGGGGACGACGTATCCGCCCATCGACAAGATCACGTTCGCGGGACGTTACACGGACCGCCGCTTCCTCGTCCCCCTCGAGCGCGCCGCATGGGAGGCGGTCACCGCGGACCTCGTCGCGAAGCTCACGGACGCGGTGATCTCGGAGGCGGTCCACCGCCTGCCCGCTCCGATGTATGCGGAGTCGGGCGAGGGTCTGGAGCGAGCGCTCCGTTCGCGCCGCGACTTGCTTCCCGAGGCCTCGCGAGAGTTCTACCGGCTGCTCGCCCACGACGTCGACCTGCGCGGCACCACCGGCGGGGAGGACTTCGAACTCGAGCGGCAGGCGGGCGGAGCGGTGTCGGTCGCCATCTACGCACGCCAGGAGAAGACCGGCGAGAGGGAAGCGACCCCCTTCTTTCGCAGGACCTTCCTGCCCGAGGAGACCTCCGAGATTCGCCTGTACGCGATGGGCGGAAAGGACCGCGTCGCCGTCCAAGGAAGCGGGAGCGGCGCGATCACGCTGCGGGTGATCTCTCCACCCGGGACGAGCGAGATCGTCGACCGGAGCGCGCCGTCCGCCACGAAGGTGTACGAGCCGCTCGCGCCGGTCCAGATCCCCGCGGACAAGTTGGAGACGCGCCAGAAGGTCGACCCGCGGGTCGACGAGCGCGTGCGCTACGAGGTGTTCCGGGACTGGGGACGCGACTATCTCTTCTTTCCGCAGTTCTCCTACGACGGCACCCGAGGCCTCATGCTCGGCGGGATCCTGCAGAGAACGGGGTACGGATTCGCGCTCGATCCATACGCCTCGCAGATGAGCTTCGGAGCAGCCTGGTCCACGAAGCTGAGCCGCCCCCGCCTCGAATACGGCGGAGACTTCCGCACGCGCTCGCCGGTGCGCCCCCTCCTCTACCTCGCCTACTCGGGAATCGAAATCGCCAAGTTCTATGGCTTCGGCAACGACACGCTGCGCGATTCCAACCTCGTCTCGAGCGGGTTCTACGACGTGCATCAGGACCAGATCATCGTGAATCCGATGGTCGAGGTCCCCCTCGTCGGCCCGGTGCGAGGGCGCGCCGGTGCGCTGTTCAAGCACGTCTCGAGCGTGGACCAGACCGGATTGATCGGCAATGTGCAGCCTTCTGGATCCGGCGGAATGACGCTGGCCAGCGCGGAAGCAGGTCTCGCGTTCGACGAGAGCAGCGGAACGTACGGATCGCAGCGAGGCTTCGCCGTTCACGTGACCGGGCGCCACACCCCGAGCATCTTCAGCAACCCGGCCGCATTCAGCAAGGTGCGGGGCGAGGTCTCGGCCATCTACGGGACGCGAATCCTGACGAACGTGCTGTTGAGCGCCCACGTGTCGGGGGAGCGCAACTGGGGAAGGTATCCGTTCTTCGAGGCCGCGTTCCTCGGCGGCACGGCCTCGCGGTCCACCCTGGATCTGACCGGAGCGTCCACCGGCAACCTGCTTCGAGGGTACGATCTCAACCGGTTTGCCGGGGACGCTGCCGTCGCCGCCAATACCGAGTTGAACGTGGAGCTGGGCAAGTACAGCGCGCTCTTGCCGCTCCGCTACGGTGTCTTCGGCCTCTGCGACGTCGGCCGCGTGTTCCTCGCTGGAGAGAGCTCGTCGACGTGGCACACGGGGGTGGGAGGCGGTCTTTGGATCGGCCTGTTCGCGAGGTCCCCCTACTTCCAGCTCGCCGGCTCGCTCAAGGCAGCGCTCGTTCGATCGGACGAGGGTACCTCGTTCTACCTCTTTTCCGGCTTCGGTTTCTGACGGGTGCAGACTCAGAACGCGCCGGCGAGGCTGAAGCTCGCGCGTCCGCCACCGGCCGAGATGAAGGGAGCGGCCGCGGCGCTGCCGCTCAGCACGGAGCCACGGCGGTGCAGCAAAGGAATCAGGACGCCGCAGCCGGCACCGAGGACAGCGCCACCGAGAACGTCGGTGAAGTAGTGCGACTCGGACATCATCCGCAGCGCGCCGGTGGTGACGGTCAGCGCTCCCGCAGCGCCCCAAAGCCACGGCGCGGCGGAGGATTGCTCCAACGTCGCGACCATTGCGGCGCTGGTCCCGAGCGCCGCGGCGAGGGAGGTGTGGCCGGACGGGAAGCTGAGATTCGCGTCGGGCGTGGGGTCGTACGCGGTGCCCTCGCCGGGCATGGAGAAGTGCTGGAAGTGGGCGTACGGTCGCTGCCGTCCCGCGGTGAATTTGATCGCCTGCGTGAGCGCCGTCGCTACGGCGACGCTCTCGCCCACGATGACGATTGCGCGCGCCCCAGCGCCGGGCGTCGCGTACGGTCCCGTCGCCAGAAACGTGGCGGTCAAGGCGACCGCAGGCATGAGGCCGAAGGCTGTCACCGAGCTCAAGGTGTTCGACGTGCTCCGTGAGAACACCGCCCCGACGAGGCGGTCGTGGAACCAGTTGTCGACGGCATTGACCGGACTTCCCGCCGGTCCGTCGCACCAGCGGCAAGACTTCGGCGCGAGCTCACTGCTGAAAATCAGCGGAACGGTGGAGGCGATGAATCCCAACCCGAGGATGACGCCGTCCTTGGGAAGATCGAGCGCAAGCTTGTCGGTCGGCCCCGCACTCAGCCCGTCCGCCCGGACAGGCGGGGCGAAACCGATGCAAATGGCCACTGCGAGCAGGCGCACAGTCAACCTCCCGCGAAACGAATCGACCCTTGGCCGGTCATTCACTTCGTAGCCGCGACGTGCACGCCGTTCCAGCCTGGCGGAGGGGGAGCGGCGGACAGCGAGCGGCAGCGGTCGAGCAGCACCCGGCTGGGTCCGTCGCCGGGGTGGCGCTCGAGGAGGACGGCGGCTGCGGCGAAGTCGCGGCGGGAGTACGACGCGAATGCCGTCTCGTAGTCGCGAGCCGCGGGCGGCAGCTCAGCGGAGATGGGCCCGACCAACTGATACACGAGGATCCCCTGGCTGCGGCCCTTCACCGCCACCCGGTCCACCAGCCGGAAGGCGAATTCCTCCCGCGCGCGCTCCACCACGGCTTCGCTGACCAGCACCTCGACGCCGTACTGCTTGCACAGGCCTTCCAGCCGCGAGGCCAGGTTCACCGAATCGCCCAGGGCCGTGTAGTTGAACCTCTCCGGCGCTCCGAAGTGGCCCACCATCGCCTGTCCGGTGTGCAGGCCGAAGCGCGTGCGCAGCGGTGGAACGGTCCAGGAGGGCGAGGCGTAGAGGTGCTTCACCGCCCTCTGGCAGGCAAGCACGCTGGCGCAAGCCTGCCGCGCGTGCCCGGCTCGCTCCTCCGGGGCGTTCCAGAAAGCCATCACGGCATCGCCGATGAACTTGTCGACGGTGCCGTTGCATTCCCGGATCGCTCCGGTCATCGCCTCCAGATACGCTCCCAGGGCGCGAGCCAGCTCGTCGGGCGAGAGGCGCTCGGAGAGTCCGGTGAACCCCTCCAGGTCTGTGAAGAGGATGGTCAGCTCCCGCAGCTCGCCTCCCAACGCCGGCTCCGCGTTGGCCCGGTAGAGCTGGCGGACCAGGTCGATGGGGACGTATTTCCCCAGCGCGCGCAGTGCCGTCTTCGCCCGCTCGAGGCCCTCGACGACTTCCTGGACGTCGCGGAAGGGGGCCTCGGCCGGCGCGGCCGTGAAATCGAGCTGGCGCATCCGGGCGGCCCTTGCTCCGATCCTGCCCAGGCTGCGCCGAAGCGCCAGGAGCGTCGCTCCGCCGCCCGCGGCGATCAGCGCGACCACGGCCAGCGCGGCGACGAGGAACCGGATCCGCAGCTCGTGCAGCTCCCCCGTGTACGCGCTCTCCGGCACGGCGATGCCGACCAGCCAGTCCTGGGTGCCCTGCAGCGGCCGGAAGGTCGCCAACCACCGCTCTCCTCCCACGCTCAGCTCGCTGGAGCGCTCTTCACCGTCCTCCGCCGCCTGCTTCAACACCGGGCTGGCCAGCGCAGCCGCCAGCGGTTCGGGAAGCTGCCGCGGCGAAACCCGCAGCGCATCCCCGATGTCCTCCAGCGGATCCACCGGATCGGTGCGCGTCACCAGATGTCCCGCGGGGTCGGCCAGGAAGATGCGGTGCGGATCGTTCGCCACCCGATCGTCGACGCGAAGGGCGGTGATGGCGTCGATCGCGTGGGTGAGGAGGCCTGCCCGGACGACGCCGGCGAAGCGGCCGTGCCCGTCGACCATGGACTTCTGCACGCTGACCACGACGCGCCGGCGCGCGGGAGGCAGCCCGGAATCGGACTGCGCGTAGGAGAGGTCGGTCCAGATCGGCACTCCGTCCCAGTCGCGGGACGCCGCAGTGCGGAAGGTCAAGTGCTCGGTCGGATCGGGCGTGGGCCCCTGCCGGCGAAGCGGAGCGGAAAGCAAACCGCCTCCTTCCGCGCGCTCGCGGACGTGCAGCGCGAAGCCGTGGCCGTCAGGCCAGATGATTCGCGTCACCAGCGCGCCGGCGTCGGTGCGGACGACCGACACCTGGCAGCGGCGGCCCGGCCCGAGCGAAGGCTCGCCCCCGGGGTCGAACCCGTCGCGCTCCGCCCGGGTGAAGGTCACCTCGGCGAGGCGCGGGTTGCGGACCACCTCCGCGAAGAGCGCGGACTCGATCGACGCGGCGGAGTCCGGCTCCGCGACTCCGAGGCGGATCGACTGCTCCACGTCGCGGACTGCCCGGGCGGCGCCGTCCAGCTCCTCGCGCACCATCGCCTCGATGCGGCGAGCCGCGGAGGCCCGCAGCGCCTCGGCCGTGTGCAGGACCGAGCGGCGGGTCGCAGCCGAGAACAGCGCGAGGAGGGCGCCCAGGAGCAACGCCAGAGCGGCGGCGCTCCCGGCGAAGACCTGCAGCAGCGTCACGCGCGGAGCGCGCATCAACCTCCCGAGGCGAACTCAGGATACAACGTCATGCCTCCATCGACGAACAGGGTGGTTCCGTTCACGTAGTCCGATTCGTCCGAGGCGAGCCACACCGCGGCCCGGGCCACGTCCTCGGGCTCGCCGATGCGCTTGTAGGGGATCAGCTCGAGCAGCGCCTCGAGCGCCTCCGCAGTGCTCCATGCGCCCCGGTTGATGGGCGTGCGCACCGCGCCGGGCGCGATGCTGTTGACCCGGATCCGGTGCGGAGCCACCTCCTGCGCCAGGGTCTTCATCATCATCAGCACCCCGCCCTTGGAGGCCGCGTAGTTGGCGTGCCCGGCCCAAGGGATCAGCTCGTGGACCGAGCTGATGCACAAGATCTTCCCGGCAGCCCGGGAAACGGCGGGCACCACGCCCCGCCGCTTGAATTCGCGCACCGCCTCTCGGGCGCAGAGGAACTGGCCGGTCAGGTTCACGCCGATCACCGTGTTCCACTGCTCGAGCGTCAGCTCTTCGAAGGGCGCGTCCTTCTGCAGGCCCGCGTTGTTGACCAGGATGTCCACCGTGCCGAGCTGCTCGACGGCGCTCCGGAACAGGTCCTTCACCTCGGCTTCGCGCGAGACGTCCGCGCGGATCGCGATGGCGCGGCCGCCGCCTTTGGCGATCTCCTTCACCACCGCGACCGCCGCGTCCTCGCCGTCGCGATAGTTGACCACCACGTCGGCGCCGGCGTGCCCGAGCGCCAGGGCAATCGCCTTGCCGATCCCCGAGTTCGCCCCGGTCACCACGGCCTTCTGTGCTTGCAGCGGAAAGGCCGGGCTTCGTGCTGAAGAGGTTTGCGCCATTGGTCTTCTCTCGATTCGGATTGGATTCTACGTCCGCGGAGCCGGCCGGCCGTTACGCCCCGCCGGCCAGCTCCCCGGTGCGCTCACGGCCCGCTGGTTTCCCGGAACGCCGCTGGATCCAGCCGGGTCAGGGTGAAGCTGCCCACGCTCGAGCCCGCCTTGTTCGTCACGGTCCCGGCCAAGGTACGGCCGGCGATGCGGCCGTCGAAGACCAGCGCCGCCAGCTCGATGTGCACTTCGTCCGAGCTGCGGCGGACGCCGTCCAGCATGATCCCGGGCTGGCTCTCCAGCGACATCCAGCTTCCCCGGTAGGACCCTTCGCTGCGGTCGATCATGACGGAGAGCTGCCTCTGCCATCCGTCGCGGTCGATCACGCCCACCCAGTGGCCTGGAAGCGGGTCCTGCGACTGCACGGAACGCGCGCCTGCGCACGCCGCCAGCGCGAGCGCAAAGGACACGATTGCCTTCTTCATCTGTCTGCTCCTGTTCGCGGCCGGACCTCGCCGGCCTCTCCGGCGAGTGTCTGCGGCGGCGCCGGAGCGTTACGCGCCCGAGAGACGGCGCGGGGTCAGTGCGCCGGCTCCACGGCGGCGTCGGCGGGGATCTCGCTGAGCGCCTCCGCGCGGTGGTCGCGGGCGATCAGGAGGTAGATGGCCGGGACGAAGAAGAGGGTGAACACCGTGCCGATCGCCATTCCCGCCACCAGCACCAACCCGATGCTGTTTCGCGCCGCCGCACCGGGGCCGGTCACCAGCGTCAGCGGAAAGTGGCCGCAGACGGTAGCGACGCTCGTCATCAGCACCGGGCGTAGCCGGGTGACCGCGGCGTTCCTCACCGCTTCGATCTTCGACTGACCCTGCTCCTGCAGCTTGTTGGCGAACTCGACGATCAGGATTCCGTTCTTGGAGATGAGCCCCACCAGCGTGACCAACCCCACCTGGGAGTAGACGTTCATGGTAGTGGTCCAACCGTTGGTCCAGAACGGGATGTTCGGATTGGGCATCTTGAGGAAGGTCATCAGGAGCGCCCCGAACATCGCCAGCGGCACCGAGCCGGCCAGGATCACGAACGGGTCCCGGAAGCTGTTGAACTGAGCCGCCAGCACCAGGAAGATGAGCACCACCGCGAGCATGAACGCGGGCAGGAATTTGTCGCCTTCGGTCCGGAGCTGCCGCGACTCGCCCGTGTAGTCGATCGTGTAGCCCTTCGGCAGGATTTGCGCCGCTTCCCCTTCCAGGTACCGGAGCGCCTCGTCGAGGGGGCGGAAGGCGACGCCGCTCAGCATGACCGCGTTCAGCTGCTGGAACCGGTTGAGGGTGCGCGGCGTCACCGAGTTGCGGATGGTGGCGATCGTGCTGAGCGCCACGAGCTGTCCGTTGGGGCCGGTCACGTAGACGTCCTGCAGCTGCTCCGGGTTCAACCGCTCGGTGCGGAGCAGTTGCGGGATCACCTTGTAGCTGCGCCCCGCCACGCTGAAGCGGTTGACGTAGTTGCCGCCCACCGCGGCGCCCAGGTCCTGACCGACCGTCTGGAGGTTGAGTCCCAGCTCCGCCACCTTGTCGCGGTCGACCTCGATCTCGGACTGCGGCTGATCGATCTTGGTGTCGATGATGGGCGGGAAGGCGAACATCCCGCTCTCGGCGGCTTTCTGCTGGATCTGCTGGGCGAACCCGAGGATCTCGCTGGGCTCGGCGGTGGAGGCGATGACGAACTCGACCGGGAAGCTGCCACCGCCGGGGAGCGCGGGCGGGAGGACGGCGAACGACTGCACCCCGGGGATGGGGGCCACCTTCGCCGCCACCTCGGGCAGGATCTGGAAGGCGTTGCGCTTGCGCTGGTCCCAGGGCTTGAGGCCCGCGCCCCAGAAGCCGCTGTTGGGGAAGGTGAGCTGGAAGGTGAACTCGGTCTCCGGGATGGTGAAAGCCTCCTTGTTGATCTCCCGCGTCGACTGCGTGACCTGGTCCAGAGTGGAGTTCGCGGGCGTGTTGATGATGCCGAACACCACGCCCTGGTCCTCGGCCGGCGCCAGCTCCTTGGGAGACTGCCCGAACATGAGGAACGCCAGGATCCCGATGACCACCCAGGCGACGTAGATCGCGCTCCGCGCGCGGAAGGTGGTCTCGAGCGCGCGCCCGTAGGCGGCTTTGACGCGATCGAAGGTGCGGTTGACCACCCCGGCGAAGCCCTTCTCCTCGTCGCTCTGGCGGAGGAGGTACGCCGACATCACGGGCGAGAGAGTCAGCGCAACCACCCCTGAGATGGTGACCGCGCCGGCCAGCGTGAGCGCGAACTCGCGGAACAGCGAGCCGGTCAACCCTCCCTGGAAAGCGATCGGCGCGTAGACCGCCGCCAGCGTGATGGTCATCGAGATGATGGGCCCGACCAGCTCGCGCGCTCCCTTCAGGGCCGCGTCGACCGGTTTCAGCCCCTCCCGCAGGTGGCGTTCGACGTTTTCCACCACCACGATGGCGTCGTCGACCACCAGGCCGACCGAGAGCACAATGGCGAGGAGCGTGAGCAGGTTGATGGTGAATCCGAACACCTGGACGAGGAAGATCCCGCCGATGAGTGACACCGGGATCGCGACCACCGGCACCAGCGCCGAGCGGAAGGAGCCGAGGAACAGGAAGATGACCACCACCACGATGAGCAGCGTGTCGCGCAGCGTGCTGACCACCTCGCGGATGGCGCTGCGGATGTAAGCGGTCCCGTCGTAGGCGATGGTGGCCTTGATCTGCTCGGGCAGCTCCTTCTGCAAGGAGTCCATCTCCACGCGCACCCGCTTGATCACGTCGAGCGAGTTCGCGTTGGGCAGCGCCCACACGCCGATGAAGACCGCCGTCTGCCCGCTGAAGTTCACCATCGTGTCGTAATCCTCGGCGCCGAGGGCGACGGTGGCGATGTCGCGAAGGCGCACGGTCGCGCCCCCGCCCTGCCGGATCACCATCTGCTCGAATTCCTCCGGCGAGCGAAGGTCGGTGTTCGCGGTCAAGTTGACCTGGACCAGCGACCCTTTCGTCTGGCCCACCGCGGCAAGGTAGTTGTTCTGCGCCAGGACCTGGCGCACCTGGGCCGGGCTGATGTTCAGCGCCGCCATCCGGTCGGGCTTCAGCCAGATGCGCATGGCGAAGGTGCGCGCCCCGAGGATGTCCGCCCGCTGCACGCCTTCCACCGCGGTCAGCCGGGGCTGCACGATGCGGACCAGGTAATCGGTGATCTCGTTCTGCTTGAGGAACTCGGAGGAGAAGCTCAGGTACGCCGAGGCGAACTGGCTGTCGGCCGACTCGATGTTGATGATCGGCACCTGCGCCTCGGGGGGCAGGTCGCCGCGCACCTGGTCCACCTTGGAGCCGATCTCCGCGAGGGCCTTGGTGGAATCGTAGTTGAGCCGGAGGCGGGCGGTGATGGTGGAGACGCCCTGCGCGCTCTGGGACTGGATGTAGTCGATGCCGTCCGCCGCCGCGATCACCCGCTCGAGGGGCGTGGTGATGTAGCCCCGCACCAGCTCGGCGTTGGCGCCGACGTAGACCGTGGTGACGGTGATCGACGCGTTCTCGCTGCGGGGGTACTGGCGCACGTTGAGCGAGCGGATCGCCTGCACGCCCGCGATCACGATGATCAGGTTGACGACGAGCGCGAGGACCGGCCGCCGGATGAACAGGTCGGTGAGCTTCATGGAGGACCCTTTCGGCGAATCACTTGTCGACCGGCTTGGGGGCCAGCTCTGCGTTGGGCGCCAGGTCGTTCCTCACCACCACGGCGGCTCCGTTGCGCAGCTTGAAAGCGCCGCTGCTCACCACCGTCTCACCGGCGGCCAGCCCGGAAACCACCGTGACCAGATCTCCCCGGCGCTCTCCCAGGCGCACGAACTTCTGCCGCGCGACCAGCGACGGTTCACCCGCTCCCTCCTTCTTCTCCTCCAGCGCAAACACCGAGTCCCCGTAGGGCGCGTAGATCACGGCGGTGGCCGGGATCACCAGCACCGAGCGCTTCTCCGGCGAGATCACCTCGACGTTGGCGAACATTCCCGGGCGAAGGCGGCCATCCTGGTTGGGGAAAGTGGCGCGGACGCGAACGTTGCGCGTAGACACGTCCACCTCGGGGTTGATGGTGGTGACCTCGCCCTCCCAGCCTTGCTGCGGGAACACGTCGGTGCGCAGGCGCACCTTCATTCCGGGGGTCAGATCGATGAGCGCCTGCTGTGGGAGCCAGAAGTCGGCGTAGATGGGGTGGATCGACTGGAGCGAGGCGACCAGCGTTCCCGGGGCGAGCACCTGCCCCAGCTCCACCTGCCGGATGGCGACCCTCCCGTCGAACGGCGCGCGGATGGTCTTCTTGGCGATGGTGGCCTGCAGCTGGGCAACGCTGGCGGTGGTCTGCTTGGCGCGGGCCACGGACGCGTCGAGATCGGCAGCCGAGCTGTAGTCGGATGCCCGCAGCGTCCGCGAGCGTTCCAACG